>JAHFOV010000110.1 GCA_023261505.1 Planctomycetota bacterium
CTCACAGTGGAGGCTTAGTGGAAGTTGATAACGAGTGGCCTGACGGCAGGCCTCTTTCATTAGCTCTTCTTCCACGATGGGGTTACCGTCCTCGGAGAGGGACACGACCATGGGATGACCTTTTAGGGCCTTGAAATCGGTCAAAATGTCCCCTTTCCTGCCTCTGGTAATGGCCGCCTTTGCATACACCCTGCAAAGGGCCTCCCTTTCAACCTTTTCCCTCAAGGCCTCAAGTCTTTCGTAAGAATCCTGAGGGGGCTTGGTATTGGCTTCACAAACAACAGTGGTATAACCTCCCATCGCTGCTCCCCTTGTGCCGGAGGCAATAGTCTCCCTCTGACACTCCTCAAAATCTCTCAGGTGGACATGGCAGTCAATCAGCCCTGGCACAACATATTTGCCCCTTGCATCAATTATTATTTCCTCTTCTTCCGGGGGAATGTCGGGGGCGATTAGTGATATGCGGCCTTCCTTCACAAGGATATCTGTAACTGAATCAAGCCCTGTGGCGGGGTCTAAAACATGGCCGTTTTTGATTAGCAGCGATTTGGTTTTAATCGAAGTCATAGCCTTAAAAAACTGTAAAGCCGAAATGATCGATAGGTACAACCTTCGAATATAAATTCAGACACATCTTTTTATTTCGTTAAGAGGAAAATAGAAAACCCCCTTCTGGTAGGAGGGGGTAGAGGGAGGGGGTCACCCCCACCCTTCCCTCCCCCATCAAGGGGGAGGGAAGTAAATTGTGATGCTCCTGCTCCTTTAAGAGTTTCTAACAATAAAAAGGGACGCAATGTCTAAACACAACTGAAGTTTAGATATACAATAAAGGCGCTCCTTAGGCTTGCTTCTGTATGCAAAATATAATAGAAATTGATGATAGTTACCAGAGATTTTGTGCGTGCTGGTAAAGATGTTAATTTGTTGTTGGTGCTTAAGCCAAAAAACCTTTAGGAATGGAGGTGTAGTATGAGGAGGGTTATTAGTATTTGTGCATTATTAGCTTTATTTTGTCTGGTCAGTAGTTCAATCCATCTGGCGCCTGCGCAGGGAAGGACATTACAGGAGGAGATGCAGCTCAAGTTACTTCACACGCAGGATGTGCTTTCCGGGATTGCTATGGAGGATTTTGTAAGAATAGAGAAAGGAGCAAGTGGCCTGCTAAACGTTTGTGAGGCTGTGGGATGGACAGAAGAAAAGACCAAGGGTGAGTTTAAAACTCACGATACTGAATTCCACAAAGTCGCCAGTGAACTATTGTCGCTTGCAAGGGCAGGGAATCTAGAAGGCGCCCATTACAAATACATACAGATGACCACCGTCTGTACAGACTGCCATACCCATGTCAGAGACATTGAGAAGGCAGAGAAGTATAAAGAGGCCCACAAGTACGAGCCTATGAAGGAAGGTTCACACATCCACTCAAGGTAGTTCTAAGGGGAAATAAGGGTTAAAAGAAAAAGGGGCAGACAAAGTTCTGCCCCTTTCCCATCCGAGTTTATCTCACTAATTGACACCGTCCGGTTTCCTTACATGGTCATTCTGAATCGTGCTTCGGGCGCTCCGTGGAACAATAAAATTACGGGCTGGTCCTTGATGACCGGGGAAAAAAATTTGGTGTTATTGAAATAGTGAGGTAAAATGACTGGTGTAATTGTTGATTCTATTTATCACTAATATCTTCTGAAATTAACAGATGCTAGCCAAACGCCTAATTCCCTGTCTCGATGTTAAGGCTGGGAGGGTTGTAAAAGGTACTAAGTTCCTTAACCTCAGGGACGCCGGTGACCCTGTGGAGATTGCTGCATTCTATGATAAAGAGGGGGCGGATGAGATAGTCTTCCTGGACATCACCGCCTCTGCCGAGGAGCGGGATATAATAATAGACGTGGTGGCCAACACCGCGGCTGAGGTCTTTATACCTTTAACCGTGGGTGGGGGAATAAGGACAATAGAGGACATACGCCGACTCCTTAAGGCAGGGGCAGATAAAGTATCAATAAATACGGCAGCAGTAAAAGACCCGGATTTAGTTAACCGCGCCTCAAGACGTTTTGGGAGTCAGTGCATAGTAGTAGCCATAGATGCTAAGAGGAGAGAGGGCGGGTGGGAGGTATATATAAATGGAGGTCGCACCCCCACAGGGAGAGATGCAATTGCCTGGGCCAAAGAGGTGGAGAGTAGGGGTGCGGGAGAGATACTCCTCACCAGTATGGATTGCGATGGCACCCAGGACGGTTATGATTATGAACTCACCCGCATGGTGTCCGAGGCCATTCACATACCTATAATCGCATCAGGTGGTGCAGGCAAACTTGAGCACTTTTATGAGGTTCTAACTCGGGGTAAGGCTGACGCCGCCCTTGCAGCCTCCGTATTTCACTACAAGATGTTTTCCATCTCACAGGTAAAATCCTTTCTAATGGAAAGAAATCTTGTAATGCGTCCTGGCATTGTCACCACATTTGCCTAAAAAGGCTCTTAAAACAAACTTTGTTTACTTAAAATTCTTTTTATTTGTTAAAATTAGCTTGATTTTGCTTGCATTTTTCTTATATTTTTGCCAAAATTGGGGCAGAAAAACAAAAATGGCGAAAGGAGGTGAATCACAGTGAAAAAAACTGCGAAGGTAGCAGGCAAAAAGGGCGGTAAGAAATAAAATATTCCCCTCACGGCGAAGAAGGTCTTGCAAAAAGACCTTCTTCGCATTTTTTTATCAAATCGTATATCCTTCCGATGATTTCGTAAGTCTTCTGCACAGTTCTGTTTAATGAATATAATCCACACTGCCAGGACTTAAGGAAGTGCTTCCAAAGATATACCACATTTAGTAAAAACACACGATTTTTATTCCGTTTGACTTCATAATCATTGTAAATTAGAATGATTTTTTGAGAAAAGTCCTCTAAAATTGCTGTTTTTTACTCTCTTCTCAGCGATGGTGGAATGTTCGGATTGTAGTGAATGATACCTTCCCCCTGTCCCTCAGCATAAGGAAGGGGAAATTAAATCCGCCTTGGGTGGGTGTACAAAAATGGCAGGCAACGTTGGCTTATTAATCTTTTACGGGGGACTCCATCCTTTAAAAGGACCAAATAAGGCTCATGAGACTAGAACCTTTAGAAGACGGTCAGAGGGTTATAATAATTGGTGGTGGGCCAGCAGGTAGTAGCTGTGCCATTGCCCTAAAAAACCTGAGTAGGAAGCTGGGCAGAGATATAGAGGTTGTCCTTTATGAAGGAATACAGTTCGGCCCGGATTGCATAAAACGGGTTGGCGTACTGGCCCCACCTATTGTACAGACACTGGAACAAACCCTTGGGATACCTTTCCCCTGCCAGTTAGTGGCCAGGAAGATAGTGGGCTACTATCTCCACTCAGGCAGATACAGCATTAAGCTCTATATGGGAGGGAACCTTTCGTACGTGGCCCATAACGTAGCCATAGACGCTTACCTACTTGCAGTGGCCGCCCGGATGGGAGTAAAAATTATCCCAGGCCTAATAAAAGATATAAAGATAAACCACAAGGAAGTGGCCGTAGAAGGAGAGGGAGGTGGGATGCGTGGAGACGTATTAGTTGGGGCCTTTGGTTTAGATAATTCCACTGCCAAACTCCTTGAGAAGGTCACCCCATACCGCAGACCCAGAGCCCTTTACTCCATCATGACAAAGATTCCTGCCCAGGTAGAGTATCTTAGAGGATGTGAAGACTATATCCATGTATTCTTGCCTTCCATGAATGAGGTGGAATTCGGTGTAGTTACACCAAAACTAACTCACTTTATAATAAACATAGCCGGCGCAAAGGTGAACTATCACTCCCTGGAGAGATTTCTGAAACTTCCTGAGGTTGCAGAGCTTGTGCCTCCAGAAATAATAAGTACTGGTCACAGATTAGTCTCCCAGCCTATAGCCTTCCCCCTTGAACCTGCCAGGCACAGCTACGGCGATAGGTATGTCACTGTGGGTGATGCAGCGGGGCTGGTAAGGGCCTACAAAGGTAACGGCATTAATGCCGCCTGTGTCACCGGGGCAAAGGCAGCAGAAGTTATGCTAACTGTAGGTATATCTCATGATGCCTTCCTTTACCACTATCTCCATGCCTTCTCAGACATAGTCAAGGACTTACCCTATGGACGGGCAGTTCGCAGGCTCGTACTTTTCGGAGAAGGTTACGGCCTCCTCCCCCTGCTTATCCACGCCGCAGAAAAAGACAGGACACTGGTGAACGTACTCATAGACTTCATGATGGGGCAAAAGACTTATCACAAAATCCTTAAGGACTGGGGTGGAGTGGAGCTTGTCTACAGGTTCTTAAAAGGCCTTATTCCATGGATGCCACCAGCCTGTGTTGGAGAAGTAAGACCTTCCGAAATTGCCATGAGCAGATTCTCTCCTAAATAAGAGAACTCTGCGCTTTGAACAATTGCCCCTACGATTGGGCGGATTGTAGGGGTTGACCTGTGTGTCAACCCGATGGGCGAACACACAGGTTCGCCCCTACAAAGAAACAATTAAAACCCCTTGCCTTTCTCTCAAGAATGTAATATTTAAATCACTTTATGGATACATCCACAGTCAGGAGAAACATCCGCTCCCTGGTAGAAAAATTTGATAGGGACAAACACTACTATCTTTCTAAGGACTATCTTGAGGCCCAGACACGGGAAGATTTTATAAACCCCCTCTTTGAAGCCCTCGGATGGGACATCTCAAACAAGGCAG
>JAHFOV010000111.1:0-3998 GCA_023261505.1 Planctomycetota bacterium
CTTTGTTTTAATAGGAAATTGAAAGCGGTTTAGTAAAAAATAATTTTGGGGGGAATTTCAAAGGGAAAACAATTAAATTGCAAATTTAAGATTACAAATATAAAATTTCCTTAATTTTATGCTACCCAGTTTTGCAGTTGTAATTTGTAATATGTAAATAGGAATTAAGGGTCTCAAAGCTATCCAAATACATAAAAATGGCAAAGACTTGGACACACGCGTCTTTTCCCCTAACTGTCTGTCTTCTTACATTTCCTTTACTTGCAGACCCTGCTCTAGCCTTCTGGACAGACCTGACTGCCGAACAAATAAAACAGGCCATTGAGTACGGCAGAACCCACAAGGAATACGACGACGAGAAGTTCCTCAAGGAATGGACGGTGATTTTGCAGGGTAGCGGAGAGAGCGTCGTGGTCTATACCAAGTATAACCTCCTTGCTTTGGCGGCCAGGGGCGCTGCCAAAGACTCCAGGGAGCTCCGCCCGGAGGAAATCGATGCAATCTTATCAAAGGCTGAGGGAAGGCTGGCCTTCCGCGCCTCTCTTTACGGAAGCATGGCCGATTTTGCCCAGTCCTTTCATGCCGTCCTCCTCTACGATGAGCATATTATCCAGCCCATCTACAAAGAAAATCCTCTGGCTGAACCTTATGGTTGGAGACCAATGGCCCCACCCGTCTTCAGGGCCCTCTGCTCCTACGAATTTCCCCTCAAGGATATAAACCCGAATGCCGCGGTCACACTCCTCCTCATTAACCCAAGAGGGGGAGAGCGCCAAGTGAATTTCGACCTTTCCAAAATGAGATGAAACAAGTAGACAGAAAATGAATAAAACCCTACAAAACTTTAGGAGCCAGGTAATAGAACTTGGATATTCTTACTTTTATGCCAAGGCCCTCCTGGTCGCAGTAAAACTGGACATTTTTAACCGCCTGGGAGAATCTACCCTCTCGGCAAGGGAATTGGCCAGGAAAACCTCCTGTGACTCCAGGGCTATGGAGCTCCTTCTAAACGCCCTGGTGGGGGTGAAAATTCTAGGTAAGAAGGACGCTCCCTCAGGTCGCACATTATACTACAATACCCCTTCGGGTAAGGAAATCCTCGTGAAGGGCAGGGGCGGGTTTAAAATCCGCCCCTACTATGTGGGTGATATATTAAATTTCCATAACACTATCTGGGAGGGCTGGAGTCAACTAGAGGAATCTCTGCGTAAAGGCAAGCCCATCAGCCAGCATCAGATGTATTTAGAGGACCCGGCTGTAACCAGGGCCTTTATCCACGCCATGCACAACACAGCAATGGGCCACGCAGAGTCATTGGCTAAGTTGGTTCCCCTTAAAGGTGCTAAGACCTTCCTGGACATAGGTGGAGGCTCAGGCGCCTTCTCCATTCACTTCTGTAAAGCAAACCCTGGCCTCACTGCCAGCATCCTTGACCTTCCCAAAACCCTTGAGGTAACCAGGGAATTTGTTGTCAGTCATGGTATGAAAAACAGAATCTCACTCCTTCCCGGGGATTATAATAAATCATTACCAAAGGGATTTGACGTCGCCTTCCTCTCCCATATCATCCATTCTGAAGGAGAGAAAGAGAACCTGGCTTTGATGAAGAAGGTATACAAATCCCTGAACCCAGGGGGGAAGGTAATGATTCAAGACTTCATCTTAAAGGAAGATAAAGCTAACCCGCCCTTTGCCTCCGCCTTTGCCCTGAACATGCTCCTTTACACAGAGAAGGGCTGCACTTATACCTTTAATGAGATAAAGGGCTGGCTCCAGGAGGCAGGCTTCCAGTCAATTAGCTGGCCCAAACTCCCCTTACCCAGGGACATTTCTATTGTATTTGCCAATAAACCGGCGTGAACATCCTGCTTTTTAACATGCCTGATTTTCTGCCCTTTATTGCCCAGAGCACGCTAAAGGCTCCCCACCTCGGGCTTTGCTCTATAGCCGCCAGTTTGCCTCCAGGACATAATGTCTATGTAGGCGACCTGGTCAACAGGAGGAACACCGTTCGGGAATCCGTTATCGAGGCCATTAACACCTCCAAGCCCCATCTGATAGGTATATCCTCCATGACCTTTCAATACCATACTGCCAGAAAGATCGCCCAATTGATAAGGGAATATTGTAGGGGCAGGTTTCACACCTGCCCCTACATCTGTCTCGGAGGCTACCACGCCACCCTAATGAGTCACGAGATAAGTGCCAGCGAAGATGGCGAACTCTTTGATTTCATAATTTATGGCGAAGGCGAGGCAACCTTTAAGGAGCTGGTGGAGGCCCTGGAAGGGAAAGGAAATCTTAGCTCTATCAAAGGCCTTGCCTATAAAGAGGACGGCGTCTGGAACCACAACCCTCGAAGGCCCCTCTTGGACCTGAAGACCTTACCCTTACCCGACAGGTCTAAGAGAATCTGGCACGGTAACAATTACTACAATATCACACTGGACACCCTTGAGACCTCCAGAGGGTGTACCTTCACCTGTAATTTTTGCAGTATGCACCATATGTACGGCACCACCTTCAGGACCTATGAAATCCCCAGGGTAATAGCCGACATTGAGAACTGCAAGAGGGCTGGGGCCAAAATGGTACTCATGATAGATGACAATATAACCCTTAATCCAAAGAGGTTTCTGGAACTCTGTGAGGCCATCATAAAAGAGAAACACAACGACCTTTGGTATTGGGCACAGGTTAGCTCAAGGGGCATTGCCTCAATACCCGAACTCTCAAAGGCCATGGCCCATGCGGGCTTCAAGATTGTCTTCCTTGGTATAGAAAACATCTCTAAGCGAAATCTGGAACAGCTAAAAAAGGGAGACATCGTGGAGTACAATAAGAAGGCCATCCGCCTGCTACACGATAATAAGATACTAATAGTGGGTGGAATGATAGTGGGCAACCCAGAAGACACCTTCCAAGATATAGAAGAAAATTTCAGATTCTTCAAGGAACAAGGGGTAGATTTTTACTTTGACCAGATTCTCACCCCTTACCCTAAGACTGGCATAAGGGAAGAACTCCTGAGGCAGGGCCTTGTCACTAACCCTGACGACTTTACGCGATACAACGGCTTCTGGGCCAATGTAAGGACAAGACATCTTTCAGATAAGGAGCTGGAGTTTGTCCGCTGGAAGCTCCATAGGGAATATTACACTCTATCCGAAGCCACCCCCCTTTACAGAGAACTCATGGGCCCACTGGGTTCTATGTACCGGGGCCTCAGAAACCTATGGAAAAGGGGACAGCTTTTCTTAAACTCCGAAAGGGAAATATTTGAGAGGGAGATGGAGGGGTATAGGAGGGTGAATGAGTATTTGTGAACTAAGAAATGTAAGTACATCATAATATTAAACTGGACTTATTTTGTTACAGGCTTTCTAAATTCCTTGAGGCTATTCTGAAGGCTTGTTGCTGCAGAAAACGAAAGCTCATTTCCTTCATATTCACATTTGTATAACCCCTGCAGATTAGAAGGCAGAGCAACCTTTTTATCAACAAGTAATATTACTCTTTTATCATAACGTAAGAAAGCACCTCCAATCTCAACAAGCACATTCTCATTAATCTTACAGGTGTCAGTAGTGAGCCTTTCCTTCTCATCAGCACTTACGTTTATAATGGCGCAATTGCACTCTTTCATTAGACCGAAAACTTTCTCGGGTATGGGAATGGAAGTAGTTTGAACTTCTTCTGCAATGACATACTCAAATTGTCCAAAATCAAGAATTTGTCTTATCTGCCCTAGAATATTTTTATTCTTGCTATGCCCAATGAAAACTTTCGGTTGCCATCCTGAAACGAGTTTCGCTTCAGACGTCTTTGGTTCCAGGTCTTCCTTTCTTTCAAATTCTTCGGGTTTCTTATCCGTTTCTTCTTCTTTTTCTTGGTGTTTTACTACTTCTACCTTCGCAGGAGATAGTTTAGATACCTCCACATACTCTGTACCCTTCACTTCGGTTAGTATGTTAAGGTCTTTAGCGTTCTTTATTAAG
>JAHFOV010000111.1:4008-4726 GCA_023261505.1 Planctomycetota bacterium
AACATGCTTCCACATCTTGGACGGGGATACCGTAATCACGGTTTAATGTGTTGAATAGGAGGTCCTTCCGAGGAATCTTGTTCACATTAAATTTTTCGAAAAACTCTTTGAATAGTTCAATGCTATAGAGTGCAGTTTTTATCGTGGCTTTCTGTTCTTCATCTGTTCTCGGACATACAATAGACTTACCAATTTCAGAAAGACCTATAGTTTCTGAAGCATAATTGCCTTCAATAAGACCATACCTGTTAGCCGAGATTATAAGAGTCCGAAAGCTACTACTGTTTGGGCTATAGTCTAGTGCTTTGGCCATAAGAATACGACTAAAGGGCTTACCGGCATTCTGGTCCCTAATAGTTTCAGGGATTCGGAGGGCATCTTTCAGAGGATTTTTGGGAAAAAGAGAAGTTGCACGTCTACGTTCGGAATTCTCTTTTTGTTTGTTTTGAGAATACTGTTGTTTCTTAGCCATTTTTACCCCTCCAACTAATGAAAGTCTATAGCTTGCACGGCTCTTGCATATAAGAAGGAATGCACGGTGCGTTTTAACGCATTATACACGTTATGTTAAGTTTGGCTAGTCATGGCCTACCTAGGGCAACATCTTCAAGGATAACTTGCCTGAAAATATCCTTATCGCCCAAACGTTTGATGGCGTCCAATATCTCTATTCCTGCCAGATGTCCTTCTGCATCATAGTCTGCGGCTATACCCTCAG
>JAHFOV010000112.1 GCA_023261505.1 Planctomycetota bacterium
CTCTTGTATCTTTCCCTGTAGGATTGTGCCATCCTTCAACTTGAGGGTTCCACCTATATAGGAGAGGACGTCTTCTCCTTTGACCTTGAGGGTGGCCAGTTCTGTCTGGAAGGCAATCTCTCCTTTTATGTTTCCTTTAATTATGCTCCCGTCCTTAAGGACGACC
Source organism: Planctomycetota bacterium (assembly GCA_023261505.1). Lineage (GTDB taxonomy): Bacteria > Planctomycetota > Brocadiia > Brocadiales > Bathyanammoxibiaceae > JAHFOV01. Next base: position 167 of record JAHFOV010000112.1, read on the forward strand.
TGTGGGCCAGAGGGTTTTTCTGGTTCTGAAGTTGTAAGCTTTGGCTTTTCTCCTTCAGCGGTAGGGACAGAGGCGGCAACTACAGGTATTTCTACGACCTTACTACCGGTTGTGGGAGTCCCGGTCATCCCTTTTTCCTCAGCCTTTTTTGCCTGTGCCTCTTGTTTCTTTTCATACTCGTCCATTTTCTTGCCCACCCACGCCGCTTCCATACAGCCGAGAATGATGGGTAACATGCTCCCGCATAGTAAAACTGTCCACTTTTTAAGCATGACCTGTTATTGCTCTCCCAAGAGGCGATTCCACCTTTGGTTAAACTCTTCTGCCGATATCTTTCCTTGCTTCTTTAATTTCAATAACTCTTCTGCGGCCTTTTGTGTCTTTATGTCCGAACCTTCCTCTTCCAGCTTAACCTCCTTTTTACTAGGGCGCCTGTATTCGGAAACAACGCTTTCCCCAACCTCCACAACAACATCATTTATTTGCGGTACATAACCAGCATCGTCAATAACCATACAATCTGCAAAATTTTCATCAACCTTCGCTACCTTTATCCTACAGACGGGTTCAAGAGACATCCCCAGTTTTACCCCTGACTCAGGGTCCACCATTTCCTCTCCTGTAGATACATCAAACTCCATTCCCATCTGAATACCCGACCTAGAACCCGAGTTTATAAAGACTCTGCGTCCCTTGTTTTTTACTTTTACCACACGCCCGTGCCAGGGCTCTTGTATTAATCTGCTGGTTATGTATTCCACAGCATCATTTATGGCTTGCTGGATTGCCTGTCCTATAGGGGTTTGTTTATAAGTTTCTTTTCCCCAGCCTGCATCTTCGTCTCCAATACTAAATGCACTGGCCTCAGATTCCTGCCTGCCCTCTGCCCTTTTAGAGTCTATGACCTGACCGGTTGTAGTATCTATAAGGTAAATAATCACTTCAACATGGGCAGTCTGCTTAGCTGAGCCTAGAGACAAAATTGAAAAACTAAATGCGTGTGCATCTCCCTTTTCAGCTGGGTCAAATTCCGTTATAGAACCCTTTACTAAAATCTGGGCACGAGTTAACTCTCCAGCTTTTGCTGCCCCAACTAAATCCTGATTCTGTTCATCCGTCACTTTTGTGGCAAGTCCGCTTAAGGCCCGCTCTTGCTCTTTAAGAACGTCCTTCAGCATGGAACGATCAAGAACAATAAATCTCCCAGACTTTACCAGGGCTTCTGTCAACTGGTCTGCCATCCCAACCGGCACCTGTTTCTGGATACCGTTACTTTTTTTTTCTTTTTCGACACTACCTTTATAGTTTGACTTATTCTCAAAATCCGCCACTGCTATAGTCTTTCTCAGCGCACTAGGAGACTGTTTTAGTTGTCGTTCTGTTATCACTTTAAAATTCTTCATAATTGCCTCGTTGCGCTGGATGGCGAGTATTTCTGCACCGGCTTTTATGATAAATTTTTCTGAATCCTCCGAGAATATTGGTAGGGCACTACCCTTACTAAAACTCCCACTTTTTATCCGTACCCCAGCAGGGTTTTCCACCACGAGAAACTTCTTCGGCTGAGATGGAGGGGCCTCCTTTAGCGTTATAGCTAATTGGGTGGTTTGCGCCTGGATGGAGACTATGTCTATCGGGTTTACTTCTACTAAGCCGTACTTGGTCTCTATACCCAACTTTTCCTGCTGGATGGAGCCTAGAAGGGTACTACCATTTTTTAACTTTAATTTGCTCTCACAGAGGGATACTACGTCCTTTATAGGTACATTTATAGTACTGAGACTGGTTTTGAATGGGAGGGTCTCCTGTCTTAGAGTACCAACTATTACCTGGTTCTTGAGGGTAATTTTAAGCGGACAAGGAGGAGGGTTTTCTGATTGATTGATAGGTGCTTCGGCTTTTTCCAGTCTTTCTGGCTTCTCTGTGCTTGGTGGTCCTTTAGTGGGGTTGCTTACCTCAGGCGGGTCTTCTGGAACTTGTAAAGATTTTTTAGGAGATGCCACATCATCCTTTTGGGTTTGCGCTTCAGATGCATGAAATGTCTTCACATCCTGCTGGGTCGCAGGCCTTTCGGCAGGATTAATAGCAACGATATCTTTAGACTGAATACATAAAGTTGTGGAATTTGTTTTTACTTTTAGCTTTTTATCAGCGAGGCCCCCCTGAAGAATGCTACCATCCTTTAACCTCAGTTGATTATCAGAAAAGGACTCTATACTCTCAATTTTTATCTTTATCGTCCCATAGTTACTTTTGAAGGAGATCTCTTTTTGTTCAATTTCACCGAAGACGACCTCTCCGCTCTTAAGAGTAAACTGGGTAGCTTCTGCTCTAAAAACCAGAAGGAAAATACTTGTGAGGATTAAAATGAGGAAGGCAAACCTGAATGGTAGAAGAGGTCTTATTTCGGGCCTGCCGTTAGTGCAAGGTGAGTATTCCATTTACATCCCCTCAGCCGCTTATCGTAACTAAATTTAGACCTTCTCCCAATATTTGTCAAGTCTTTTCTTTGTCTAGGTACGGACTGAAAAAAGCTTTTGAACTGTGGTACTTAATTTATTTATGTGAGGAAAACCTAAATTCTCATACTATTGACATTGTGATTAGTTTACTTAAAATTGAGAGCCATGGATGACCTTATACCCACTTTTTTAGACCGCGTAAGTATGTACTGGCAGACCCTGGCCGTACCAGGCGGAAATGGGAAGGAGATACCCCCGAGTATCCTGGAGAGATTTGCCTTTAATGCCCCAGATGTAATCCCCCTCAGTCCCCCTTTAGTAAAGGGAGATTTAGGGGGATTAAGGGAATCGGCCGGTGGATTGGATGAGGCCATCTGCAAGACCCAGGACTACTTCCTTAAGACTCAAAAACCCGATGGCCACTGGGCGGGAGAGCTGGAGGCTGATAGTACACTTACTGCAGACTACATCCTCCTTATGCACTTCCTTGGGGAGATAGATAAACGGGAGCAACAACGGGCTGCGAATTACTTACTTAAGAAACAGCTTCCCGATGGCGGATGGAATATTTATGCCAATGGCCCGAGTGAGATAAGTGCCTCGGCAAAGGCCTATTTCGCCCTGAAGCTGGCTGGTTACTCTCCCACACAGCCCTTTATGCAAAAGGCCCGTCAGTGCATACTGAACCTGGGTGGGGTGATGAAATGCAATGCCTTCACCAAGATATACCTGGCCATATTTGGGCAACTGGATTGGAAGTGGGCCCCTGCCACCCCTGTGGAGATGATGCTCTTCCCCACCGTCTTCACCTTTAATATCTATGAGATGAGTTACTGGGCCAGGTGCATAGTGGTGCCCCTGACCATCGTGGCAGCAAGGGGATATACCGTAAAAGTACCCATAAATATAGATGAACTTTATACTGTACCCAGGGAGCAGGCCAAGGATGATATTAAGCGAGACCCCGGCATCACCTGGCGCAATTTCTTTATAAATGCAGATTGGTTCTTCAAAAGATACGACAATTATCACATAGGGTTCCTGAGGCGGTGGGCCCTGAAAAAGGCAGTAACCTGGGTACTCGCCCGTGTGGAGAAGTCGGGAGGACTTGGGGCAATCTGGCCAGGGATTATAAACACTATATTTGCCCTCAAGGCCCTGGGTTACCCTAACGATCATCCTCAGATTAAGCGGGCCCTGCAGGAGGTGCAATTTTTGAAGATAGAGGACGACGACAGCCTCCATATGCAACCATGTGTCTCGCCGGTATGGGATACCGGGTGGGTAGTAATTGCCTTACATGACTCGGGCCTGCCCAGGAATCACCCAGCGCTAGTGAGGGCGGGGGAATGGCTCCTCAGTAAGGAGGTAAGGGAGTATGGGGACTGGGTGCTCAAGTGTCCAAATGTAGAGCCCAGCGGCTGGTATTTTGAATATGACAATGAATGGTATCCGGATGTGGATGATAGTGCAGTGGTGCTTATGGGACTTCAAAAGGCCCAGCTGCCTCACTCGGGAAAAAAGGCAGAGGTCTTATTGAGGGGGACACGCTGGCTTCTTGGAATGCAGGGTTCAGACGGCGGGTGGGGGGCTTTTGACAGGGACAATAACCGCAAGGTACTTAACCATATCCCCTTTGCTGATTTTGGCGCCGTGCTCGATCCTTCTACGAGTGACGTCACTGGCAGGTGTCTGGACTGGCTGGGGAGGGTGGGGTTTGGCCTGGACCATCCGGCCGTTGAAACGGCTGTGGAATTTTTGAAGAAAGAGCAAGAGGCAGACGGTTCATGGTTTGGCCGTTGGGGATGTAATTATATTTACGGCACCTGGTCTGTGCTTTCTGGGCTTGCCTCCGTTGGGGAAGATATGCGGAGTGAGTATATAAGGTATGCCGTTGCCTGGCTAAAAAGTATCCAGCTAGAGGATGGGGGCTGGGGCGAGAGGTGCACTTCTTATCATGACCCTAGTTTCAAAGGCAAAGGGCCAAGTACGCCGAGCCAGACCGCCTGGGCAATTTTGGGACTGCT
>JAHFOV010000065.1 GCA_023261505.1 Planctomycetota bacterium
ACGACAACTGCCAAGGAAAACAATAGAGACTTTTTGGAGACCTTGCAGGAATCGCAGGGAGAGAAGATTTCCGTAAATTATTTCCATTAGAGCACATGCCCACGTAGCTCAACCGGCAGAGCACGGCATTCGTAATGCCGGGGTTGGGGGTTCGACTCCCCCCGTGGGCTTTTATTACACTGAGAACTACTCACTAGTTTTTGCTTTCTTTGGTCTTCCCACTCGATCTCCCAGTAAATTATTTATGGCCTTAGGGAACAACCCCTTTTTTCTCTTAAGGGTTAATCTACACCTATTGACACTGTCCAGAGAGGGGGTTATCATTTCTCTTTGCATTAGATTAAAGGAAAGTATTATGCCTTTGTACGAGATTGTCTCCCTTACTGGTTTTCTAGTGGGTAGTATCCTGCACGGGGTACTTCTGGGCCTCATATACCAGCGCAAGAACAAGACGCCCAGTGAAAGGGCCTTTCTGTTTCTGGTTTTTGCCGTGGCCATGTGGCATGTGGGCAATGCAATATCGGTCTTTAGCCTTGTGCTCTTTGGGAGAAACATCCCCTCAATAAGCTACGTGTCAGATGCCATAGCCTATGTGGGCATCGGATTCATACCCAGCCTGTTACTGCATACTTCAATCCTTTATATGGCAGAAAGGGGCTGGAAGATAGCTGGAAGGTTGCAGTGGTTAATAATCTCTGCTGTATATTTACCTGTTTTGCCCTTTTCAGTGGCAATCCGAACAATTATCTTCTCTAAAGAGGAATATCTCTTCACAAGTGTGGAGCCCTTTGTTAGGCCCTTTATATTGTGGCTTGTAGCGGCCCTTGGGGTTACAGCGCTAATATGCCAGAGGGTTTCCCGTACGGCAGAAGATGATGAAGACCAGTGGTTCCACCTCTATATCTCCTGGGTTCTGGCTCTGGTGGCAGGCTTTATAGGCTTTACCTTCCTGCTTAAGGATATTACCTATTATTATATGGGCAATTACCTGGTTCTAGCCGCCATGCTTTCCAGTATTTTCCCCAGCATAATCTTTTCTTACTTTGTATATCGCTTCAACTACATGGAGTTTGTCCTGAGGCGGAGCGTATTTTATTCCTTCCTCACAGTAATACTGATTTGCCTGTACTACTTTGGTATTAAACAATTCTCTATCTACCTTGAAAGGCATTATAGGGCCAATGCCAGGGTGCTGGAGGCCACTTTTGTAATAGCACTTGTGTACTGGTTTCCCACATTGAAGGAGAAGCTCCAGAACCTCATGAGGATGCTCCTCTTCAGGAGGGTAGCGGACAGTGAATACCTCCTTAATGACCTTTCTCTTGTCATAAGAGAAGATTCACTCGTGAATTTATCAAAACTCTTTGAATACGTAGTAGAGGCCATCAAAAACGCTACTGGAGTCAAGAAGGTGGGCCTTCTACTCTTTAGAGAGGAACGAATTCAGGCCATCGGTGACGAACGCAAAAAGCACCTGACTCGTAAGCAACTCAGCGAGGTGTGTGAATATTTTTCTACAGGGGAATTGGGCGTACTTGACCGCCACGAGACCAAAGACCTGGCTATCATAAACGAAATGAAGTCCCTGGATTTTCATTATGTATTTCCTATCTTTGAGGAGAGGAGGCTTACGGGGCTTTTGTGCCTGGGCAGGCCCATCCAGGGGCTCTCCCTGCCTTCGGATAATTTGGAACAGCTCCTACTCATTTCAAACCAGATTGCCTCGTCACTGAGCAAGGCAAGGCTCATCGACGAAAAACTTCACCTTGAGAGGAAGGTAATGGAGAGCGAAAAATTATTGAGCCTGGGTCGGCTCTCCACCAGCGTGGCCCACGAGGTCAAAAACCCACTCAGTTCCATTAAGTCTATAGTGCAGGTACTGAAAGAAGAGTTGAAAGAAGACTCCCGGAGCCAGGAGGCCCTTTCTATTATTGTGGATGAGATAGGTAGACTCACCAAGGTGGTAAATCAGCTCCTGCAGTTTGCCAGGCCTACGGGTCTTGGCCTAGACAAAGCAGTGGCACAGAAGAAGATCAGTTACAAAATTTCTGAGGTGATAGAAGGGGTGCTTCTTGTCCTTAGGCACGAGGCCAAACAAAATGGGGTAACCGTCTCTGCTCATATACCAGAAGGCCTCATGAGGGTAAGGGCCGAAGATGGTGCCCTACAGGAGATATTTTTCAATCTCATCAATAATGCTATTCAGGCTATGCCCAAGGGGGGTTCTCTTTCCATCCTTGCAAGGCCGGGTAAAAACCAGGACATTGAGGTAATCATTGCAGACACTGGACCCGGCATATCGAAGGACAGCGCAGACAAGATATTTGAGCCCTTTTTTACCACCAGGCAATCGGGTACAGGGCTGGGCCTACCTATCGTTAAAAAGAGGCTGGAAGAGATGGAAGGGAGGATAGACCTTAAGACGGGGCCTACTGGCACACGTTTTATATTACACCTTCCGGCGGAGGGGTTTGCCTCAGACAGGCTTGCAGAAAGTAAATCGTCGTGACAACCCCTACTATTTTAATAGCCGATGACGAAAAGGGGGCCCGTTATGGGATGCGGAAGGCCCTTGAAAAGGATGGTTATTCCCTTTTTGAGGCCTCCTGCGGGCTTGAGGCCCTTGAATTTATAAAAAAACAACTTCCTGACCTTGTTTTCCTTGATATAAACATGCCAGAGATGAACGGCCTCGAAGTGCTGGAGAAAATAAGAGGTATGGAGTGTGCCCCCCTTGTGGTGGTTATAACGGCATACGGTTCTGAAAAGATAGCTGTGGAGGCCATGAAGAAGGGGGCCTATGATTATATAGCCAAGCCTTTTGATATAGAGGAGCTAAGGCTCATTGCCAGGAATGCCTTAGAAAAGCTGGCACTGAAGGAGGAAAATCGCAGACTCCGATCGCAACTGAAAGGCCTATATACTTTAGAAGGATTGGGGGAGATAGTAGGCCAGTCACCTGTCATGAGGGAACTCTTTACCAAGATTGAAAAAGTGGCCGCCACAGAAGTGACGGTACTCCTCCAGGGAGAGAGCGGCAGCGGCAAAGAGCTAGTGGCTAGAGAGATTCACAAGAGGAGCCAGAGGGTGGGAAAACCTCTGGTAGTGATGAACTGTGCCGCCCTACCAGAGACCCTCATAGAGAGTGAACTTTTTGGTCATGAGAAAGGGGCCTTCACAGGCGCCACAGAAAGACGCGTCGGGAAGTTTGAGATGGGCGATGGGGGTACTTTATTCCTAGATGAAGTAGGGGATATGAGTCCCAATACCCAAGCCAAGCTACTCAGGGCCATAGAGGAGCAGAGGTTTGAACGTTTGGGAGGAGAGGAAACACTGCAGGTGAACGTCCGTGTAATAAGCGCTACCAACAAAGACCTGCAGACTGAGATAGAGAATGGTAGGTTTCGTGAAGACCTCTACTACAGGCTGAAAGTGGTGGAAATAGAACTGCCGCCCTTACGCCAGCGAAAGGAGGATATACCCCTACTCGTTCAGCACTTCTTGAAGTTGTTCTCAACGAAGCACAGTACGGAGGTAAAAGGTGTTTCCCGGGAGGCTATGAGGCTCCTCCTCACTTATGACTGGCCTGGCAATGTACGACAACTGGCCAATACCCTGGAGAGCGCAGTAGTCCTGGCTGAAGGTGGCACTATTAACGAAGAAGACCTCCAGGTAGATTTAAAGGGGGCCGAGCTCCCCATTTTTTCATCAATTACGCTAGATTCCTCACTCACTTTTAAAGAAGCAAAGCGCAGGGCAGTAGAGTCTTTTGAGAAGGAGTACATCCTCCGCGGCCTCAAGGCTAACAAGGGCAATGTCACCAGGACAGCCGAGGCCCTCGGTATGCACCGCCAGGGATTACAACAGAAACTAAGAGAACTGAATCTAAAGCGTTCTACAGCCACCTTAGGTGAAGAAGGTATAGAGCAAGAAAGTAGTAATAAACAGAAGAAACTGTAATCAACACAAAAATAACATTTAAGGACTGAGGAGGAGGCTATGAGGTGGGAAGAAATCATGGAGAGTTTTAAAGATGAATGGGTGTTGATTGATGTCAAGGAAGTGGATGGGGATTTTAATCCTAAGGAAGGAGAGGTAATCGCCCACTCACGTGACAAAGAGGAGATATACAGCAAACTTCTAGAAATCAGGCCAAAACGCTTTTCTATAGAATATACTGGGGAGATACTTGAAGACTTTGCTCTAGTTCTATTGCATGAAAACATATAGACTAGAAAGGCACGGTCATTTACTTATGCTGAAAGCCTTCATTGAGGGTCCAGAAGGAAAGGCATACCCAAGACTGCTGTTAGATACAGGGTATGCATACACGATTGTTTCTCAAGAGATACTTGAGAATATTGGATGTAGTCCTGCCATAGGCAAGAAGAGACAAAAGATTATAACAGGGAGTGGTTATGAAATTGTCCCTGTAGTTTGCTTGAGCATATTCCATTGTTTAGGAAAATCCATTGTAGATTTTGAAATTTTAGCTCATACGCTGCCATCTGGAACTTATGTGGACGGTCTTTTAGGCATGGATTTTATGAATCGGTTTGAAGTGGAAATAAAGGTAGGCTCAGGGGAAATACTAATCGAGTAGCTGATGGTGTTTTCGGAGAGGCCGCGAGGCTTCTCCTCTTTTATGACTGGCGTGGGAATGTGCGACAGCTGGCCAATACCCTGGAGAGCGCAATAGTCCTGGCTAAAGGCGGCACTATTAACAAAGAAGGCCGACAAATAGTTGTAGTGGCGTGCGTCTAGACGCACCCCACAGGGCTAAGAGAACTCAACCTAAAGCGTGGGGACGCTGGTACTATAAAATCAGAACCGTCAGAGTAATTTTTTCTTCTTGTGTTTTCCTTTAACTTCATGTGCTTTACCTTTTTTGCCCTTTTCTAACTTGCCTTCCTTCTCGCCCTCACTGGCGGACGGCGCCTCCGCGGCTGAAGCACTCTCCGACTTGCCTACCTTCTCGCCTTCGTTCTTACTCTCGCTCTCACCCTTCGCCTCTCCTTCTTCCTCCAACTTTCCTTCTAGACCCGGAGGAACATTGCTCTCCCATCCCTCCTTTTTGCCCTTTTCCCAGCCGGGTGGCCGCTCAGAAGGTCCTGGAGACTTCTCGTGCTTCTTTCCTTTTTCCTTTGCTTCTGCGTTGCTTAAAGGCATAAGAAATAGACATGTCATGAAAATAAGGCAGGATAAAAAAAGCATGACCTTTTTAAGGGCGTTCATGCAAACCTCCTAGCGAAATGTAATCTAAAATAAATTAAATCTTGTGTATGTCCTTCCTTATCCGGATTATTAGCAAAGCCAACATTTTCTATTATAAAAATGATGCAGCACTTTACAAGTATAAGTATAGCCTGACTAGAGAAATTCACAAGAAAGGCACTAGAGCAGAAAACTGGTGAGCTGCGCCACCCCGCCAAAGACTGAACGGACACTATCCAAAGAAGGCCGAGGCCTCAGAGTGCACTGTCAGGTTTTAAATTTAAATCTAAAAAAAACTCTATATCGTGCTAATTACAGCACATTATAGGGCACGATGAGGGTATTAAAGCCAGACTTACACATTAATTTTATTTCCCTTTATACTTCCATTCTTTTCCTTTAAATTTTCCGCCTTCTTCTTTCTTTAGCCCTCCTTTCTCAACCAGGCCGGGCTTTTTTTTCACCTCTCCCCCGTTCCACATTCCTTCCAGGCCAGGAGGCTCATTGCTTTTCCAGCCTTCTTTTTTGCCCTTACCCCAGCCGTATGGGCGCGAAAATGGCCCTAAAGACTTATCCGTTGCTCTTCTTTTTCCCTTTGCAACTGCATCATCTAGAGGTGCTAGGGTTAAACTCATTAAGAAAATGAGACAAGATATAAAAAGCAAGATACGGTTAATTGCTCTCATTTGAACCTCCTGTCAGAAGCCTGCAAACTAACCATTATCTTAATATTTATTATCTTCCTTTTCTGAATCATTGAAGAATATTTTTTACTTCAAAATTATTTTAACCTATCGGTAAACTATTTTCCATTTGTCCTTATTTTCTTTAAACCTTTGTTTCTTGCCTGAACACTTTACTCTTCTGTTGTAAACAAAAAACATTTATGTTTGACTTTTAGATTTTAGTGTGTTTAAATACCGCAGAATACGGGTGGGTGGCGGAGGAGATGCATCCGCTTTATGCGGAAGCAAAAAGTGTCATTGCGAGGACGCCGTAGGCGGACGAAGCAATCCTTGTTGTCCGGAATGAGATTGCTTCGGGCTTCGCCCTCGCAATGACACCATAGGGTTGAGGGGAGGAGGCAGGATGAACAATTATAGGAAGTATGTGGCGGAGGCTGTAGGCACATTTGCTCTAGTTTTTGTAGGGGCAGGGTCTATTTGTGCAGAGTATTATCTAAAGAGCACAGGGGGCAGTGGGATAGGGCTGTTGGGTGTGTCTATGGCCTTTGGGCTGGTGGTGATGGCAGTGGTTTATGCCTTGGGTTACATATCGGGGAGCCATATTAATCCTGCTGTAAGCGTGGCCTTCTGGGTTACCAAGCGGATGGATACTAACATGGCGGTCTTTTACATCGTTTCGCAACTTGTGGGGGCCGCCGTGGCGGGCTTTGCCCTGAAGGAAGTCTACCCCCAGGCGGTAGCTGACGTGCATCTGGGTACCACAAGTTTGGGCCAGGGTGTGCCACTGGTCAACGGTATGCTTATGGAGTTTGTTATCACCTTTCTGCTGGTGCTTACGGTCTTCTTAACGGCTGTAGATAGGAGGGCCAACAAGGCCTTTGCAGGTATTTGCATAGGTCTTGCCATGTCGTTTGGGGTGTTGATTGGTGGGGCTATTACAGGCGGGTCTATGAACCCTGCCAGGACGTTTGGCCCTGCTCTTGCTTCGGGGTTCTTTAAGGACCATTTTGTGTATTGGGTGGCCCCAATACTGGGGGCTGTTGTAGCGGCCCTCTTTTACGAGTGGGTACTGGCTGAGTCGGAAGGGGAGATTACTTCAGGAGGAGAGACTGCCTCCAGGAGGATGAGGCGGTAACTGTAGCGTGCGATCCGCCTCAGGCGGATGTCGCACTAACAAACATTTAACCACTTAAAGTGGCAAACAACCTGGCACGCTACAACTCCATTATTAAGGGAACTTCCTTGCAGTCTGGGAACTTGTGGCACCTCACACATTCGGTCCATATCTTGTGAGGTAAGCGCTCTTTGTCCACGGGGAGGAATCCCCGGTGTTGAAAGAACTCGGGTCGGTAGGTGAGTACAAAGAGTTTGCCCACGCTCAGGGCCTTCGCCTCTTCTATGCACCCTTTCAGGAGCTTTCCACCTATGCCCCTTCCCTGATAGGGTTCTAGTACTGCCAGGGATTTTACCTCTGACAAGTCTTTCCAGAATATGTGGAGTGCCACACAGCCCACTATCTCCCCATCTTCCAGAAAAACAGAGAAGTCCCTAAGGTTTTCATATAGCTCGGATAGGGAGCGGGGGAGCATGAGGTCCTTCGAAGCGAAGTGGTTGATAACCTTCTGTATCTTTTCTACGTCAGAGACTAGGGCCTTTCTTATCATCCCAGGTCGTTGTATCTCCTCACCCTGAAGTTTACCCCGAGCTCCCTTGCAATTTCCTTGCACGTCTCCACATCTAGCCCAGGGACGTCCACTACTGATAGGGTTACCTCAGGGATAGAATCTTTGGCCTGCCTTGTAAAGGCAAGGAGGGCCGGGTAGGCCATGTCTTCAAAACCGGGGGAACAAAGCTCTTTATATTCATCTGCTGAAGGGGTATTAAGGCTAATATAGACGGAGTCTACTAGTCCAGCCAATTCGGCGCAGATAGGCCTTCCGTTTATCAAGTCCCCCTGGCCATTGGTATTTAACCTTATCTTTCTTGCCCCCTTTTCTTTCAGGATATTAGCCACTTCCTTAAGGATATCCAATCTTTCGGTAGGTTCTCCATAACCACAGAAGACTACCTCGTCATATCTTCCAATATTGTCGCCTACCGCCTCTAAGACCGCTTCAACGGTAGGCTCTTTTTTTAAGCCTAAGTAGTAACCCTTTACATAAGGTTTTTCCAGTCTTGGACAGAAGCTGCAGGTGTTGGAACACCTGTTAGTAATATTCAGGTATAGAGAATTCCTGATGGTGTAAGCAATTTTGCCCTCCTGGCGGTTGGTACCCATACCAAATAGTTGGAAGGCATTGAAAGTGGTAATACGGGCAATATCCTCCTCTGTTAGGTTATAGAGTTGGGCCAGGACTGGTAGTAAATACTTTATATATGCCGGTTCGTTTCTCTTACCCCTCTGCGGCTGAGGTGACAGATAAGGGCAATCTGTCTCAAGGAGAAGCCTTTCCACAGGGATAGACTTCACTACCTCCCTCAGGCGATGGGCATTGGGGAAGGTCACCGGTCCGCCAATGGATATATAAAAGCCCATATTAATACACTCCCTTGCGGTCTCCTTACTACCGCCAAAGCAGTGGAACACACCCCTGGGGGAACGAGCAGAGTATTCCTTGAGGGTGCTCAAGCAGTCAGCAGTAGCCTCTCTGTTATGTATAATAAGTGGAAAGTGGGCCTCCAGTGCTAGCTCTATGTGCCTTCGAAACACTGCCTGCTGGCTCTCCTTTGGGCTGAATAGATGGTGATAATCGAGACCTGTTTCGCCCACTGCTACAACTTTAGGGGAATGGACCAGCCCCTTTAGTTCCTCCCATTCCTTATCTGTAACGTTGGAAGCACCATGAGGATGTACACCCACGCTGGCATATAGCCCCTTGTTGGCCTGAGCGAGGCTCAAGGCCTTCCTGCTAGAAGCCAGGTCAGTACCCACTACCAGAAGATACTCCACCCCCTGAGCCCTGGCCCTCTCAATGACCTCGGGCAAATCCCCCTCATATTCTGGCATGTCTAAATGTGTATGGGTATCTACTAATAACATGGAATCACCTGTTGGTGCACTGGCGGCTTGATAGGATTTTTTATCGCTCTTATTAACCACGCAGGCTAAAACCTGCGGCTACTAATCTGCGTCATGCGTGGCGGCTCAATAGCTATCCGTGAGGTTGCTTAGCCCTCAGGCAAAAAAGGCATTCTGTATAACTTTAGAATCTAATACCCCGCCTTCTTCGTTAAACTGTATGCTCACCACATCGAAACGGAAATCCTTTCCGGACAATCTCTTTTCCCGAATGTATTGCTGTGCGGTCTTAAGAAGGTGGCGTCTCTTTTCTTGGGTAACCTTTAACTCTGGCGGACCGTATCGGGTGGATTGGCAGGCCTTAACCTCAAGAAAAACTATTACACCACTGTCATAGGCAATGATATCTATCTCACCGTGGCTTGAGCGGTAATTACGCTGGAGTATCTGGTAGCCCTGCTTCTTAAGGATTTCTACTGCCTTGCCTTCACCCTCCAGGCCCAGGGCCTGTCGCCCCTTAGGCTGACTTGCCGTGAACTTCTTTTCTTTGATAGGCTACTCCTTCTTCAGTTCTCAGTCTTCGGCGGCCAATCCTGAGTTTACTGAGAACTGACCGCTGACAACTGATAGCTGATAGCCCCCTAGGTCTTTACTTCTTCCAGCACCCCTTTTTTCTCGACAAACTTTTCCTTAAGCCTCGAGGCCTCCTTACCCGTCTTCTCCCTTAGATAGTAGAGCTTGGCCCTGCGGACCTTACCACTCCTGATTACCTTTATATTCAGCAGTCTCGGGGAGTGAAGTGCGAACACCCTTTCCACCCCTTCCCCCTGTACTATCTTCCTGACAGTAAACGTCTCCTTCAGGCCACCCCCTTTTTTGGCTATAATCACACCGCTAAAGAGCTGGATACGCTCTTTTTCTCCCTCTATAATCCTGGTATTTACCTCTACTGTATCTCCCACAGTAAACTGGGGTACGGTGGCCTTCTGGTTTTCACTCTCAAGCACGTCCAGTATATTCATTTTTATTCTCCTCAAAACTTCTCTTTTAGCATAGTATCCAGAGACTGTCAAGTGGCTAGAACTTTTGGAGTCCATTGACCGTTTCAATGAGGCTTTTTAGAAATGCGATGCGTTAACACGCACTCTGCCCTTTGTAAATATTGCTTAAGAATCCCCCCCTTAGCAAAGGGGGGAAGGGGGGATTTAAAAATCCCCCTTTTATCCCCTCGTGCCAGAGACATATCCGCCTATGTCGGACTTTTTCAAAAAGGGAAAAAAGAGCAACAGTGTAGTTTTAAGAATTGTAGGGTGCGTCTTGACGCACCATTTATCTTTCCCCCTCCCTTGAGGGGAGGGGGAAGGGGGAGGGTGAGAACTCCGCCCCCAGGCAGACCCTATTTGCTAGCCTCCGCAATCCACCTCAGACACCCCTTATACCGGGGATGTTCCTTGGTCATACTCCCGCTAGCGATGTTTCCCTCAAATATATCCCTGGCCTGCCTCAGATGCCTCAGGGCCTCTTCCTTGTCACCCTTCTTATAATAGGCATTCCCCAGGTTCATCTGGCAGAGGCCATAGTCGGGGTGGTTCTGCATCTGGTTCTGCTCGTAGACCTTTAGTGCCTTCCTGTAGGCCTCAATCGCCCCATCGTAGTCTAGCTTATCACTTAAGGCACTCCCCAGGTTCATCTGGCAGCGGCCGTAGGAGGGGTGGTTCTGCATCTGGTTCTCTTCGTAGACCTTTAGTGCCTTCCTGTAGGCCTCAATCGCCCCATCGTGGTCAAGCTTGTTCCGTAAGGCAATCCCCAGGTTCATCTGGCAGCGGCCGTAGGAGGGGTCGTTTTCCTTACCATTTGACCTGTAAAGCTCCAAAGCCTTTTTGCGGAATTGGACAATCTTGTTTATGGAAGGAAAATACCTGGGGTCGTTGCTATCAATTTTAGCAGAAACTTTCCAGAGCAAATCCTCCTGGAGGCTGGTTATAGAGGACCTTGCGAAGCAGGAGGCGGCCAGGTAGGGGTCTTTTGGGAGGATAGACTCAATAATCTCCACGGCCTCTGGCTCACTGACAATCCCACAGAGGATTTCAGAGACGCTGGAGAAGGTGGGGTCAGCCTGTCTGCCATCTTCGGGGAAGACCAGTTCCAGTAGCTTGGATACACGCAGGCTAAAGCCTGCGGCTACCATATAACGTGCGGCAAAATAGTCTCTGAGGAGTTCCAGTGTGAATTCAAAATACTTTTCTCTCTCCCCCTTTTTTTCCTTCAGCAGCCAGTAGCGCCTTGAGGTATGAGTTTCAAAGTCATAGAAGTCAACAGCCTGGCCAAATTCATTATTGATTATTTCTTTAAGGTTTTCCCGCGTGAGTGTCCGCTCCCTGTTTTGGCACATGCGGAAGGCCACTACTGGCAGTACTTCCTCTTTGTATCTGGGGGCAATGGACTCAGAGATTTGCACCGAGACATCTCCCAGCCTGCGTTCACATACAAAATCTACAAACCGGCTAAGCAGGTCACCGAGGTTATGGGGGATAGTTCCGGTTTCATCGTAGAGGGTGGCCAGGAAGAATAGGGTAACAGGCCTGCGAACTTGTTCCTTTAAGGACTCGTCCAGTCTCTTGTAATAGAATTCCTCTGCCTCCATACGCGAGGGAAACTTTCCTTTAAAGTTACAGAGGTAATCTATAACCTGCTGCGGGTCCAGGGCTTCAATTTGAAAGGTGGGGCCAAAACTGGCTTTCTGGAGAAAGTCATACGCCCTTTGGGTGGAGATAAAGGATATTGAACTGAGGGTCTTTATGTCCTTGAAGGCCTGTTCTGGATTTGGGGACTCGTTAAGACCATCCAGAAACACAATATATCTGCTTTTGTCTCTTTCATATCGGTGGTCATCAATCTTAGCGTTTAGGTAGGTACCATTAAGGAGTTCGCAGAAGTTGTAATACTTCAGCATATAAAGTTCCACGAAGAGGGGTATATAGGGTGACTCATCTTTAAGATATTTTTCCTTAAAGGTTTCAAACAATTTTAGAAAGGTAAATGTTTTGCCTGAGCCGCTTTCACCCGAGATGACGGCTTTCTCTCCTTTTTGAATGGACTCCTCAATGACTTCAGTGGCCCATCTTGCTTTTTCACCGGTCTTGGCCAGCCTGGTATCTATGGCCGGCAGGCCTGCGTAATGTCCAAGTCTCAGAAGTTCTTCCTCTCTCCTCCTGCTTACTGCCTTGAAGTAGTTTTCATAAGCCACCTTTGGTGGTAGTAGGCCTTGCTCTTCCATCGCAGTTGCCAACTTCCTTACTATTTTCAGTATTTCCGAGGTATCCTTATGGACCAGCCTTAGTCTTGTTGCAGAGGATTGGATTTCCTGCTTGATTGAATCCAATGGGCCCTGGGGTATGATACCCCAGACACCTTCCAGTAGACGTGAGGCCAGTTCCTGGCATACCAGAGGGTTAAGTTTCGTATACTCTCCATTTTTATTGCAGGTATCTTCAATTAGCTTGGGCAGGAAAGAGAAAGCGGCCTCAATGTTGGGTGTTCTAGCATAAAGTGGATTAACCTGTGGAGATTTTTTGAGATTATCGGTTAGGGTATTGAGGAAGGATTTATATGTTGCTATATGTTTTTTATCATCCTCTTTGCTGAGGAGGTTGGGCAGGTCTATCTGTAAGGCTTCGTTAGCCTGTTGAAGGAGGAGGTCAAGGTTTGGTGTTGTCGTCAGGGACTTTTGGTCTTTGTGTGCATTAAGGAATTTTTCGAAGCCAAGATGGAGGAGAAGGTAGTATATGGAATAAAGGAAAATGTTGTGCGGAACGGATATATCTAAACACCCCTTGAGAAACGCAATTAATTCCATTGAATGCTCCTTACGCGTAATTTTACTTATTTTTATAGGTTAGGTAAATGGGGTCTTTTAAAAATCTGTAAGAAGAGGAGGATAGTACACCTCTTGCAGAGGTTTTGATTTTGTTTAATCCTGTGGAAACTTGTGGAAGCTTGCCATTTACATTTTTTATCCTATATGGTTACCTAAATGTAGTATCTAATCTTAGGCTGTCTCCCTCTGTTATGTGGCAATGGCAGATTTGGCAAGGGAATTTTTGTAGCTTCTACTAAACAAATAAGCGAGGTAACCAATGGGCATAACGAACAAGTTATTATCCCTCTTCTCACGAAAATTCAATAGAAATGCGCCCCTTTTCTATACCTGGGGCGGAGAAACTGCTACGCCCACAGACTGGCGCTCAAGGCAATACATGGAGCTATATGGGGAGGCCGAGTACTCAAGCATCTGGGTGTATGCCTGCGTAAAGGCTCTGGCTCAGGCCATAGCCAGTACACCGATGGTGTTTTACGTTGACACACCCCGAGGAAGGGAGAAACTCCCTCCCCAGCATCCCTTGGCGAGACTCTTCTGGGGTGTAAACCCGCTTATGACTCGCTACGACTTCTGGGAGGCTACGATTATTTACCTGGAACTAACGGGCAACTGTTTTTGGGCCCTTGAAAAGGAGGATGGACGTGGGCTACCCACAGAACTCTGGCCTCTCAGACCCGACCGCATGCGGATCATCCCCGATAAAGAGAAATTCATCCAGGGTTACCTCCTTGACGTAGGCGGCAGGAGCGTGGCCTATTCTAAAGACGAAGTCATTCATTTAAAGTATTTCAACCCCCTTAATGAACGCTGGGGCATGTCTCCACTGTCAGCGGCAAGACAGGGGCTACTGGCTGATTTCTACGCCGTACTATATAATCAAAAATTCTTCCGCCAGGGCGCAAGGCCCTCGGGGGTATTGAGCACTGAGGAGGAACTGGACGACGCCACCTTTCGCCGCCTGAAGGCAGAGTTTGAACAGGCCTACGCGGGCGCCGAACGCTCTCACAGGGTGATACTCCTTGAGAAGGGGCTGCAGTGGCAGTCCATAAGCCTCCCGCAGAAGGACATGGAGTTCATCGAACAGCGCAAGCTCGCCAGGGAGGAAATCCTGGCCGTCTACAAAGTGCCACCTATAGAGGTGGGCATCCTTGAGTACGCCAATTACGCCAACAGCGAGACTCAGGATAAAATCTTCTGGACCAAGGGCGTCATCCCGAGACTGAGGAAGATAGAGGAGGCAGTTAATACCTTCCTGGTGCCCCTCTTTGCTCATGCACCATTTGAAGGGCGGGCTGGAGCCGTATTTGGAGAGTTTGACCTCTCCAGGGTAGAGGCCCTCAGGGAAAATGAGGATCTCAAGAGCCAGATAGCCGAACGCCTTGTGCGTACAGGGATATGGACGGTGAACGAGGCCAGGCAGAGGCTGTGGAATATGCCGCCGGTAGGATGACGTTAGTAAGCTCGCTAAGGAGGTTGAATGTGAAGCGTCATTAAATTACATTCCTACAATGGATTAAAATAAAAGCTCCATATGCTTAAACTTCACTCACAAATCTCTCTCCCACCTTGACTTTTCAGCAGAAAGAAGTATAGTTAATCGTTACATAACATCAAGAGTTTATAGAAATTCGCCCAAAAGATTGGCGAATCTGCCAAACAGTGAAAAACTGAAGCAGGCCGGAGTCCTGACCCTGAACACGCTTGGGATGTGGAAGGGGGCAAGGAAGCTAATCCTTCGCTTTCGCTCAGGACAAGTCTAGAG
>JAHFOV010000006.1:0-36154 GCA_023261505.1 Planctomycetota bacterium
TCCCACCAGGCATGCCATGGTAGACCCGCCTTTTGGCAGAGTTGGCAGAGCGTCTCCTCCTTGCTCCATCCCTGCTCTGTAGCCACCTGGGGGAGAAAGACGGCAGAAGAACCCCCTAATTTAATAAGGATCCCCTCCCGGCCCACCTGGAATTCCTCTGGTCCTTTTATTCTCTTTAATGGGCTAAGCACGGAGACCTCAAGGTTAATTTCTTTTAGCTCTTCCTCTTTTAGGGGAGGGAAGCGGTAATCTCTAAAGCCTGAATTCACTGCATTTTCCATTACTGCCTTCCATAAGGGGGATTGTGGCAGGATATGGCCTATACAGCCCCGAAGTTCTCCACTCTTGCGTAGTGTCACAAAGCACCCGCACTTCTCTCTTAGCCTGGGGCTAAAGTTGCCATCATTGACCTTTGGGAGGCTGCGGTTCTTAGTATAGCTATCCAGGCTGGTGCTCGCCAGCGAGAGGAGGATTTGCCCTTCTTCTGCAGTCAGTTCGCCTGAAGAAGAGGTGGGGTTATCGCTTACCAGAAGGGTATGAACATTGTCTTGCTGCAGTAAGAATAAATTAGACCCTTCGCTACGCTCAGGGTGACAATTAAAGGTGTCATTCTGAGCAAAACGAAGAATCTCAGCGAAGCGGTTTAGCTGTCTCTGTTGAACATACTCATCTTCAGGAAGGTCTTTTTCAGCCTTTCCAGTCTTTTTCCCAGGCATTGTGAATATTATAGAGGTATAGCTTACGGAGCTGCTAAAGTCATTAATCATTCGCCCCGAAGTATCGTAAGTCAGCATAGTGCCCTTAGCCTCCTTGGGCAAGAGCTTCAGAAGCACGGCAATGGGGTAGATTCCGCAGATATCAATATTCGTGGCTGCGCTATAGTCCTGAAAGCCACCAAAGTCCAGGGCGAGGATCCTTTGTATGGCGCCGTAATCTAGTTTTTTTAGGTTCTCCTCAACATTGGTCCGGAAAGGTGTGTAGCCAAATCTGTCTCCATAATGAGTAAAGTCAGAACTGACAACCACAAGGGTATCTTCATCCAAATAGGGCCTTAAGGCGTCTGCTACCTTCTGGAAGTCGTCTTCCATAAGCAGGCCCAAAAGAATAGGGACTAACTTAAAATCTCCCAGGACTGTCTGGAGAAAGGGAAGCTGGGTCTCCATGGAGTGTTCGTTTCTGTAAGCCCCTGCATAATAGCCAAAGAGGGCATTGCTACCAAAATAGGGCGGGTGTTCCACAAGATAGTTGCATACTTCCTGGTCAATTTCTATCTGTCCGAGAGGGGTTTTATAGTAGCGGGCCTTAAGTATAGATGCCCCTCGATATTTCTTACCATAGTGGCTTGGGGCCAGGACGATTACCCTCTTATATCCTTTGCCTTGAAGAGCCTTATAACCATAGGCTGCCACTCCACCGGAATAATCGTAGCCAGCATGTGGGGAAATTACGGCCACTGGCCTACCCTCTAGCTCTTTCGCAGGAACGGCGTTAAGGAGCTTGTCTATCATTCCCTTTAGTTTCTCAGGGTCCCTTGGATAAAAAAAGCCCGCTACCTCAGGCTCGTGGACATCTGCAGGGGCAGGAGTAACCTGGGCACAGACTTCCCCGCACAGAAGCAAGAGGACGATTAGTAGAACTGTTCTGAAAATAGTATTTGTGCGTTTATCTGGCAAGGAATTTTAACCCTATGTATCCTAGAAATAGCATCACTACAAATGCTATGGATAAGATATTAAAATACCTCTCAATAAATACCCTTACCCTCGCCCCAAAGAAATAGACGAGTGCCGCTTCGGCAAAGAACCTACTGCCACGACTTAAGACCGACGCCAGCACCAACGTAAAGAAGTTGACCTTACATACCCCTGCTCCTATAGTAAAGAGTTTATAGGGAATTGGGGTGAAGCCTGCCACGACAACGGCCAGGAAGGCATTTTCATTGAAACGATTGCTTACGTAATTAAACTCTTGCTCTAGGCCATAGAAATCAATGATGGGTTTACCAATCGTCTCAAAGAGTCCGTAGCCTATAAAAAAGCCCAGACAGCCACCCAGGACGGAACCCACACTGCAAACCAGGGCATAGTGGAAGGCCCGAGTCGGCAGCGATATGCCCAAGGCTATAAGAAGCACGTCTGGAGGTATGGGGAAGAAGGAGGCTTCCGCTACTGCTACTAAAAAGAGGGCAGGGGTAGCATAACGGGTATTGGCCCACTCCAGGGTCCAGTCCATGAGCCTGCGGGACAGGGTAGATGCCGAACTCCCAGAAAGAATGTCTTTTATTCTATACACAGGTAACCTTTATGCCGTTCTTACTGAGCAAGGCAGTACAGACCCCGTCGCCCTGGACTAGTTGCCCTTTTCTCCATATAGCCCCGAGGCCGCAAGAAGGGCTTTTTCTTTTTAGATAGGCTTCTTTTATCCCAAGGAGTTGGCTCAGCTTCAGGGCCTCCTTTGCCCCTTTTATAAAGGGAAGTGTAACGTCTCTCCCAGTTTCATCCATCACCCTGGCCCTTTGGGCGAGGACGTCATGGCCGTCCCCTCCCACAATCTCCGCCCTGGCCCTGGGGGTGGGAAGCCCACCAAACTGCTCAGGACACACAGGCACCAGTGACCTATCCTTTAAGGCTTCTAACAATGGGTCATTCCTCTCAGAAGTCCCATCGTATCGGCATTCTAGACCTACCAGGCAACCGCTAATAAGTATCATCGGGAAAAATCCAAATTATCCGCCTCCGGCGGACTCAAATGCCAAACAAAATCCCTTTTTGTCATTTGGGCTTTGAAATTGATTTGATATTTGAACTTTGACATTATCATGTAAGGTTTAATCTAAAATTTAGCCCTAGGAAAGTCAAGAAAAAAGGTGGTTCAGTTTGACTGGTCTCCAACCAGCAGGATTTTTTTCTCTATAAAGAAAAAGTTCTATACCAGCGGTTCAATTTACTAGTGTAAATAAGATTCAAAATGAGAAATGGCAACCTGTAGTTGTTGTTCGTATCCTTTTACTTCCAAATCAGGGACTATGCCTTTGTCTCTTAAGGAGGAGCCGTCTGGCAAAAGATACTCCCCGACTGTAAGGATTAGGGTACTAGTACCCAGCGGGATGACCTCTTGAATAGTTCCCTTACCCCTACTCTTTTCTCCTACTATCTTTGCGCCACAATGATACCTTAGGGTGGCGGCTACTATCTCGGCACTGCTTGCGGTAGAGCCATTGAT
This sequence comes from Planctomycetota bacterium, assembly GCA_023261505.1. GTDB lineage: Bacteria > Planctomycetota > Brocadiia > Brocadiales > Bathyanammoxibiaceae > JAHFOV01. Next base: position 3,223 of record JAHFOV010000006.1, read on the forward strand.
GAGAACAACTATAGGCAACTGTAGTCCACCTGAATCGCATCCCCCTTCGGAGAGGTAAGGTTTTTCCCCGCCTTTTGTCTTTTCAATGAAAAGGGTCTTCCCCGGAGGCACAAACATTTTCAACACCTCCAGTGCGCTCTGCAGGTTGCCTCCAGGGTTATCCCTCAAATCCAGTACCAACCCTTTAATCCCCCTCTTTCCTCTATTAGTAAAGGGGGATTTAGGGGAATTACAATCAGGATCAGAATCAGAAAATACCACCGTTTCCAGGGCCTTCTGAAAATGGGTCCCGGTCCTTCTACCAAAAAAGTCTACCTTTATGTAGCCAATTTCGGGTTCAATGCGTTTTGTCTCTGAGATAGAGGACTCTTGCTCAAGCCCACGAACAAAATTCAGAGCTGGCGGCTCTCCCGTCAGCAACTTGCTATCCTTATCTAAGCAATCCAGCACCCCTCTAAGGATTGAATCTACTAATGTTTCCATGTCAACTGTGCCGTAGTAAGATTCTTTTATATGAATAAGGGCCTGGTTCAGTTCTTTGAGTTGTTGTTCTTCACCTTGACAGTAGGAAGTAGACAGTAGACAGTAGACAGTAAACAGGGAACTACATATTATGAAAAGGAAACGGGATGCTGTATGCTGTATGCTGTCTACTGTATGCTGACTACTCTCTAGGCGTGAGATAGAAATACACCTCAAGGGTTGCGCTGGGGTCTATTGTTACATCTGTAGCAAAACTGTCACGTTCCATTTTATCCAGGTCTTCATGCCATAATAAAAGCTGATAAGTCCCTGGTGGGATTTCAGCGATACTAAAGTGTCCGTTTTCATCTGTCAAGGCGTAATAAGGGTTATCCCTGACCACTATCCATGCTGACATCTCTTTGTGAATATCGCACCCTACCCTCACCGCCTCTACCTTATCAAACTTCTTAAATATAGCAGTGCCGCCTTCGGGTATCCCTTCGTTAAATGAGGCGTTCTTTACGGAGAGAGAATGGAGATTATGCATCTCCGAATCGGAGTTGCGTAACTCTACAGAGCCACCCACAGGCACCACCAGTACATGCGGGACAAAAGTTTCGCCCTTCTGGTCCAGCACCAAAGGACCTGCTACGTCATAATCCCTCCCCTCAGTTATACCTTTCAAATACACCAGGGCCTCCCTTACCGGCCCTCCTCCCAGTACCATTACTGAACCTTTGAGACTACCAGAGGCCTGAGTGTTTATTACCTTATAGTTTTGTGGAAGGTGCGACCCTGCCTCTCCCTTTGACGGGAGTGGCCCTGACACTTCCGCTCCCTGATGAGCGGAAAGGGATGAGGCCAGAAAGGTAAGTACTATTAGAAAGGGTAATATGGCCATCGGGGCTTTCCAGCAGGCACTATGAAGTAGGCAGTAAGCAGTAGGCACCAAAATCTACTGCTTACTCTTTACTGCCTACCGATCTTCCTCCTAATGACAATAATTGTAACCGCCCAGGATGCACACAGCCCACGGGCTATGACCCACGTTGGGAACGACAGAGACGTGGTCATCCTTACCATCGATTACATAAACAGAATTAGTGGTGGAGCAGGCTAGGTAAAGTTTATTACCGTCAGCCGTAGTGGAGGCCGTTTCAAGGGTGATATTTGTTCCTAGTTTCAACCTCTTTACCTCCCGCATCTTTTCGAGGTCGTAAACATACACGGCCCCTTCCTTGCTGCTGATGATGTAGGCCTTGCGACCGTTACCGGTGAAATTGACGCCTGTCATGCCTTCCCCGCCTTTAAGTGTGGCAACTACCTTATGGTTCCTGGTGCTTATCACAGACACCGTTTTATCCCCGTTGTTGGGCACCAGCATAAAGCTCCCATCTGGGGAGGAATAGGCTCGCCAGGGTTCAACCCCTACACGGATACTGGTTATCACACTATCAGTAGCGGTATCAATAACGGCCACCTCTCCCGAATCGCCATCGGCGGCATAAAGATAACGACCGTCCGGAGTGGGGGTGATGTTGGCAACCCCTTTAATCTCGGTTAGGTATCTATCGGGGTTGAGGGCTGCCACCTTGTAGGCGCTGCCCACGGCGATTCGTTTGATAAGCTGGTGGGTGCTAGTATCTACCACACCTACCTCATGGGCCCCGAAGTTGGCAATATAGGCCTTTGAGCCGTCAGGGGTAAAGGTAACTCCATGTGGTTCTGCAAAGCCATCTATTCTGGCTACTTCCGTCATCTGGGTCAGGTCTATGGCTGATACAGTACCTTCCTCAAAGTTTGCTACATAGCAAAGCTTACAATCAGGAGATACCTCGAAGTGCTCAGGACTAATGCCCACAGGGATGGGGCCAAATCTTTCTCCAGTCTTGAGGTCGAAGGCTACAAAGTCATTCTTCTTGGTGCGCGGTGTTAAGAGCAGGCGGCCGTCGTGGCTTACCATGGACATGTGGGGTGCACACCACGGCCCAATCTCAAAACGGGCAATGAGCTGATTATCCTTCAAGTCTATTACGACAACATCATTGCTATCCCTGTTGGTAACAAAAACCAGAGAGTTCACGTCGTGCCCTGACAAGGGCGTCTCGGCCCTGACAGGTACTGACAGCCCTAGTAAGAGGGTCAGGATAAGGATTATTCTTGTCATGCATACCTCCTTTAAGAATTGAAGTTCAAAAGTTCAAGAGTTCAAAAGTTTAATTGTTCAAAGGTTCAATTTATCAAAAATCCATCTGAACTCTCAGGCCGAAGGTGGTGAGGAAGTCATCATTTTCTCCTGGCAGGGGGCTAGCGGAATGCAGGAGAACCTGAGAATTGAGAGAAACGTTCATATGGTCAGTCAGGAAGAAGTTGTAAAAGGCCTCTGCCAGGTCCTCTTTGTCCCCCTTGAAGGCCTTAATCTGACTGAAGGCTAGTGCAGTACGATCGTACTTCCTTGAAGAAAAAGGTGAACTAAACCCTAGTCCCAGGCTCCATGCCCACTCCGGCTCATCTGTGGCGGTGTTTCCTGTTACCCCGTATCTCGCAAAGCCCGTAAGCCTCTGGGTAAACTGCTGGTCAAGGCTGAGGCCCACAGCCTGGCTCCTGGTGTCCCCATTGTACCTCCCCCATAGGCGATAATTCCCTCCCTGCCCAAATAGGAACCTCGGGGCGTAGTAATCTACCTCTGCTATTGTATAAGGCTTGTCAGTTATGGCAGTGCCAGAGTCATCGGCGCTTGCTAGACCCAATCCAAAGCTATATCCCTTCTTTGTGTCAAAGTAGCCCACCAGGCCCGGGCTATTCTTCGGTGGTGCACTTAGGACAGGGTTATTTACAAGGGCACTGGTCAAGAATTGGGTGGTCTCATCGTTCGCTACGTTGTTCATATCAAAGTAGTTGGTGAGGTCTATCATCCCACTCACCAGTCTCAACCTGTCCTGCATAAAGATAGACTGTAGCCATGCCTCCCTGACGCTGACTGTGTCGTGGGTTGAACCACGTGAGGCATCATCATTTAGCCCAGAGATGCTGTGAACGAGCAGGTCTGGCCCACTGCCTCCGATAGCCTCAAGGTCTATGAACAGGGTAGAGTTAATCATGGGACGGTGAAGGAAAAAGAGGTCAAAAGACCCCTCGGCAAATGCTGTGTCCTTCTTATGGCTATTTAATAACTGCTGGAAGACCCCAGTGGCACTCACACCTATAGCCACCCTCTTCTTGAACTCCTCCTCCATCATGGCCGCTATGCGGTCAGAGATGCTCTCCTTACGGGCGTACTTGAACTTCCTGTAGGCCACACGTTCTTTCTGTGGCTTACCGCAGAGGTGGCAACGACCATCAGGACCTGGATGGTCATAGATATGCCCTTCGGGACATACCCATTCGGAGACCTTTTTTATCTCTTCCACCGGCTCCAGCAGGAATACCTTCCCCGCCATTTCTTCCAGACTTTCCACCCGTTTTTCAAGCCTCTCTTTCTTAGAAACAGGTGGCGGTGTCTTTTCGGCCGGAGGAACCGCAGGTCCCCCACTAAGCCGGGCCAACTCTGTATCAAGACTTTCTATCCTGGACCGGTCCTGCTCCATTTTTTGACTTAAACTTTGCTGTTCTGCCTTAAGGTGTTCCAATTCGCTCCTCAGTCTTTCTATTTGCTCCACTTCAACAGCCATGCAGGGACTGCATAGGAGCAGCAGAAATAACATCTCTAGAAGCCTTCTCAATTTACCCTCCCTTCCCCTCGGAAATGGGATAACCTGGTGTGGCAGGATAGGTCTCCTGGCTAACGGATCTTCCTACTCTCTGCGCCTTCCCCTCTACGTCCGCCTGAGGCGGATAGAGAGTGGCCTATTGCAGATTTCGTCCCCGTTACAGTTGCGGGGCAGCGGCAGACTTTAACTGCCTTCCCTTACATCCTGCACGTTCATCGGCGAATCTACCGATGCAATGTTATGTGTAAGATTTTTAGTCTAACTTACCTTTAAGCTTCACCTCCAGTAAAAAATACAACAAAAAAGCCCGCACCCTCTCCTTCAGAGAAGATGCGGGCTATGGATATTCTTACCAGAATCCCGCCTTCCCTACCTCGGGGAGGCTGGTAACGTATCTACAGGCAGGTCTTCTGACTATCGGGTCATTCTACTCATTGCGCCTTCCCCCAATATTTGGAGTGGCCCTTGCCCCGTGTTAATTACCGTACGGTGCTTGCAACTTTCGTCACCGATTACAGCGGCGGGTCCGTGATGGCCTTTCACCATCTTCCCTGTTTAATCCACGTACGAGCGGACACCTGTAGATAAACCGCTAAAACGCTGCCACTTTTACCACCTCTCTTCCCATATGTCAAGGAAATTTTGGTCTCGATGAGCTTTCAAACAAAAACAAGAAAAGAGATTACGTTGTGCTGCTTTTTTATGCCTTTTTTGACAGAAATCTTGCAATTTAAGTGTTTATTCAACACGATTTGACAAGTAAAGACGAAAAGTCCAGTTTTGTTGAAAAGAAGCTAAGTTCAATAAAATCAAAAGGTTATTTCTTCTTCAAGGAATGGTGTTGGAAAAAGTAGACATTTTTTTCTTGTTCTGAGCGGTGGCAGTTTCTGCTTAAGTTGTTGCATTATATTGACTTCTTTGCACTTAGATACATAGCATGATAAATAGGCATTACTTTTGCTAGGGTAATCGGTTAACACTAAGTTATTATAAATCTAATTATTTAATGATTTCTTAGAGGGTTTAGGATGAAAAGAAAAGGCAAAAGCCTGGTTTGGATTGGCTTAATTATCGGATTAACATTCTTTGGAATAGTAGCGACCCTTTTATATAAGGGAAGGGGTAGGATTTATACCTGGATGACCTTCAGGGGTAAAGAGCCCGTAGAAAGGGGAAAAATATATGCAAGGTTAAACAGATATAATGAAGCCATCGCGCAATTCAAGAAGGAAGTCGAAAAAAATCCCGAAAGCTTCGAGGCACACTACCAGCTTGGCCTTGCATACAATCGAATAGCAGAGTTTGACAGAGCATTGTCAGAGTATGAGATTGCAAGTACCTTACGGCCTGATTATACAGATACCGATGTAGAGGTAGCTTCAACCTATCTCAATAAAGCCGTCCAGTCCCGCAACGCCGGGCAGGATGAGGCCACAGTCTCTAAGTTACTCCAGCAAGCTATAGATTCCTGTGACGAGATACTTAGCAAACAACCCCAAAACCTTAAAGCATTAGTGCTTAAAGGCAAAATGTATATAGAGCTGGGCGACCCCGAAAGCGCAATCACCTGCTTTAATAATGCATTGGCGATAAATAAAAACTATGCTGAAGCACACCTTGGTCTCATTGACCTCTATGTAGCCAAAAGGGATTACATAAAAGCTGAGGCCATGTCTCTGGAGGCCTTAAAACAAAATCCCGGAGACTTCGCCATTGGCCTTAACCTCGCTCTTATATACATTCAACAGGGCAGGGAGGAGGCGGCCCTAAAGACCCTGTCAGGCCTCACTGGTAACAAAGACAAGCAGATACAGATTAATGTTATGAAGGGGTTATTATGCCTAAGAATGGGTAGATACCAAGAGGCCTCTGACGCGGCTGAAAAAGCCTCTGAATTAGCCTCATCAAGGGACATACCTGTTGTAGAATATATACGTGGTGTAATTGCCCTGCAGGACAAGGACTACTCCAAGTCTATTGCCCACCTAAGGCAGGCTACCGCCCATATGCCCAACTCTCCAGAGGCCCATTATTTCCTAGCATTAGCCCTAATAGAAACTCAAAAAAAGGAAGAGGCAAAAACCGAGCTCTTAAGTGCTATAGGTTCTAACAAGGAGTATGCACCGGCAAAGTTCACTCTCGCACAAATTCTGGCTCAAGAGGGGCGCTGGGAGGAGTCTACAAGTTATATAAAAGAAATCCTCGAACAAGACCCATCAAACATCTTTGCAATGGAGCTACTAGGCAAGGCTTTTCAGGCCCAAGGAAACTTCCAGCAAGCTAGACAGGCATTTAGCAGGCTAACGGAACTGGACCCCCTCTCCGCTAACAAAAATCTGGCCTACCTTGATTTTGCAGAGGGTAAAATAGGCAAATGTCTTAGAACCTGCGATGCTGTCCTGGCTGAAGACCCTGACCAACCAGGGGTGCTTTATTTAAAGGGGCTAGCCCTTTTCCGTAGCGGAGACCTTACTGCCGCTGGCCAATCCTTTAAGGAGGTCCTGAAGCTTGAACCTGATTTTCTGCCCGCAACTCATGAGTTAGCTAAAATATCGCAAGCTCTAGGCAATAAAGACGAAGCTGTGTCAATCCTCACAAATAATCTCAAACGAAAAGACAAAGACGTTACCTCCTACCTGCTACTAGCTGTGATACATGAGGAGACGAAGGAAATACGTAAGGCCCAACAAGAAGTCGAGCAAGCAATTGAGATTGATAACGGTTACATACCTTCATATATGGCCCTGGGAAGAATTTATATCATACAAACAAAATATGATAAGGCAGTTGATACCTATCGGAAGGGCCTTAAACTCCAGCCATCCGAAGCTCTTTTGCATATTGGCAAGGGAACAGCTTGTCATCTAATGGGTGACCTGCAAGGGGCAGAAGAGGCATTTCAGGAGGTCATTCGCATAGCTCCAAACTCCCCCTCCGGCTACGCAATGCTTGTAAACGTCTACCTCAATGCTGAACAGACCGACAGGGCCACGGAGACTATTGACGGTTCGCCGCTTACCCAAGAACAGAAGAAACTGTATCGTGACTTTATAAGCGATGTAGCCACAATAAGGTCAAATTCAGAGGTCTTGAAAGACCTGAACGAGGCCATCTTCTTTGGGACGAATTATTCCTACAGCAATGCCCTGGAAAAGTGCAAAGAGGTAGCCAAAGCCGTACCAGGCAATGCACTGGTATCTATGTATCTTGCTAATCTCTTGACGGCCAAGGGTAAGTCTGCAGAGGCTGTTAAGGTCTATGAGGCACTTACACTCTCGTCAGAATCCAACCTTCCGAGCATTTACCAGGAGATGGGAAAGACGTATCTTAGTATGAGGGATTATGACAAAGCTATCTGGGCTCTGGAGGAGGCAGTGGTCTCTAACCAGGCTGACCCTTCGGCGCGACTTCAACTCTCTGAACTATATCTTCAGAAAGGAGATACGGAAAAGGCTCTAGCCCTGGCCAAAGATGTTCTTTCCCAAGACCCTAAGAATGCCTTCGCTCTGAACCTCCTTGGGCAGTCCTATCTAACAAAAGGGGAGTTAGAGAAGGCAGAAAAACAATTTTCTAAAGCGGCAGAAAGGGGCGATATACAAGACGTCAGCCGATACAACCTGGCAAAAACCAAGTTTTTAAAGGGAGAGGTTGAAGATTGTATAAAAGAATGCAAGAACGGCCTGGAGAAAAATCCAACTAACCCTGACCTCCACCACCTACTTGGCGTTGCCTTGGTCAAAAAGGGAGAGATAGCGGAGGCACAAGAAGAATTCATAAAGGCTGTTGACATCGATCCTCACTATGTACAGGGATACCTGAGTATAGCCTCCATACATAACCTGCAAGGCAGGCCAGACCTGGCCTTATCTATCTGTGGCGCCGCCCTGGAATCTAACCCAGACTCCCTTGACATAATGCTCATGCTTGCTGGTTGCTACGCTGGACTAGGCAAATACGAGAAGGCACTGGAGCAATATCAAAAATGCCTTGCACAAAAGAACAACGAACCTCAAGCCCTTTTTGGCCTTTCCACCGTCTATTTTCTAAAAGGCGATATTGACAGGGCCCTTGACACCCTCCAAACCTTGCTAGATCAAAGGACAGACTTTCCTCCGGCGTATCTTGTTCTGGCAGAGATTTACAGGAAACAAGGGCACATCAACCAGGCCATCCAAACCTTTGAGAACCTCCAGAAGACAGCCCCTGAGAGCGTACCTTTGGCTACCCTTGCACTCCTATATCTTACTCAGGGAGACTATGACAAGTGTTTACAGCTACCTCAGGAGGCCGTTCCACACCTCCTTTGGATAAAGGCCATTGCTTACCAGTTAAAAGGTCGGTACCGTGAGGCAGAGTCTAATTGTGAAGAGGCCTTGCAGGCTAGTAATGGAGACGTTTCAACTGCATTGAGCCTTGCCAATATAGCTTTGGCTTCAGGCGAAAGGCAGAGGGCAAAGTCGGTAATAGAAAAGGCCAATCTACCTGCCATGTTAAAACAGGCTTATTCTAAGCTTATAACCACTACCCCTGATGGCACCGCTCCCAAATTTGCGGCCCATATGAATGTTATGCTGGTCTGCCTCGCTGAAGGTTGGGTAAAAGAGGCCCTGGAAGGATGTAAAAAGGCCAAGAGCCTTGTTCCAGAAAGTATTGCTGTATCTGATTTGCTTGGACAAAATCTTATTATGGCGGGAGAGATGGAACAAGCCGCAAATACCTTTGCTGATATCATCCAAAAGGATAGCTCCTACAGCCCTGCCTACGAGAACTTGGCCTACATTTACACCCTAAAAGGGGATAAAGAGATGGCCCTTGATACTTATAGGAGGCTGGTGGAAATAGAACCCAATTCAAGCCGGGCGCACCTGCAAATTGCAATGTTCCTACAAAGAAGGGAAGACATCGACGGGTGTATAAAAGAATATAAGAAAGTTATTGAGCTTGCACCAAGTTCTGCGGAGCGTATAGTGGCCTTTAACAATCTTGCCTGGGTGCTCGCAACCAAGAAAGGCAGTCTGGATGAGGCATTACAGTATGCCGTGAGGGCAAGGGAACTGGCACCAAACAATGCTGAAACAATGGATACATTGGGCTGGATTTATTACCTTAGCGGAAAATATACAGAGGCTGTTAAGGAACTTCAGCAGGCTTCTAGACTCTCTTACGGCAATCCCAGCGTGTATTTCCATCTGGGTGTTGCATACCTGAAAAAGGGAATGGATTCCAGGGCCCTCCTTCAACTTCAGAGGGCAATAAAAGCGGGAGTGGATTTTCCTGAAATTGAAGAGGCAAAGAGGCTTGTGAAAGAAATAGAGAAGGGAACTGCTAAGGTTTCCGGAACAAGCACTTTCTAAAAAACTAGAAAACGAGTGAGGATGATAAAAATAGGCGTTTGTGCACTAAGCTCATCCGGCCCCTTGATAATGGAGTGTCTCCGAAAAAATCCTCGGCCAAAAGTCGAGTCTTTAAGGGAGGGAAGGCTGGCTTATTTTCCTTCCCGTTGGTGAAGTTGTAATTAATGCCTGGGGCATCTAAGGAAATGGAGAAGCCAAAGGTGCTCTTAGGACTGAAGGATTCTTAATAATTAAATAAAATGAATCCCCCACGTATAATCACTACTAAAACTCTCCAGAAAAAGGGTACGAACGTGGTAAACCCCCTACCCAAGCAAGTGTCCTACTCGGAGGATAAGGAGCGACTCATTGTCCTGGGAAAGGGGACAGCAGAGTTAGCACATCAGTTAAAAAATTCCCTCGATGGTATTCGCAGATTCCTCAGTCTTAGCCTGGCATGTGTAGATAACAAAGAAAAGGTAACCTATTATATCCTCAATGCAGAGGGAGCATTAAACAGGTTGGACAATATGGCAGAATCCCTACTGAACTTTGCCAAAAGGGAAAGGCCCGCCAATAGAGAACCTATAACACTACAACGAATGCTGGCAGACATCCTTCACTTGTACGAAGACAAAGCAAAGGCCAATGGAATCAAATTAGTAACCCATTGTGATGAGCACTATCATCTCCCTGTGCCAGGCGATTTTTACCATGTCTTTCTAAACCTGATAAAGAATGCTATAGAGGCGATGCCCCTTGGAGGAGTCTTAAGGGTGCTAACCCAAGTAAAAGGCGGCAAGATAGAGGTGGCCATCTCTGACACAGGGGTAGGAATACCCGAACACTTGAGAAAAAAACTATTTAAGCCTTTTTTCACAACAAAGGGGAAGGACGGCACCGGCCTGGGGCTAGCCCTAAGCAAGGAGATTGTGGAAAGATATGGCGGAACAATTTCCTTTGAAAGCAAGACCGAAAATGGCTCTACTTTTAGTGTGATTATACCAACAATATAGATGCCTAGTGCTTAGGCAAATTTCCTTCGCCTGAGTTTTGTAGAGGTCTAACTGGTAAGGATTTAATGGAGAATAGTCAGAAGGCAAGCATACTCCTTGTAGACGATGAGAGGGTCGTGTTGGAATCCCTTGGGTGGCTTTTCTCACTGAATGGCTACAAAGTAGATACCGCCCAAGATGGCACCCAGGCCCTCCAGAAGATTGAAAGAAGGGCATTTGACTTAGTGGTATCCGATGTACGTATGCCAGAGCTTTCTGGTCTGGACCTCCTTGGGGAGGTGAAAAGGAAAAACAGAAATACTAGGGTAATAATAATAACCGCCTATGGTCATATACAAGAGGCAGTAAGTGCAATCAAACAAGGGGCCTACGATTATCTGACTAAACCTCTTGATGACGCCATCTTGCTTTCCACAGTAGAGAGGGCCTTAAAAGAAGGTTCTGCTGATAAGACCCAATATCGCTGCGTAGATTTTCCGCTTCCAAAGATTGTTGCCCGAGACCCAGCTATGCGTGAGGTAATGAAGCTGGTGGATGCTATTGCGGATAAAGATATAACAATCTTGCTTCAGGGCGAAAGTGGTACAGGTAAGAATCTTATAGCTAGATACCTCCACAAAAAATCCCACCGAAAGTCTAAACCATTTGTCCACATTACATGCGGGACATTACCAGAGCCCCTGCTTGAGAGTGAACTCTTCGGTTATCTCAAGGGGGCCTTCACGGGGGCAGTGGAAGATAAACTAGGGCTATTTGAACTAGCCAATGAGGGTACTATCTTCCTAGATGAGATATCAATCGCATCACCGACCCTACAGGTCAAGCTCCTTGGGGTGCTAGAGAGCAAGACTTTTAATAAGCTAGGTGGTGCAATACCAATAAATGTGGACGTGCGAGTCATTATTGCCACTAGCATCCCTCTGGAAGACTTGGTAAAGGCAAGAATTTTTAGAGAAGACCTTTACTTCAGGATAAAAACCTTACCCATTGTACTTCCACCGTTACGCAGCAGGCCAGGCGATATTGAACCACTTTGTCAATACTTTATCAAAAAATACAGTACGTTTAACAATAGAGCAATATTGGGATTAACGGAGGAGCTAAAGAAAAAGGTACTCAACTACTCATGGCCAGGAAATGTCAGAGAACTAGAGAATGTCATCCAGAGAGGGATTATCTTTGCCGAGGATGAATACATAGACATTAAGGACGTGAGCTTTCTCCTTGAGGAGTGCAACCCTAACCCCAAAGACCAAGAAGCCACTAACATGAACTCATTGCAGATACAGGAGAAAGAGCTCTTAAAGTCAACCCTGGAACGCTTTAAAGGTAATAAAAGACAGACCGCAACCTTTCTTAATTTGGACCGCACTACCCTTTACAAAAAGCTCAAGATATATGACCTTTTGTAATTAATCGCTAAAGATAGGAATAAAAAGCTTTTACTTGATAGTATTGCTTATCTAAAACACCCTAAATGTTTTGCTTAAAAGCAGGAATAAAAAAGGAATGATTACAGGGGGGTTACAATTTTTAGTCAGGGGAATCGAACAGCAGATTAAGGAGAATGTAAAATGCAAAAACTTGGCTTGCTGTTGCATCCAATGAGGGGCTGTGTAATTGTCGGGTTACTGGTTTTTGTTTCTATTTTATTTTTGGTTGACTCAGCTTCGGCGTATTCGCTTAGCGGCCGGAAATGGGGTAGTCCCATGCTGGTCACACCGGGGGCTGCCTCTTTCAGTGCGATGCCAGCGGGGGTGTATCTGGCCGACGACGGAGCCAGCACAACGGATTTTTTTGCCCTGGTTGCTGGTGATGAACTCGCAATCGTGCATAATGCAATGGCCGCCTGGGTTGCCGCTACGGGTGGCAATTTGAGAGATTTGGGGACTGTTAGTGACAATGGCGCCCCTTTCAATTCCTTCCCAGCCGACCCTCAAGGCCTAGAAGGCCCCTTTGGGGACATACGGCTTGCTGCTGTTCATATTCCCACCAGGAGTGTCATAGCCCACGCCTACTTTCCACCCAGCAACGGCATTAGTGCCTCCGGCGATATACATTTTGACAACAGAGTCGGCAATAACTTCAAATGGACGGACGACCCAAACAAGAGAGGCCTTGACTTCTATAAAGTTGCCTTACACGAACTAGGCCATTCCTTGGGGCTGGACCACTCTAAAGTCGTAGGGTCAGTCATGTACCCTTTCTACTGGAAAGCAGGACGTACTTTGACCGCAGATGATATAGCAGGCATACAGGCTATTTACGGCATGGGCGGCTTGGCAGGTACAACTCCTTCCGGTCCCTCTGGGGGTAACCTACCCGTCCCCGAGCCCGCCACCCTGCTTCTTGTGGGAAGCGGGCTTTTGGGCCTCAGCCTTAGGAGGCGATGGACGCACCAGAGGAGGAGTGGATGTGGCAACTCTGGATAGCTTCGCTTATTATTTTGGTGTTGCCCTTCACTGACAATGCTCCCGCCATGATGCTGGAGATTCCCCTTGAGGAGTTGGTACGGGAGGCAGATTTAATAGTTGTAGGAGCGGTGGAATCTGTGAAGAGCCAGAAGGGGGGAGAAATGATTTTTAGCCTGGCCAAAATCCGTGTTAAACGGGTGCTTAAAGGCAAGGTACCGTCCGAGGGGTGGGTTACCGTGGAATTTCAAGGAGGAAGTGTGGCCGAAGAGACCCTCGTGGTGGAGGACAGCCCGGACTACAAACCAGGTGAGGAAGTTGTTGCCTTTCTCAAAAAGCTCTCCGATAGTAATAAATATACAACTGTAGGGCTCTTCCAGGGTAAGCATCTAATCAAAGAAGGGACAGTCCTGCCTGAAAACCTCCCTCTTGAAACGTTCCTTGAACAAATTGAGGCCCTATTACATAAGGAGAAAACCGAATAGGGGGCTCCCCATTGTCCTTAACTTTTGCCCAAAGCTCAGAAAAATTCTATTGACTACTTTAAGGACTCATTCTAAACTGAAAATATTATAAACATCTGGGTAGGTTAAGCTTTGCATCCACCTAAAGCTGACCGGGCGTCGAGTAAGATGGGCGCATTTAAATAAAATTTTGAATGTAGTGAAGGTATGGAAATCCCTGTAGTGAGCGAAGCGAATCTATCAGCCTATTCCCCATTTTGGTTAATTGCCGTTTTTTACCTCTTCAGTGGTATATGGGAGGTAGGTCATCTCTTTAAACCGGAAGGCTTCCGTAAGCAATGGGTTGATCTCCTCCCTTTTACGGCCTTTATCTTACACAGCCTTTTCGTCATATATCTGGCCTACAGGGTGCAAAATATTCCGGTTACTAACCTTTTTGAGTCAGTGGTATTTCTTACCTGGTGCGTGGTTGCAGTATTTAACGGGGTAGAGTATCTTTATGGAGTCCCTTCGCTAGGGGCCTTCCTTTTTCCCCTGGTGACAGTGCTTAGCTTCTGGGTGCTAAGTCTGGGGAATAATGTATTTAATGCCCCACATAATCTGAGCAAGTTTTGGCTTATTGCCCATACCATACCGCTCTTTATGGGTTATGCTGCATTTGCCATTACCTTTACCCTGAGTCTTATGTACCTTACCCAGCAAAGACAGCTTAAACATAAGTTATTTGGACCTCTACTTTTAGGACTGCCTTCTCTGGAGAGTCTGGACAGACTCATATGGAAGACCCTGAGCTTTGGTTTCCCACTACTGACGTTGGGCTTAGTCTTTGGTGCATTCTGGGTTAAGCATTCTAATATGCTTGGTCCTCAGTGGTATCTGGACCCGAAGGTGGTGATGGGCACAGTGACCTGGCTAGTTTATGCCGGCCTATTACACCTTAGGATAGGAGTAGCCATGCATGGCAGTCGTGCCGCCTTGCTTAATATAGCAGGTTTTTCCCTGGTACTTTTTACCTTCCTGGGGACCTTTTTCATAGGTGCGCAGCATGGGTATAAAAAGGTCTCTAAGGAAGAACCGGTCATTATAAAAAGGATTGCGGAGTAATAGGGATGAATATCTTTGTCGTGGGGCTGAACCACAAGACTGCCCCCGTAGAGATAAGGGAGCAGCTGGCATTCAGTCCTTCCAAGGTAACTGAGGCCCTGGAGCGATTTCGTAAACGTTTTTCCTCCAATGAGGTAGCAATACTTTCTACCTGTAACAGGGTAGAACTTTATGCCTGTTCTCCAAAGACCACTTCGGAGTTCACAGAGGAGGCTATCCTGGACTTCTTAGCAGAGTTTCACGGTTTAGAAAAGGCACGTTTCAGGAAAAACATGTATACTTTTCAGAACCTGGAGGCTGTGAAACACCTCTTCTTTGTGGCCTCTAGTCTCGACTCTATGGTACTAGGGGAGTCGCAGATTGTAGGTCAGGTCAAAGAGGCTTACTCAACTGCCTGTAGTCAAGGAGCCACAGGAAAGGTCTTTCATCAGCTCTTCCAGCAAGCCTTTAATGTAGCTAAAGAGGTCCATACGCACAGCAAGATTGCCAAGGGAAAGGTCTCTATTAGCTCCGTAGCCGTAGAGTTTGCTGAGAAGATTTTCCAGGATTTTTCCGACAAAACAGTCTTTATTATTGGGGCGGGAGAGATGGCTGAATTAGTTCTAAAATCCCTGGTAGAGCATGGGGTCAGGGCAGTTATGGTCTCTAATAGGAGTTATGACCATGCCGTAGACCTAGCCAATGAATTTGGAGGTAAGGCAGTGCGCTTTGACTCCCTTGCCGATGAACTGGCTAAGGCTGATATAGTCATCAGTTCTACCGCCGCCCCTCACTATGTTCTACACCCTGAACATATAAAAGGAGCCATGCAGAGACGTAAGGGTAATCCGATGTTCCTTATAGATATTGCCGTACCCAGGGACATAAACCCTGAGGCGGGCAAGATAGAAAATGTTTATCTCTTTAATATAGACGACCTGCAGGGTGTAGTTAGCCAAAACGTGGAAGAACGGACCAGGGAAATAGAGAAATGTCAGGGCATGGTGGAAGAAGAAGTGGAAGAGTTCATGGCCTGGATGGAAGAGATGAAGATTGGCCCGGCTGTTGCCCGCCTACGCCATCATTTTCACCACATAGGCAAAGAAGAACTCGATAGGCTTAGACCAAAACTAGGCAACCTCAGCGAAGAGTACTGGCAGGAAGTAGTTTACACTATGGAAAGGACCTTAAATAAGCTCCTCCACAGGCCCCTAGAGGTAGGAAAGGAAGAGGCAAAGAACGGTGGGGGTTACCGCTACGTAGATACCATCAAAAAACTCTTTGGCATAGAACATCATCAGGATTCCTCCAAAACCTGTCCACCCAAACCTTAAGACCCGCTTAGTAGCCGTTTCTAAAAACATTACTCGTTTTTTACTTATCCTACACTACAGGGTATATGATAACTAGTTAACTATTTGCATGCAGATAACTTATAGTTAAAAATGACAATACTGCCATATTGGAACTGCAAGAGGGGCAGACCCTTCAGGATTTCCACAAAGGTTTTATATGTACTTATTAATTAAAGTAACACGATTTATCTGAGCTGTTCTTAAGTCTCACAATTAGTAAAAAGTCTTGACAAATACTTGTCAAATGATAAAATTTTATGTGTAGGATATTTATATATGTTTTAATGTCGGCAAATTTCAGGGTTTACAAAAGGGATAAGGAGGGCAAAAAGAGTGGGAATTCCCACTCTTTTCTTTTATCCCATAGGAGGGTCGCCAGTGGATAGAGAAGAACTTTTCAGACTGGTGGAAACTCTACACAAAGACAAGGCTATAGATAGGGAGATTATCTTCCAGGGCATAGAGGCTGCCCTTTTATCGGTCGCCAGGAGGCATTTCGTCTCCAAGGAGGTCATCTCTATAAAGGTGGACCGGCAGACTGGCGAAATCGTGGCCATGGAAGGAGATAAGAAAATAGACCCAGCGGAACTAGGCAGGATAAGCGCCCACACCGCCAAGCAGATAATGATACAGAAAATCCGAGAGGCCGAACGGGATGTGATTTACCAAGAATTCTTCCCTAAGAAAGGCACATTAGTTACGGGAGTTGTTCAACGTATGGAGGGCCCTAATGTAGTAGCCATGCTAGGGAAGGCTGAGGCTTTCTTGCCCAAATCAGAACAAATTCCCGGCGAGGTCTACCGCTCTGGAGAAAGACTCCGAGCCCTCATTTTGGATGTAAAGAAGGTAGGCCAAAGGGTTAAGCTTATCCTTTCCAGAAATCATCCGGACTTAGTTAGGAAACTTTTTGAACTAGAAGTGCCTGAAATTGCCGAAGGAATTATTCGTATAAAGACATTAGCCCGTGAGGCTGGCTACAGGACAAAGATAGCCGTAATATCTGCAGCCCCCAATGTAGATTGTGTAGGCGCATGCGTAGGGATTAGAGGTACGAGAATAAAAAACATAGTGGATGAACTGGGTGGAGAGAAAATAGATATAATTCGCTGGGACGAAGCCCCGGAGATTCTTATACCCAACACCTTAAAGCCAGCCGAAATCACTGGAATATTGCTATCTCCTGAAACAAAACAGGCAACTGTCGTTGTACCTGAAGACCAACTCTCCCTGGCCATCGGCAAGAGAGGACAGAACGTCCGCCTGGCCTCTAAATTAATAGGTTGGGACATTGACATCGTGACTGAACAAGAGTATTCTAAGAGCAAAGTCTCCGCCCAGGAAGCTGAAAAAGTCCCCCTGGAAACCACGAGACAAGGAGAACTAACCCCTGTCTCCGAGGAAGAAAAATCGGAGAACGAAGAAGGTGTAATACATGGCAAAGATTAGAGTCAGCGCTTTAGCCAAAGAGCTAGGTATAAAAAGTAACCTAATTGTAGAAAAATGTAAAGAGCTTGGCCTCTCTTACATAACACATCATGCCAATACCTTAGAGGAAAAAGACGTGGAGTCTATACGTAATATCTTCAAACCTAAGGAGGCGGCCCCAACGCCACCAGCTGTTGAGGAAAAAGAGGTTGTAGAGGAGAGGGCACCGATAGCCCTTACAAAACCCTTTGTTTCACCTCTACCACAAGAGAGGCCAGAACTAGAACCTGTTGTGGCTGCTCCAAAACTTGTTCCAACGGGGAAGTTTATTAAAATCCCTCGTCATCCCACCTTTAGGAGGCCAATGGGCCCGGTCTTCGCCCCGCCATGGAAGAGGGGAGCCAAAAAAGTACCTAGAGAAGTTGTCCCTACTCCTAAGGTGCCTATAATAAGAGAACAGAAAGTTGTCCTGGGACCCCCTGTAACAGTTAAAGAGCTTTCCAGCAAACTAGGAGTAAAAGCAAATAACATTATTACCAAACTTTTGATGGAACACAACATCACGGCTACCATGAACCAGGGCCTAGATGAAGATACCGTGGCACTTCTGGCTATGGACTATGGAATAGAAATAGAATTCAAGGAGGCAAAACGTTCCGAAGAAGAACTTAAAATAGAGTTTGAAGTGCCTTCTAAAGCGACGGACCTTATGGCAAGGCCGCCAATAGTCACCTTTATGGGCCATGTGGACCATGGAAAGACCAGTCTATTGGACGCTATAAGGAAGACCAACGTGGCTGCTGGGGAGGTTGGAGGTATTACCCAGCACATAGGTGCCTACAGGGTAGAGACCAGCGGCCGCTCCGTAGTGTTTCTAGACACTCCTGGCCATGAGGCCTTTACTGCTATGAGGGCAAGGGGCTCTCAGGTCGCCGATATAGCGGTACTGGTGGTAGCGGCCGATGACGGCGTCATGCCGCAGACAGAAGAGGCACTAAACCATGCAAAGGCGGCGGGAGTACCTGTAGTGGTAGCGGTCAACAAAATGGATAAACCAGAGGCTAACCCCATGAGGGTAAAGCAGCAACTAGCACAGCTGGGCCTTGTACCTGAGGAATGGGGTGGAAAAACAGGTTATATAGAGACCTCAGCCGTCACCAAAAAGGGGCTAGATGGACTGCTAGAAAGACTCCTGCTTGAGGCAGAAATGCTGGAGTTAAAGGCAAACCCTAAAAACCCTGCTAGGGGGGTGGTCCTGGATGCCAGGCTTCACGAGGGCAGGGGTGTGGTAGCTAATGTTATTGTTCAAGCTGGTACTTTGCGCCTTGGAGATATAACCTTGTGTGGTCAGGCCTATGGTAGGGTGAGAGCCATGTACAACGATAGAGGTAAAGCCGTTACAGAGGCAGGCCCTTCCTATCCAGTGTCTATCTCTGACCTTTCTACTATTCCGGAGGCAGGAGAAAAATTCTATATTCTTAAGGATATTCAAAAGGCCAAAGAAATTGCCTCGAGTAGGCAAAGCCAACTAAGGGAGGCTGGCCTCAAGGGACGAAGCCACGTAAGCCTGGAGAATCTCTACACCAAGATTGAAGCGGGCAAAGTCAAGGAGCTTAAACTAATCCTTAAAGCCGATGTCAAAGGCTCCTTGGAAGTATTAGAAAAGATGCTGGAGGATCTTTCCACAGAGGAGGTAAAAGTCCGGATACTTCACAGTGGAGTAGGTAGTATCACCGAGTCAGATACCATCCTAGCCGATGCTTCGGATGCCATAGTTATAGGCTTTTACGTTACATTTGAGGAGGGCGTTGCCAGTTTAGCTGAAGCAAGGGGGGTTGAGGTCAGGCTCTACCAAGTTATTTATGACGTTACCAGAGACGTTAAGGCCGCCATGGAAGGGCTCCTAGAACCCGAAAAGAAGGAGGTGGTAACGGGCCAGGTGGAAATTAAACAGGTATTTAAAATTTCCAGGCTAGGCAATATTGCAGGGTGCATAGTAAAAAGTGGGAAGATTAACCGTAATTCTTTAATCAGGGTAATTAGAGACGGTGCAGTCCTTTTTGAAGGTAAGTTAGCCTCCTTGAAGATTGTAAAGGAAGACGTCAAGGAAGTCCGCCAGGGGCTAGAATGTGGGATAAAAATTGCGGGTTTTGATGACATAAAGCTAGGTGATATAATTGAAGCCTATGAAATCCAGCAGTTTGCCCGCACCCTTAGCTAGCTGCTGGTTTTGTTGGACAACTTTTTTTATGTTGTATGGCTATAGGAATCTTAAGCGTTAAGCTCGTCCTCAGGTATTCCCACTCTTTAAAGGATAAGCGGAGGGTCTTAAACAGCCTTAAAGATAGGGTAAGACAGGACTTCAATGTCTCGTTCTCCGAAATGGAAGCCCTTGATCACCGTCAATACTGTATACTAGCAGCTGCCATGATAAGCAATGATAAAAGACATGTAAACGGTAGCCTTTCCACCCTTGTGAACTTCATTAAAACTTTTCCCCAGGTGGAGCTGATAGACTACGAATTGGAACTTCTGTAAAAACAAAGCAAGGGATGGCTGGCGTAGAATTGAATAAAACTAAAGGTCCTCCCTTACAGAAGGTTATGAGCACCCGTAAACTTAAGAAAGTGGCAGAGGCACTCAGGCGTGAGATAGGCACGGCCATCCTCTACAAGGTAAAAGACCCTAGAATCCGTTTTGTCACTGTAACCAGGGCTGAACCCTCTCTAGATCTGCGGACCGCCAAGGTTTATGTTGCTATCCGGGGAGATGAGGATATAAAGAAAAAGACGCTTGCGATCCTGAAAAAAGCACGTGGATACATTCAATCCCTGGTGGGAGAGCATCTCAGTCTCCGTTACGTACCAATATTGAGCTTCTGTCTGGACGAGTCTATAGATAGAGGGCAACGCATAGAAAAGCTTATTGAAGAAGTAACAAAGGAGGAAGAAGATACCTAAATGGCAAAGCTTGCGTTGGGCATACCCAAGGGTAGCCTTCAAGAGGCTACCATAGAGATGATGAAGAGGGCAGGCTGGAAAGTTAGAGTGCCCCAAAGGTCTTATTACCCTTCCATAGATGATGAGGAACTGGAAGGAAGGCTTATCCGTCCGCAAGACATGTCCCGTTACGTGGAAAAAGGGATAATAGATGCAGGTCTCACCGGGGCAGATTGGGTCAAGGAAAATGGCTCCGATGTAAAGGTGGTAGCCAGCCTGGTCTATGCTAAGCAACAGCTTACCAAGGTACGTTGGGTAATGGCGGTCCCAGAGGACTCCTCCATCCGCAAGATTTCAGACCTCAGCGGAAAGAGGATAGCCACAGAACTGGTAAATGTCACCAGGAGTTATCTCTTGGAAAGAGGGGTCCGGGCAGAGATAGAGTTCTCCCATGGGGCTACAGAGGCCAAGGCCCCACACCTGGTAGATGCTATAGTGGAACTCACTGAGACGGGGGCTAGCCTCAAGGCTAATAACCTTAGAATACTTGATACCGTTATGGAGTCTACGACTCTCTTCATTGCCAACCATAACGCCTGGAAAGATCTCTGGAAGAAGCACAAGATAGAAAACCTTGCGATGCTATTCACAGGGGCTATCATCGCAGGGGAAAAAGTGGGCCTAAAGATGAATGTCCCTGGCGATTGCCTGGAGGCAGTGCTCAAAAAACTACCCGCCTTGAGAAGGCCCACTGTATCACCTCTGGCGGAGGGGGCTGGCTATGCCATAGAAACCGTTATAGATGAGTCAGTTGCCAGGAGAATAATTCCGGACTTAAAAAGGGCAGGGGCAGAGGGAATCATTGAGTACTCACTTAACAAAGTCATCCTTTAAAGGAAAAGGAGGGAAGGCCATGTTTAGAAAAGTATGCCTGTCGTTAACCATTTTAACCTTTCTAGGGTTTGCTTGGAGCTCCCTGGCAATTGCAGACGACGTTAAACTCTACGACCCTGTATGCGGTATGGAGGTAAGCAAGGACGCACCTCAAGTTGCAGAGTATGACGGGAAGACGTACCGCTTCTGCTCAGCGAACTGCAAGAGCCAATTTTCCAAAGAACCAGAAAAATATGCCTGCTTTTGTCTCAGTGGTTCCGACTGCCCGCACTGCACAGGTATATCTGCAAAATGCCCGTGCGATAAAGTAAGGCACGGTCATGAGCGCTGTCACGGAAAACATAAGGGTGGCGAATAGTAGAAACCTATAGAAGTGATGTTCGTTCTCCCCTTTTTTATGTACCTGTTAATTTTTTCTGGGTGTCTTTCCACAGAGAGACTTGAAGAGGCTCAATCCCTTCAGCCCCCCGCCCCTCTTCCGGAAGCCACCCAGCCTGTCCAATTGCCGCGGTCTGCCCAACCCGCCCCGCCTGCACAAACTGCCCAGCCTTCCTTGCCGTCTCCAGCGGCTCTCCGCGCTCCTGAGGAGAGAACAAGCCCACCTCCGGAGGTTTTATTTAATTTCTGTGCAGGTTACCATGCCCTGCTGGACGGCCATTGGAATAAGGCCGTGCAGTACTTTGAAAAAGCCTTGGAGAAAGACCCTCGTTCAGAGAGACTGCTTAAATACCTTGTAGGCTGTTACATACAGATGGGTAAAAAAGAAAAATCCCTGGAATATATACAAAGGCTCTCTGAAATCTCACCTGATGACTTCAGGGTTCACTACACCCTTGGGGACATTTACCAGAGGGAAGAAAGGACAGACGATGCTATAGCAGCTTTTGAGAGGGCAACCAGGAGTAATCTTTCTAATGTAGAGCCAGGCCTTTTGGCTGATGCCCTCTACCGGCTGGCTAGCCTGTACTTGCAAAAGAATGAGCCAACTAAGGCTATCTCCTGTCTTAAGAGTATCTTCCAATTAAATGCTCCTGTGGACTACAGCCTCCTTTACAGTGAGTTGGGCATTGCCTATGCCGAGGCCAAAGACTTTCTTAACGCAAAAGAGAACTTGCAGAAGGCTAAGGACCTTAATCCTTCCTTAGGGCAAGCCAGGATGTACCTCGCCATGGTATACGAAGAAACAGGTGAATTGCAGGAAGCTATAAAAGAATCTGAGGCCTTTCTGGTACTCTTTCCCGAGTCATGGATAGGTTATGCCTATGTGGCTGGGCTTTACAAAAAGGCTTCCCGCCCGGAAGAGGCAGAATTTGCCAGAGGGGAGGCTATTAATATATTGACCAGGAAGGTGGTCAAAGGCAGCCAGGATCCGAGGGAATACCTTGCCCTTGCCCAACTCCTCATTGTTCAGGAAAGAAGGGATGATGCTATGAAGGTGTTGAACAATGCTATTAACACAATAAAAGAAGATAAGAGCGAAGAAGTTCACCTTCTCCTGGCTAACCTGTATTATGAAAACAATTGCGATGAGGCTGTAGAGAAAGAACTTAAGGCCATCCTGAGGATAGACCCTAATGCTCATGAGGCCAGCAACTTTCTAGGTTACTTTTACGCTGAGAGGGGAAAAGAGCTTGACGAAGCATTGGAACTAGTCGAAAAGGCCCTTCAGGCACAACCCAATAACGGGGCTTATATTGATAGCCTTGGTTGGGTATACTACAAACAGGCCACAGAGCGACAAGGGGATACTCGCCTAGAACAAGCTTTACAGAAACTAATGGAGGCCTCTCAAGACTCTCCTGAACCAGAGATATTCAAACACCTTGGGGAGATTTATTACAGCATGGGTCAATGGGAAGCCGCTAACTCACAGTGGCAGAAGGCACTGCAGAAGCCGCCTCAGAGCCCAAAGGATGAACAAATAATCTTATGGATTCAAGAAAAACTCAAAAAACTTGATTCGTTAAAAAAACTTGAGGAAGAACCCCAGGTAGAGCAACCTGGTCTGTAATTAAAAGGGAAAATAGCGAGGTACAAAATGGCTGGACATTCTCACTGGGCAAGTATAAAAAGGAAAAAAGAGGTTGTAGATGCCAAAAAGGGAAAGGTCTTCTCCAAGCTAGCTAGAAACATAACTGTAGCAGCAAGAAAGGGCGGAGGGGATCCAAACCTTAATATAAAGTTGCAGTATGCAATAGAAAAGGCCAGAGATGCCAACATGCCCAAGGATAACATTGAAAGGGCCATCCAGAAAGGCGTTGGAGCAGCCGCCGGCGGAGAAGAATTATACGAATATCTCTACGAGGGCTACGGCCCTAGTGGAGTGGCCATTATGGTTGAGGCAGTCACCGATAACCGAAACCGTACTACCTCAGAAATTAGGAAAATCTTTGAGCGCTTTGGGGGCAGCCTTGGGGCAAGTGGCTGCGTCTCCTGGCTCTTTGAAAAGAGGGGCATGTTCGTTGTGGACAAAAAGAATGTGGAGGAAGACCAACTTATGATGCTCGCCCTGGAAGCAGGGGCAGAGGACGTCCTCTCAGTGGAACAGGTGTATCAAATCATCTGCCTCCCCAGCGATTTTGACAGGATGAAAAAGATACTAAAAGAACAAAACATCAACTTTGAATCTGCAGAACTTACCTGGACGCCAAAGACCTCTATTGACGTGGACGAAGTTACAGGAAAAAAAGTAATAGAGTTGATGGAGGCCCTGGAAGAGCACGATGATGTACAGGGGGTTTATGCTAACTTTAACCTTCCTAAAAATTTGCTCCTAGAAATGCAGACTAAACGCTGAACTTAAAGATTACAAATTCTTGATTCTCTGGTTTGCAACATGTAAGCGTAATTCCATAGGCTTAGTTCCCGAATATAAGCATTAATGCTAATCTTTTAATACCAAGGTCTTTACAACCTCCTGCTGAGTGCAGGTCTTGCTATCTTCTTTGTTGACTAGTATAATTTTAAGCTTATCCATCTTGAAAAGATCGAGCCTAAGGAGACAATCATTTTAGAGAAAAGTCAAATAATTCAGTACAGTCAGAAGCTACTGCTTGTCCTCTTTGGCCTATGCATTGCGTTACTGGTTATGGAGGTCGTTTTAAGGCTATTTCCTTACCAGCTTTCAAAGCTAAGATTATTGGCTTCCATCTACAATACCTATCGTTTTGAATCAGACCCATTACTTGGAAAAAAATTCAAGCCTAATCTGAATTTAACTTTCGGGGCTAAGGAACATTCTCATTCCTTTCAAACGGTGACCCTTGGCTTCACTGATATAGGCTTCAGGGACGATGGGATAAATTCTGAATGCTTTGCTGTAGCAATTGGTGATAGCTTTACGGAAGGTTTTATAGACGGTGAGAATGTGTGGGTTGAGCTTCTTGAGAAAAAGACAGGTCTGGACTTTGTGAATATGGGGGTGGGTGGTTACTGTCCTATACAGGAAGTGCGGATGCTAAAGAAATACGGAACTCCCTTAAGACCCAAGCTCGTCCTGTGGGCCTTCTTCCAGAATGACATTTCTGAGAGTTACAGGGTAAATAAGCGTTTAAGGGAACAGGCAGAGGGTAAAGGGCAGGGAGTTGAAAACTGGCTTATCCAACATTCCCTGGCTTGTCAGGCATTGCAATACATAGGTCAAAAGATTAATAAGGTGCAAAGGGGCGGATATTCTTCTAGGCGCCCCTACAAAGACGACCATCTGTCCTTCTTCTTCGATATGGGCTACGCAAAGGAAGAATTTATGAGTAACCTCCAAGAAGGCTGGAAACTTACCAGGGAAAGCCTTCTCGAGGCCAAGGCTATCTGCCAGAACATAAAAGCAAAGTTTGTAATAATCTTAATCCCTTGCAAAGAGCAAAGCTACTGGCATATCGTAAAGGGACTAATAAAGGATTCCGAAAACTACGATATTGATCAGCTTAATACCCTTATGAAAAATTTTTGTGAGGAACAAGGTATTACATGCCTGGACCTGACACCTGCCTTCCAAGAGCATGCCAAGAAGGGAGAGCAGTTGTACTACACTGAGGATGGTCACTGGAATAAGGAAGGTAATCATCTGGCGGCAGAGGCTATACTTGACTTCCTCAAACAACAAGGACTACTGCCACAAGGAAACCTTTGATAAACTGTTTTGTTCTTTTCTTTAGAAACTAGTAAGTCAAAAACTCTATGCTGAAAGACCTGAGGAAAAAGCTGACAGGCATTTTAGAGAAAGGGCCAATGGGCCTGTACAATGAGAAAGTATTTCAAGCCCTCGTAGGTCTATTCATTGCGTTGTTGGTTATGGAGGTCTCTTTAAGGCTTTTCCCTGCTCAACTTTCAAAGGCAAGGCTCTTGTCTGCCGTCTACTGTAACTACAGGTTTGAACCTGATCCATTTCTTGTGAGAAAACTCAAGCCTAATTTGGATTTTAATATTGTGGGTAAGGAATTTTCTTATCCCCTCCACACCGTGAGCCTGGGCTACGAAGGGATAGGCTTCAGGGACGATGGGATCAATTCTGAATGCTTTGCTATAGCATTAGGCGATAGCTTTACTGAAGGTGTTATAGACAGTGAGAATTTATGGGTGGAACTTCTTGAAAAAAAGACAGGCCTGGACTTCGTGAATATGGGGGAGGCCCGTTATTCTCCCATCCAGGAAGTACGGATGCTACAGAAATACGGCGCCCCCCTAAAACCCAAACTCGTATTGTGGGCATTTTACCAGAACGACTTTTCTGACAGTTACGACACAAACAAGCGTTTAAGGGAATGGATGGAAGGTAAACCAATACACTCAGGCAGTGAAAACTGGCTTATTCAACACTCCTGGGTTTGCCGGGTATTCAATTACATACGTACCTACCGTCGTGCCAAAAGTGAAGAAAGGGGCGACAATTCACAGTTGTCCCCATACCCTTACAAAGACGGCCGCCTGTCCCTGGTTTTCTATCCAAGCTTTTTAGAAAGAAATATAGATAGGCTTGTAATGCAAGAAGGCTGTAAACTTACCAAGGAAAGCCTTCTGGAGGCTAAGGCTATCTGTCAGAACATAAAGGCTACGCTTGTAGTAATCCTAATCCCTTGCAAAGAGCAAAGCTATTGGCATATTGTAAAAGGGCTAATAAAAGATTCCGAAAACTACGATATTGATCAGCTTAATACCCTTATGAATAATTTTTGTGAGGAACAAGGGATTACGTGTCTGGACCTGACACCCATCTTCAGGGAGCATTCCAGGAAGCAGGAGCAATTATATTACACCTTTGATGCGCACTGGAATAAGGAGGGTAATCATCTGGCGGCAGAGGCAATCCTGTCTTACCTCCGGCAAGAGAAGCTTCTGTCACAATGAAGAGCTGTTGGGGAAAATATTTGTAGACATTCAGTACATTTTGTATAAAATGGGTTTAGCTTATTTTCAAAAGGCATTTGTTCAAGAGGCAGGGTTCGGCATGCTAAAAGATTTATGGAATAAATGGTGGCGGTTTTCTAGCCATGCAGCCACCTTTCAAGCAAGGGTCCTATTTACATTGGTTTATTATACCCTCCTTGCACCAATAGGTATTATATTCAAACTACTGCAGTACGACCCATTGAAGATTAATCCTACAGGTAACACAACCTCCTGGGATGAAAGAGCTCCACAGGGGGCCCCAACCTTAGAAGATTTGAACAAACAATATTAATTAGGAGAGGCGTATGTACATATTAGGTATTTCCGCCTTTTATCACGACTCGGCGGCTGCTTTGATAAAGGATGGCAATGTAGTGGCCGCTGTGGAAGAAGAAAGGCTGTCCAGGATAAAACACGATAATGGATTCCCTGAGAAGGCCGCTGAATACTGCCTGGCGAAGGAAGGCATCTCCATAAATGATGTAGAGCACGTCGTCTTTTACGAGAAGCCCTTCCTGAAGTTTGAGAGGCTATTAATGAGCAGCTTCGGCACCTTCCCCTCTTCCTGCCGCTTATTCAGGGAGGCGATGATGAGCATGCTTAAGGAGAAGCTCTGGGTAAAAGAACTCATCCAGAGTAAGCTAAAATATAAGAAAGAAGTTCTCTTTGTGGAACATCACATATCTCACGCCGCCAGTTCCTTCTTTTGCTCCCCTTTCGAGGAAGCGGCTATACTTACTGCCGACGGGGTGGGGGAATGGACTACTACTACTCTGGGAATAGGCAGGGGTAACGATATAAAACTGCTAAAAGAGATACGCTTCCCACATTCACTTGGCCTCCTTTACAGTGCCTTTACTGCCTTCCTGGGATTTGAGGTAAATGAGGGGGAATACAAGGTGATGGGGATGGCCCCTTACGGAGAGCCTAAATACCTGGATAAGGTATATAAACTCCTCAAGGTAAACGATGATGGTAGCTACTGGCTGGATATGCAGTACTTTTCTTACCATTATTCCCCTGACCAGACCTTTAACGGTAATTTTACGAAACTATTTGGGGACCCCAAAGGGAAGCAGGCAGACGTAGTTGACAAATATTACGCAGATATAGCAGCTAGCATACAGAGGGTCACGGAGGAAGTTCTCCTGAAGATGACCAGGTATCTCTACAAAGAGACAGGACTTAAAAAGCTATGCCTGGCTGGTGGCGTAGCCCTTAACAGTGTGGCTAACGGCAGAATAATGCGGGAAAGCGGATTTGAAGATATATTCATACAGCCTGCAGCTGGGGACTCAGGTGGTGCCGTGGGGGCTGCCCTTTACGTGTACCATTCCCTGCTGGGCAAGAAGCGACAATACATTATGGAACATGCCTACCTTGGTCCAGAGTCCAGGCATGAAGAGATAGAGGCATTCTTGAAGGGTAACAACATACCCTTTCAATCCTTTGAGCAGGAAGAACTTCTAAAGACAGTAGCAGAATCCCTTACTCAAGGAAAGGTTGTGGGGTGGTTTCAGGGCAGGACGGAGTGGGGCCCCAGGGCCCTTGGCGATAGGAGCATCCTGGCAGACCCCAGGAAAGAGGAGATGAAAGATATTGTTAATGCCAAGATAAAATTCCGGGAACTCTTCAGACCCTTTGCCCCTTCGGTATTGGTGGAAAAGGCTGAAGACTTCTTTGAACTCCCTGAGGCAGAGAGACGTTTCCCCGCAAGGTTCATGCTCTATGTAACCCCTGTAAAGGAGGAAAAGAGGGCACAGATACCTGCTATCACTCACGTCGATGGCAGTGCAAGGCCGCAAACGGTATTTAAGGAACTAAATCCCCTTTATTACGGTCTTATAGAGGAATTTGCCCACTTGACGGGGGTGCCCCTGCTACTGAATACTTCTTTCAATCTGAAGGGAGAGCCAATAGTCTGTACCCCTCAAGACGCCTTTAATACCTTCAGTAAAAGCGGGCTAGACCTTCTAGTACTGGGTAATTATGTTGTAAAGAAATAGGAGATAAGGATGGAAAAAATTTTAGATGCGTTAAGGATGCTTTTTTCCAGGTTATGGATTATTCCTGAGATAGTTCAATTCCTGGTGGCCGGTAAGAAGTTCTGGCTTATTCCCTTTGTGCTAGTGATTATACTTTTTGGAATTCTACTAATCTTTGCTGAACTCACCGGGGTTGCGCCTTTTATATATCCTCTCTTTTGACGCACGAAGTAAGGGCTGTTTTGAGCTATTAAACAAAAAGCTCATGGGGGGATTCTATTGTTTATTGGCCTGCGTAAGCCCTTACCACCACAGCCATAGGTATTGCGATGCTTACTGACATTTTGAAGCTAGCAAATATAATGCACCTGAAATGTGGCTCGCCAGGTTCGCCACGGCGAATCTGCCGTAGGTATGACTTGATAAAAACATCCCTTAGGTGCTAGAATACCTGTGTAGGAAAAAAATCTCTAATAAGTCACCTTTTCTTCTGGAGTTGAGTGGTACAGGAAAAAAGAAAAGAACTCTCAGTAAGGGCCGAAAGGGCCATCCTGCTTGGAACCCTGTCCTTAAAAGGTGTGGCCAATGGTGATATAGAAGAATTGAACCAACTGGCTAAAACTGCAGGGGCTATTGTTGTTGAAAATGTTTTGCAAAGAAGGGATAAGATTGACCCCACTTACTACATCGGAAGAGGCAAGGCAGAAGAACTCGCCACGCTTTGCAGAGACAACGATATTGATGTGGTTATCTGTGACGATGATCTTACTCCAGCCCAAGTAAGGAATCTAGAAAAACTCCTCAATGCAAAGGTAGTAGACAGAAGTGAACTTATCCTCTACATCTTTGCCACGCGCGCCAGAACTACTCAGGCCCAACTACAGGTGGAACTTGCCCAATTAGAATACACCCTCCCCAGACTTAGAAGGATGTGGGTCCACCTGGACAGGATAGAAGGAGGCATAGGTACCAGGGGGCCTGGTGAAAAACAGCTAGAATCGGACCGACGCCTAGTCTCCAAGAGAATCTTTGATCTTAGAAAAAAACTCAAAGAGATTGAAGGTAGAAGGCATCAACAAGTCACAGCCCGTAGTGGCTGCCTGAAGGTCTCCCTAGTAGGTTATACT
Source organism: Planctomycetota bacterium (assembly GCA_023261505.1). Classification (GTDB taxonomy): domain Bacteria; phylum Planctomycetota; class Brocadiia; order Brocadiales; family Bathyanammoxibiaceae; genus JAHFOV01. The sequence continues at coordinate 32,815 of JAHFOV010000006.1, forward strand.
AACGCCGGCAAATCTACACTCATGAATGCACTTACCCAGGCAGGGGTTCTTGTAGAGGATAGGCTCTTCTCCACCCTGGATACAAAGACCCGCATCCTCCACCTGGAGAATGGACGAAAAGCCCTGATTAGCGATACGGTAGGTTTTATCAAAAAGCTCCCTCATCACCTTGTAAGCTCCTTCCATGCCACTCTAGAAGAGGTAAGGCAGGCCGACCTTTTACTCCACGTCGTTGATGTCAGTTCCTCAACGGCCCTTGAACAGATTAAGGCCGTTAATGAGGTGCTGGAGGAGTTGAACTGCGAACAAAAACCCACACTTTTGGTTCTAAACAAGGCAGACGCCCTTACGGAACAGGCCAATCTGACATTCCTTAAGTCCCTTTATCCAGAATCAGCGGTCATCTCCGCCCTTACAGGAGAGGGCATACCAGAACTTAAGAAGAAAATACAAGATTATTTTGACAGAAGGTGCGTGGAACTAAGACTTACCTGCGGAGCGGAAGATGGCAAACTAACTGCTTACCTCTACCAGAAGGGTCATGTCCTGAGCCAAAGACTGGACGGACAAAAACTCTCCTTCCACCTCCTCATCGAAGAGCGCTATATACCCAAAATCTCTGAGTTAGCTAGCGACGTTGAGCTTTCCTACGTTTAGCACAAATTGTGATATAAGGAATAGTGAAGCAAGGGGGCCAGGAGGCAGAAGAGAGCTAAGATACCCGGACTTGTTACCCCTAATTTCCGTCTGCCATCAATAAACAGGTAAAGGGCCAAAAGGAAGGTTGGAATACCAATAACCTGGGATAAGGTAAGGCCGGCGAGTACGGCCTCGCTGTCGTCCCTTAGCATCTCAAAAAAGAAACGCATCGGGGCGTAAAGGATACAGAAAAGGAGGGCTAGTTCTCCATCCCTTTTCTTGTATTTGTATAATGCATCAAGCACCAGGAACATTATTAAGGCCCACATGGCCTCGTAGAGTTGCGTGGGATGCACAGGGAGTGAGTAAGGGTCAGCGAAGCCTACCCAGCCCATTTCCAGGTGGTGGATGAAGGGAGGACTGCCATCTATATTCCGCTGGGCGTCCATAGTCTTCGGGAAGGCCACGGCCCACGCAAGGCCAGCGACAGGCTTTCCGTAACAACACCCGTTAAGAAAACAGCCTATCCTGCCAAAGGCCAATCCAATGGCCAGTCCTACCGCCATCATATCCAGTAGCTTAAGAGGGGGCAAATTCCAGCGTCTGCAGGCCAGGGCACCAACCGCTATGGCTGTAAAAAATCCGCCATAAAAAGAAAGCCCACCTTTAAACAGCATAAAAATTTCGAGAGGCCTGGAGAGATAATCTCTGTAATGGTGCAATACGAAGAGGAGCCTTGCACCAAAGATACTTGAAATAAGAACCATGAGGCAGAGGTCACTAATCTTATCCATATTCAGACCCTCTGCATAGGCCTTCCTGCGCACCACAAAGAGGCCCATCATAAAACCCAACATCAACATGAACCCATAGGAATATATGGGCAGGTGCAAATCTGTAAAAGGGATTGGTATCTCAAGAAGCGTGCGTCTCATGGCTCTATATCTGGCGACGAATTACAGCCTCCAGATTTATACGTAAATTTTAATCCGTAATGCTGTAATTTTTAATTTTTATGCCCCCTGGCAACGGTGGCAGCCTTTAGGGGCCTATTCAAGTCATCAACCAGGACTATTCTTGGCTCCCAATTCCTGGTCTTACCTTCCTCCACCAGGCAGTAGGAAAGAATTATCACCTTATCCCCTGCGTGGGCATGGCGAGCGGCAGGGCCATTAAGGCATATAATTCCAGAATTGCCCTCTCCCTCTATTACATAAGTCTCTATCCGCTGCCCGTTGTTAAGATTTAAGACTTGTACCTTCTCATATTCAACTATATCAGCTGCTTCCATCAGGACACTATCAATAGTAATGCTTCCCTGATAGTAAAGGTTAGTTTCTGTAACAGTAGCCGGCTGAATCTTTGACTTGCATAACTCCCTGAACATTATACATTCACCCCTAACTTGTGCCTGGCTTTCAACTGGGAAGTAACCTCCTCTAATGTCATATTATCAATTAGCCTTACATTACCCACCCATGCAGCAAGGGCCACCACTGCTCCAGCCCTGGCCCCCTCCAGTTCCTCCAGACTCTCTAGGTCAACTAGGGTAATGTAATCTATGCGAAAGATACCAGCCTTATGCAGGACGTCGTGCATTTGCTGAATTATCCTTCGGGAATCACGAATGCCGAAGGCAAAGAGTTCCCTGGCCTCAAGAAGAGAGCGATAAAGGGCACTAGCCACCTGCCGCTCTCCTTGTCTTAGTAGCTGATTCCTGGAGCTGAGGGCCAGACCATCAGCCTCCCTAATTGTAGGCAAGGTCAGTACTTCCACGTTAAGGTTAAGATCCCTCACCATTCTTTTTATCACCACGGTCTGTTGAAAGTCTTTTTGTCCAAAGTAGGCCCTGTCTGGCCTCACGATATTAAAAAGCTTGGTGACTACTGTGGTAACCCCACGAAAATGTCCTGGCCTGCTAGCCCCACAAAGCCTATCTGTAAGACCTTCCACCTCCACATAAGTGGAAAAACCTTCTTGATACATCTCTTCCACTTTCGGCACAAAAAGAAAGTCAACCCCTTCCCTGAAACATAAAGCTTTATCCCTGTCCTGGTTCCTTGGGTAGCTCAGGTAGTCGTCTTTCCTGTTAAATTGTATTGGGTTCACGAAGATGCTCAAGACAACCACATCGTTCTCGTCCCTCGCCCTTCTGATGAGGCTCAAATGCCCCTCATGGAGTGCACCCATGGTGGGAACCAGGCCAATCTCTTTTCCCTGCCCTTTCAGCCGGGCCATCCTTTCTTCTAGTCTTTTTATGCTGTCTATAGTTTCCATAGATTAAGGCTCATGTTATCACCTTAAAAGGGCTTTGTCAAATAAGATAGTACCACATAAACTTAACATAGAATTTGAAGAAAAAATTTTGTAAAATCTCTACCATGGACTACAAAGACACCTTAAATCTCCCTGTTACCGATTTTCCCATGAAAGCAGACCTCAACCGGAGGGAGCCTGAGATACAGAAAAAATGGGAGGAAATGGGTCTATACGGGCAGATTCGTAAGAATAAGGCTGGCTGTCCCAGGTATATCCTCCACGATGGTCCACCGTATCCCACGGGCGACCTCCACATCGGTACGGGCCTTAATAAGATTCTTAAAGACCTCATAGTCAGGTACTATACCATGCAGTGCTACGACGCCCCTTATATCCCTGGCTGGGATTGCCATGGCCTTCCTATAGAACACATGGTCATGCA
>JAHFOV010000006.1:36164-53890 GCA_023261505.1 Planctomycetota bacterium
CAAGGGGCATGGATAAACTGGAAATCCGTAAGCGCTGCAGGGAGTATGCCATGCGCTTCGTAAAGGCCCAAAAGGCCCAGTTTAAGGCCCTTGGCGTCTCAGGAGATTGGGAGTCCCCTTACCTAACCTTGAACCCTGAGTATGAGGCCGCCGTCCTTGACCTCTTTGGCAGACTCGTTGAGGAAGGCTATGTCTACCGTAGCCTTAGACCCATACACTGGTGTATGCGTTGTCAGACAGCCCTGGCCGAGGCCGAGCTGGAGTATAATGAAGAGACGAGCCCCTCCATCTTCGTCAACTTCAAGATGGTGGATGACCTGTCAGCCCTCCTACCCTTACCTAAAGGAGAAGCCGTTCACATTCTCATATGGACAACTACCCCATGGACCATCCCCGCTAACCTGGCTATTGCCCTTCACCCAGAGAGCCGTTATGCCGCTATAAAATACGTTATCCCCCTGACGCAGCGTAAAGAGGTAACCTTACTGGCCCAGAGTCTGGTAGATAATGTGATGGAAAAGGTGGGCGTAAAGGAATACCAGAGTTTAGGTTCAATAGAAGGGAAGGCCCTGGAAGGCAAGCATTATCAACACCCCCTCAGGGATTATAAGGGCATATTAGTTTTAGCCGATTATGTCAGCCTTAGCGAGGGTACAGGCTGCGTCCATACCGCCCCTGGACATGGGCTTGAAGACTATTTAACTGGACAAAAATACAACCTCCCTATCTTTAGTCCCGTGGATTCCACTGGAAGGTTCACTGAGGAGGCAGGGGATTTTAAAGGATTGAACGTTAAGGAGGCCAACCCCAGAATTGTGGAAAGACTTAAGTTTCTTGAGGCCCTCGTCCATAAGTCCTTCATAAAGCACTCTTACCCCCACTGCTGGAGGTGCAAAGAGCCTGTAATCTTCAGGGCCACCAAGCAGTGGTTTGTCTCCCTTGAACACAAAGGGCTGAGGAAGAGGCTTCTGGAGAGCGTTAAAAATGTAAAGTGGATACCTGCATGGGGGATGGAGAGGATTAGTGGGATGATACACCAGAGGCCTGATTGGTGTATATCAAGGCAGAGGGCCTGGGGAGTGCCCATCCCCGCCTTTTACTGCGAAGGTTGTGAAGAAGTCCTTCTGAAACCTGAGACGGTAGCGCATGTCAGGGATATTTTCAGACAACATGGCTCAGATAGCTGGTTCTCTATGGAGGCGAAAGACCTCCTGCCCCCTGGCACTAAATGTGGAAAATGCGGGGGCAGCAGCTTCCGCAAGGAGATGGACATATTTGACGTGTGGTTTGAATCTGGTTCCAGTCATCACGCCGTCCTTAACCAGCGAGAACTCTCTTTTCCGGCAGACCTTTACCTAGAGGGGACAGACCAGCACCGTGGGTGGTTCCAACTCTCTCTCCTGCCCTCGGTGGCGGCCTGGGGTAAGGCCCCTTTTAAGGCCGTTCTTACCCATGGTTTCGTGGTGGACGAAAAGGGAGAGAAGATGTCTAAATCCCTTGGGAATTTTATCTCCGTTGAAGATGCACTGAAGGACTTTGGGGCAGACATCATCAGGCTCTGGGCCTCAAGCCAGGACTACCAGCAGGATATTAACACCTCTTTGCCTATTATAGGGAGGATGTCTGACGTCTACCGCCGTATAAGGAACACATTTAGATACCTGCTGGGGAACCTTTACGATTTTGACCCAAAGAAGGACCGGCGCCCTTATGGGGAACTTCCAGAGATAGACCTCTGGGCCTTATCTAAGACACAGAGGCTTATCATGACCGTCACCCAGGCCTACAATGATATGGAATTCCACAGGGTGCACCACAGCCTCCATTACTTCTGTGCCGTGGACATGAGTGCCTTTTATTTTGACATCCTTAAAGATAGGCTTTATACCTGGGCTAAGAAATCCCCCGACCGTCGGGCCGCCCAGACTGTACTTCAGGAGATACTCCACGTCCTGGTAAAGCTCTCCGCTCCCTTGCTGGTGCACACCGCTGAGGAGGTCTGGTCTTATATTAAACACAAACAGGAAGACCTCCCCAGTGTCCACCTTGCCTCCTGGCCCAAGGAAAACGATTTGTGGATAAATGAATCTTTAGAAAAGAGATGGGGGGAGCTATTCAGGGTCAGGGAAGAGGTATATAAGGCCCTGGAAGTCCTCCGGACCAGAAAGAAGATAGGAAAATCTGTAGAGGCTAGGGTAAGCCTTTACACGGAAGAGGAGGAGTTTTATCACTTGCTCCATAGGCAAATAGAAGAACTTCCAGCGCTTTTCATAGTATCCGAAGCCCAAATTGTTAAAGGTCGTTATGATGGTCAACCTGAGGAGGTGATTCACCATGTGTTCCACTCAGGGGCCTCGGAGGGAGAAGCGTCCATCCGTTACACTGTTGGGGCAAGCCCTTCGAGCAACAAGCAGTGCCAGCGCTGCTGGAATTATTTCCCTACGGTAGGGAAGAACACAAATCATCCCACCCTTTGCGTCAGGTGTGTGGAAGTAGTAGAAGGCCTCTAAAAATCTAAAGGTAGAGAAAGATGCCCAGGGAAGAATTGTTAGGACGTGTCGTTACTGACCCTAATATATGTCACGGTAAACCATGCCTGAGGGGTACTTGGATAATGGTGTATCCCTTATCCTGGATAGTCTAGCCGAAGGGTCTACACCTGAAGAGATTCTGGCCGATTATCCAACCCTAAGCCCAGAGGACATCCAGGCAGTTATAGTATATGCATCCGACCTTGCTAAAGAAGAGGATTTTATTCCCTTAAGGGAATTTGCCCGGCCGTGATTTTTGAACGGACCTTAAAAATAGCCACACAAAGTAAAGGTCAGCTTTGGCGTAAGAATAAAGGTCAAAATTCTTGACAACACAATATGTCACCGCTATAATCCGCCCGCCGTTTAGGTTGTAGGGCGACCCGACGGGTCGCCCCTACAATTACCCTATATAAGGACTATCGGTCTCAAAGAATGGAAGAATTTGATTTCGCAATCATAGGTGCTGGACCAGGTGGTTACTCTGCGGCCTTCCGCGCCGCCAATGCCGGAACAAAGACCTGTCTTGTGGAAGAGGCGGCGCAACCTGGAGGTGTATGCCTCAACGCTGGTTGCATCCCTACTAAAGCCCTTTTACGAAGCGCTAGCGTGTTTTCTCTGGTAGAAAGGGCATATGACTGGGGGGTAGCGGCAGAAAAGGTAACTATAGATTTTAAGAAGATGCAGCAAAGAAAAGATAGGATTGTTAGTTCCCTTGGCAAGAGCCTGAAAGAACTCCTGGAGAAAAAAGGTGTTAAGCTAGTGATGGGTAGAGCCACGGTGAAGGGGCCAAAAGAGTGCATTCTATCTCTACCAGGTGGTGAAAAAAAAACCTTAAGGGCCAAGAAGATTATCATTGCCACAGGAAGTAAGCCATTGATACCAAAGACCTTTCCCTTTGATGGAGCAAGGGTATTGACCAGCGACGAGGCCCTGCAATTGCAGTCCCTTCCAAAAAATATCCTGGTAATAGGTGCGGGCTATATAGCCTGCGAGTTTGCTTATTTCTTTGCTCAGTGTGGGGTGGAGGTTACTCTTTTGGTACGGAGTAGGGTCCTTCGCAGGATGGATGAGTCTCTTGGCAATGGCCTGGCAAGGGCCTTTAAAAAGATGGGCATGAGGATTATTGCAGGAAAGAGGGTAGAGAGCCTTAAGATAAAACAAGAGACCGTTGTGACCCAAATAGACGGGGAAATTTTAGAAACAGAAAAAGTTATGCTCTGTCTCGGCCGCACACCTAATACTACGAATATAGGTCTTGAGGAGCTTGACGTCCGTCTGGATGGTAATGGCTTTGTAGATATAGATGAGCACTGCCAAACTACGGTGTCGGATATCTATGCAATAGGGGATATAACCAATCATAAACAATTGGCCAATGTAGCCTTTCTTCAGGGAACGGTAGCGGTAGAGCACGCCCTGGGGCTAAGTACCAGAATGGACTATTCTGCGGTGCCTGCCTGCGTTTTTAGCCAACCAGAGGTGGCCACGGTTGGCCTTTCAGAAGAGGAGGCAAGAGAGAAGTACAGTGAAATTAAGGTTGAAATTTTCCCTATGAGGCGGCTAGGTAAGGCCTGGGTCTATGGTGAAACAGAGGGCTTCTTAAAGCTGGTGGCTGATGGTCCTACTGGGAAGCTTCTGGGCGCACATTTCTTGGGACCTTATGCAAGCGAGCTGGTCGGGGAGGCGGCCCTTGCTTTGAAGACCAAGTCTACCCTGGAAGACATGGCCTCAAATATGCCTATCCATCCCTCTTTTTCCGAGGCATTTACAGAGACTGTCAAAGACCTCTTAGGTATAGGCATGTACTGAAAGGCGAAAGGCTTTGGAGGAGATACAGATAGAAAATCTTTCAACGCTTTTTAATGGGGCTGTAACGCAACCCGCTGCCGGCGATAAAACCGTTTGTGGGGTTGGAAGGAAATCCCTCCCCTTCTGGCTCAGGAAGCGCCGTATTGGCGGAGGTTCAAGGGTTTCAAACCTCATCAAAGAGCTAAAACTTAAGACGGTTTGTCAGGAGGCCCTATGCCCTAACATGGAGGAGTGTTTTTCCAGAGGCACCGCTACCTTTTTGATCCTGGGAGGGATATGTACAAGGAGCTGTAATTTCTGTAGTGTAGGCAAAGGCAGGCCTTCCCCTCCAGACGAGGAGGAGCCCTCTAAACTTGCCATGGCAGTCCGCAGGATGGGCCTTAAGCATATAGTGGTAACCTCAGCTACCAGGGATGACCTCCGAGACGGGGGAAGTAACCATTACAGGAAAACCATCCAGGCCTTGAAAGAGATAAATAGGTTAAAGGTGGAGGTATTGGTGCCAGATTTTCAGGGAAGCAGGGAAGCCTTGATTACAGTACTTGAGGCAGGGCCAGACATACTTTCCCATAATATAGAAACAGTGCCCAGGCTTTACCCGAGGATTCGTCCTGGGGCATCTTATGAAAGGAGTCTGGGAGTACTTGAATTTACAAAAAAGCAGTGTAAAAATATAAAGACGAAGTCAGGGATTATGTTGGGGCTCGGAGAAAGCCTTCAGGAAGTGCTTGAGACACTGTCAGACCTGAAGAGGGTAGGATGTGACATCCTTACCCTTGGGCAGTATCTGAGACCTACCAGGGAACAACTCCCTGTCCAGCGATACCTTGAACCCGAAGAGTTCAAGGAGTATAAAAAGTTGGCGTTTTCTTTGGGTTTCGTAAAAGTGGAAGCGGGACCCTTTGTTAGGAGTTCATACTATTCAGAGGGATTTTTGGAGGGGTCGGAGAGATGAGAATAGAGGTAGAATTACCTGATATTATAGAAGATTACGGAGACGAAGTGACTATTTCAAGCTGGTTTGTGGAAGAGGACGATGAGGTAGAAGAAGGGGAAACTATTGTAGAATTGGCTGCGGATGAGAATACCATTAACATCACTGCGCCAGCCTCTGGCCGGCTGGTGGAAATAGTGGCCAAGGAGGGAGATGTAGTACGTGTTGGAGATATACTGGCCGTCATGGAAACAATGGAGGAGAAAGAGGAGGAATTTTAATTTAGCCGCGTCTGGCGGATACTAAAACTAATTAATGACCAGCCTCTGGCCCAACAATTTTCCTTCGTGATTTCTTAATGTCCTTCAACAGAATCCTTTCACAAACACTTGTGGTAGGCTATTTCCAGCGCACAATCTCCCGAGAGCGCCTGGCGCATGCCTACCTTCTCTACGGGCCAGAGGGCGTAGGAAAGGCGCTTTTTGCCAGGGAACTAGCCAAGGTACTCTTTTGTCAGAAGAAGGGGACTGAGGCCTGTGACCTTTGTAATCCTTGCAGGAAGGTAGATTCAGGAACTCACCCTGACCTCCGCTGGGTGGCACCTTTAGAGGGCAAGAGGGATATAGGAATCGGGCAGATTGTGGAGCTAGAAACGCAGGTCTACCTGAAACCTCTGGAAGCCAAACGAAAGGTCTTCGTCCTGGAGGACGCCGACAAGATGACCGCTGCTGCCGCCAACTGTCTCCTCAAGACTCTGGAAGAACCTCCGCCTGGCACACTGTTCCTTCTAACAACTGCATCCATTCACTCTCTCTACAGCACCATCGTCTCAAGGTGTCAGAAGGTGCGCTTCCATCCCCTTCCCACAAATGTAGTAAAAAGGCTATTAAGCGAGAGGTTAGATTGGCAGAGGTATAAAGGATTGGCTGCGCTCTCTTGCGGTAGCCTGGGGAGGGCCACTAAACTAATGGAGGAAAAAGTAATCACCCACATAGATCGATTCCTAGAAATTATCCAAGAATCGAGGTTGGAGGATTGTTTCTCCATCTCGGAAGAGCTCATGGAATGGTGCCCCGAAACTAAGGGACTTGAGAGCAGGCGTTCTCTTTTACGTACCTGGCTGGACCTCCTCCTTGCCTATTACAGGGATATGCTTCTCTATAAGGCGGGGAGCAGTGAATGCACTTCTGGCGAACTTGAACTTTTTTATGAAGCGCTTGTCCCCTCCTTTAAGGCTCGAACCAGGGAGCTTTCGGTGGATACACTATTGCAGATTTTGGAAGAAATTATTGCCGCCACAGAAGGGTTATATAATAACGCTAATCTAAACCTCCTTTTAGACAATCTCTTCCTCCGCATTGTAGATTACGAAAAAGGTGGGGTTCTCCATGTATAAACTTCTCACCGTAAATCGGTTTTTGTGTCTATAGAACAGAGGGTAGCCATTATTACAGGTGCCAGCAGGGGGATTGGCCGGGCCTGTGCATTCGCTTTTGCCAGGGAGGTTTACAGGACGGCCCTCTTTGCCAGGAATACCACCCTGCTGGCCGAAGTAGCAAAGAATCTAAAAGAGATGGGCGCACAGGCGCTTCCCATAAGGGGAGACGTCCGTGAACCCCAGGACATTTCACATGCCGTTTATGAGGTGCAAAAGCATTGGGGTCGTATAGACGTCCTTGTAAATAATGCAGGGGTTGGCTATGGCCGCACCCCACTAATGGACTTCCCTGATGAGCTATGGCATGAGACTATTGACGTTAACCTCACAGGGATATACTATTGGATGAAAGCCGTACTACCCATAATGAAAAAACAACGCTCAGGGGTAATTATTAACATATCCTCCGGAGCGGGAAAACACGGTATTGCAGGGTTTGCAGTCTACTGCGCCTCTAAGTTCGGGGTGATTGGCCTAACGGAGAGTGTGGCTGATGAGGTAGGGGAGTTTGGAATAAAGGTGCTAGCCTTATGCCCTGGGGGAGTGGATACGGAGATGCATCACAGGATATTCCCAGAGCATGAACCAGAAGGCCTTTTAAGACCTGAAGAGGTAGCCACCAAGATAGTCTCGCTGGCCGATCCAAAAGACCGTACGCGCACGGGCTCATCAGTCACCCTTTACAGAAGATATTGATTCGTGTAGAGACAGGTTTTTAAACCTGTCCTTGTTGGGCTGTACCGGACAGACCTTAAGGTCTGTCCCTACATTAACTCTACAGGAGGTATTGGGTGGCCAAAGTTACCTTTAAAATCTCGGAACTCCCTGAGGACCAGCTTAAAAGGGTTGAGATAGAAGGAAAGGGAGTTTTGGTGGCAAGGGTAGGCAAAGAATTCTACGCCATCGGTGACAAATGTACCCACATGGGATGCTCTCTCAGCGAAGGTACCTTGGAGGGCACAATAGTTACTTGCCCCTGCCACGGTTCAGAGTTTGATATTACCACCGGTAAAGTAGTAACCTGGGTGGGCAAGTACCCAACCATTGGTAGGCTTACCTCTTTCATGAGGAGGGATGAACCAGTTTATAAGGTAACTTTAGAAGAGGACGAACTAACAATAAGTGATTAAACCCCTGCATCAAGAGCCCATTTTACGCGCGCCGTAAAACCTTTTTAACATCAGCTTCGGTAATTTAACATAGGAAGGTGTAATATGGAAAAAGTAGTTGGGGCCCGAGGGCGTTGGTATTTTACCATACCAGTTGCCCTGGCTGCCCTGTTGGCACTAGAAATAGCTGGCATGGCAGTCGTACAAAGTGTTGTTCTTCCCCTTGTTTCTCGTGAAATTATGACTGTCCTCCCGGAAATCCGGGTCGTAGTTCCTGGGACACACAAAATTTATCTTGCAGAACCAGGTAGATATAAGATTTTTTATGAATATTATAGTGTTGTCGGCAGCAAAATATACTCAACAAGTGAATCTCTACCTGGTAGCATGGTGGTCACACTCCAATCTAAGACAGACTCAAGGGGCATTATGATATCAAGACCTTCTATGAGTGAGAGTTATAAAGTAGGAGGGCGTAGTGGTATCGCCGTATTCGAATTTCAAATTGAGGAACCTGGGGCTTATATCTTTACTGCCTATTATGCCGATGGTGCCAGCAGACCTGACGTTGTATTTGCCATCGGCCATACAATTTTTCAATCCACAATTTTAGTGCTATTTGGCGAGATTTCTTTACCACTTTTTGGGGTTATTATCGCATCCGCAGTCTTATTCTATATGTTTATGTACAGGTTATGGCAACTGGCTCAAATGAGCGACTTGAGAATCCAGAAACCCTCGCCAGGCCTAGCAATCGGACTCACTTTCGTCCCCTTTTTCAATCTTTACTGGATATTTATTTTGTACAGGAATCTTGCGCTACACTTAAACCACTTAACCCGCCATAACAAAATTCCAGTAACATTAGTAACGGTAGGAGTTGCATTATCGATAGGTTCATTTTTATTTTCGCCTTTAATGAGCATAAATCCATTTTTATTTTTGGCTTTAATTTGGGCTGGACCAATAATTTTGCAAACCGTCCTTTTTTATTTTTACAAATCTGCTAAAGAGCTAATTGAAAAGGAGTAGTTCCGTCATTTCCTATTATTGGGCCTTGTATTTGAAAGACAAAGAGATACAATTTATAAATCTCAGTAATGAGAAGAAGGAAAGGAGCCTATTATGAAGAAACTACTATTGTGTATAGCGCTGGGGTTTTTCCTGATAGGAGCCAGGGAGGTCCTTGGCGATGGGTGCTGCCAGGGAATGAAGGACATTTCTTTGGAGGCTGTGCTAGAGGATGCTCGTACAAGCCTTACGCTTACCGACAGCCAGGTAAATACCCTTAAGGCTATCCTGGAAAAGCACGGTATAAAATCAGGTGCCCATGTCTGCCCTATGACCGAGAAGGCTGCTATGGGTGGATGTTGCGGTGCTAAGAAAGAGGCAAAGGCAGAAGAGAAATCCTCACAGTAGCACTGTTGGAGCATGAAATGTAGGGGCGACCCGCGGGTCGCCCCTAAACATTATTTCGCAGCCCTTATTCGGAACTAACTGCTTCTGGTAGGGGCTTTTCCCTTGTCCTTGTGGCGTCTTGCAACGGTTCTTCAATCCGGGACATATTCCGCCCGCTACCTTGCGTAGTTTCCTCTATTTCCTCCAGTTTCACAGCCACTTTCTTGGAGATGCCTGGTTCTTCCATGGTGATGCCGTACAGGGTATCACCAACTGCCATCGTACGTTTGTTGTGGGTAATAACTACAAACTGGGTATTCTGAGTGAATTCTTTGAGTACCTGGGTGAAGCGGCCGACGTTACTCTCATCCAGGGCAGCATCCACCTCATCCAGTATGCAGAAGGGGCTGGGCTTGCTCAGGAATATGGCAAATAGTAGCGCTACGGCAGTCATAGACCTCTCTCCTCCAGAGAGGAGACTGATGGAGCGGAGTTCCTTTCCTGGGGGTTGAGCCACTATTTCTATACCGGCCTCCAGGCTGTCGGCGCCTTCCTCCAGGAATATATGTGCCCTTCCCCCGCCGAAGAGTTTACGGAACATCACGTTAAAATTCTCTCTTATCTCGTTGAAGCTCTTCTCGAAGAGCTCCTTACTGGTCTGATTAATTTTTCGTATGATTTCTGCAAGGGAATTTTTGGCCTTCAAGAGGTCCTCCTTCTGGGTGGTGAGGAAGTTTTCTCGTATCTCTAGCTCGTCGAGTTCCTGCAATGCCTCAAGGTTGACATTCCCCAGCCTCTCTATTTTGCTCTTGAGTTCTTCCATTTCCTGGGTGGCCTGGGACCAGTCTATCTCCTGTGGTGTAAGCCCTCGGAGTTCCACCTGATATTCCTCTATTATTTTCTCCTCAAGGTCAGACATTTTTATCTCGTACTCTTTCTCCTTGAGCCTGAAGGACTGAAGTCCTTCCTGGAGGGAAAGGCGCTGCCGCTCTTTTTCTTCCAGAGCTGGGGTTAATTGAGAAAGGGCCTGGTGGTGCTGCCCTTCTTTTTCCTCTAAGAGGGTTATCCGGGAGGAAAGTCCACCTTTTTTATCTTCCAGTTCCTTAAAGAGTTGTTTTAGGGTAGAGACCTCCTGCTGAGCTGCCAATTGTTTATCCTCAGCTTCTCTTTCAGACTGTAGGTTCAGGGCTATCTCCCTTGAGAGTTCCTCCCGACTCTCCTGTAGCCGCATCACTTCGGCTGAAAGGGAACGCCCCTTTTCCTCTTTTGCTGCTAGGGTTACCTTTAACCCTGTTAAATCCTTCTCGATGGCTTCCTTTCTTGATTGTCTCTCGTAAAGGGCCTTTGAAGCCAACTCCACTGCCTCCTTTACTTCCTGTATTTTTTTCTCAACCTCTGCAAATTCGTTTCTTAATTGGCCTTCCTGGAGGCAAAGTTCTTCCTGAAGGGATTGGATTTCATCGAGTTCTTTAGAGGTGGTTTCTTTTTCTTCCATTAACAGGTTTAGCTTCAGCCCTTTTTCCTGAAGCCCTCTTTCCTTGGCCAAATAGCTCTTCTGAACCTCTTCAAGTTGATTTTTGTTATCTATCAAGAGGGGTTCCAGGTTTTTGTATTCCTGCTGTCGCTCCTTTTTTACCATCTCTACGGATTCAATCCCTTCAGTTATTGACTTTGTCTCTTTCTCCAGGCTCTCCAGCTCACTCCTTCTAGAGATGAGCCCCTGGTCTGCCTTAGGGGGGCTGCCGCCTGTGAGGGAGCCTTCGGGTTCCAGTATTTCACCCTTAAGGGTAACGAAGCGGGCCTCAGGGTATCTCCTAGCCAGGGATAGGGCTGCAGGTAAATCCTTAACTACCAGGGTTCTCTCCAGTAGTTTTTTCAACAAAGGAAGATAGGATTCGTTACAGCGGATTAAGTCCAAGGCTTTAAATACGCCTTCTTCGCTTACCACAGGTAAGCCGTTGTTCCCATTCGTTGGATAGTCCATTGGAATAAAGGTGGCTCTACCCTTTTGGTTAGTTTCCAGGAGTGAAAGGGCCTGGAGGGCATCCTGTATAGTCTGGGCGAGGAGGGCCTGGCTTTTGGTGCCCAGGGCCGCTTCTAGGGCCAGGGCATGTGGCAGTTCCACCTTTATCACATCAGCCACTATACCTTTTATACCTGAAAGGCCTTCCCGTAGGGCCTTTTCCAGGATAGCCCTGGTACCTCCTTCTACTCCTTCCGCCCTGGCCTCAAAATCCTTTAGCATATCCTGACGGGCCTTCCTGGCTGAGAGGTATTGTTTTTTCTGGGAAAGGTTTTCCTCCAGAGAAGTTTCTTCCCCTCTCAATGTCTCTTTCCTCTGGTTTAGCGCTTGGAAGGCGTTCTCTAGTTCTTCCTTCTTTCTGGCCAGAAGATCCCTCTCTTCTTCCAGTACCAGCTTTTCATTCTGTAGTGTTTGGAGTTCCTTATCTGCATTGGCTACCTGTTCTTCCAGTCTGACCTTTCTCTTCAGCAGTGAGTCCTTTTCATGGGAGACGTTGTTCAATTCATTCTGTAGCTTAGTTTGGTGCTGGAGGGTATCAATTTGCAGAGACTTTTTGTTTTCTATCTCTTCGGCGCAGCGATGGCATTCCTGGGCCAGGAGGCGGTATTCCTTTTCTTGCTGGGAGAGGAGGCTGCTGAATTTCTCGATTTCATCAGCAACTGTGACAACTTCTTGTTGAGTCATTAGTAGCTGACTCTCTAGTTCCTCCTTGCGTGCCTGCAAGGATTGCAGGTGCTCTGAAGCCTTGGAGGCCTGGAGTTTCAGTTCCTGGATTCGCTGCTCTTCCATGGTTATCTTATCTGTAGTCTTTGAGATTTGACCTTCCAGGTAGGCCAGTTCCGTCCGTTCTCTGGATAACTGGGTGGATAACTGTTGCAGCGTCTCTTCCAGGGTCTTCTTTTGACTTTCCAGGGCCTCTTTTTCCTCCTTGAGGGCCCGTTCCTGGCAAAGGGTTTGTTCTATCTGGGAAGAGATATTGCTACGCTGTGCCTGGAACTCATGGAGACATTTCAGGGCCCACTGGATGCGGAGTTCTTTCAGTCTTTCAGTGTATTCTTTGTATTTTCTGGCCTTGGCGGCCTGAAGTTTTACGGAACGGGATTGCTTCTGTACCTCCTCCACGATGTCACCAAGGCGCAGAAGGTTCTGTTCTATCTTCTCCAGTTTACTCAGAGCAGCCTTCTTCCTGGCCCTGTATTTACTTATCCCTGCAGCCTCTTCAAAGACTACCCTTCTCTCTTGAGAATTAGCCTGGAGGAGCATGTCTACTTCTCCTTGCTCTATTAGAGAGTAGCAATCTGTTCCCAGGCCGGTGTCCATGAGTAACTCCTTTATATCCTTCAGACGTCGGAGCTGTTTGTTGATGAGATATTCGGACTCCCCGGAGGAATACAGCCTTCTTGTAATGCATACCTCCTGATATTCCAGAGGAAGAAGTCCTTTGTCATTAACTAGGGTAACAGCGGCCTCTGCATAACCTGAAGCGGGGCGGTGGTTATTACCTCCGAAGATTACATCGGTCATCTCAGTGGCCCTGAGTGACTTAGTACCCTGCTCCCCAAGCACCCATTTTACGGCATCTACGATGTTGCTTTTTCCGCAACCATTAGGCCCTACAATAATTGTAATACCTGGGGCAACAGCAAATTCTGTCTTATCTGCAAAGGATTTAAAGCCGATGAGTTCTAGCTTGGCTAACTGCATGGAGCACCCCCAACAAAAAATGGTGTCCCCAAGCGATTTATGAGGACACCTCTTCTGCAATTCG
This sequence comes from Planctomycetota bacterium, assembly GCA_023261505.1. GTDB lineage: Bacteria > Planctomycetota > Brocadiia > Brocadiales > Bathyanammoxibiaceae > JAHFOV01. Next base: position 49,178 of record JAHFOV010000006.1, read on the forward strand.
ATCCCTTACGGACCAAACCATTCTCGCAGGCGATGTTTAAAAAATCCATCTAACTCTGGAAGCGTTACTTTCAGCCACCCAACAAGCTATAAGATTAGCCAAATTATTGCCTCTGTGTCAACACTTTTTTTGTAGGAGTCTCTGAAAGAGTGAAAAAAGCCTCACTTTAAGTGTCATTGCTAGCGAAGCGAAGCAACCTCATGTTTTCTCGCGCAAACCACTTGTGAAATTGTTTCGGGGCTAAAGCCCCTCGCAATGACAGCTTTGACCTGGATTTTTTCCAGAGACCTCTTTTATGGGTTTATTTCTTCTTTTTTCCAGCAGCAGCCTTTTTCTTCGCCATATATTTCACCTCCTTTCTTGGAAGATTGAATTATAATTCTAATGGTGAGGTTCTCCCCTTATAAAACAATGGCCCAGATAGCCCTTAACTATTTCCTTGAATTTTTTAAGGGTCTCCTCAGGACAAGGTTCTACCTCCAGCATGCTGGGGTCTAAACAGTTGTTAGGCCTGAAGGACTGGAGCACATACTTCTTTGTGCCCAGGACTTCTCTGGCGATCACTTCCACCCCCTCTTCTGTCAGAAAGCCAGGGCAGACGGTAGTGCGGAATTCATGTTCTATGTCACTATTCAGAATGATGCGAATACTCCTCCTGAGGGCCTCTATATCACAAGGACCTCCTGTGACCTTACTATAAGCTTCTTCACTTAATGGGGCCTTCACATCCATAGCAACACAATCCAGCAGCCCTTCCACCAGCAGTTCCTCCAGGACTTTGGGGTTAGAACCATTGGTGTCCAGTTTAACTTTTAAGCCCAAAGCCTTTAACCTCTTAATGAGTTCCTTTAACCCCTTTTGGAGGGTAGGCTCACCACCTGAAATTACTACCCCATCTACCCATCCTTTTCGTTTTCTAAGAGACTCCATTACTGATTCCGTGGGAATAGTTTCCATATCCTGTGAGGAATATACAAGATGGGGCGAATGGCAATAAGAACAGCGATAATTACAACCTGGGAGAAAAAGGATAGCAACTATCTTCCCCTCCCACTCTATCAAACTCGTTTCTATGAAACCTTTTATAGTTACAGGTTCGCCAACCGCCTCAGGCGAAGCGAATCCGTTAGTTAGTTTGGTGGACATACCTTTTCTCTTGGAGTTTCTTCTGAGATAAGGGGATAGTTGTAACAGAATACACCACCCATGCCAGGGGCTACAAAGTAAAGATTTGCAAAGCCCTTTAGTCCCAGAGTATTTAAGTCTATCTTATAGTGAGCGCCAGCCCTTTTGTTCAGGATGCTAAGGGCATTGGCAAAAATCCTGGCAATCTCTTCAACGTTGGCTTCCTCAGGGAGGCAGCCCTCCAGGTGAAGTCCTATAAGAAAATCGGGATCACTTTCGTTAATTCTCCTTTCCAATTCTTTAATCCTCTCAAGGTCCTCCGCCAAAATCTCCGCTGAAGGTGGTTCTGTCTTTTGCATGACTTGATTCCACATGGCCTTTTCCTCCTTAGAGTTAATAGCTCTGTGTGAATGAAATTTTAAATCCACCTCAGACAGATTCATACCTCTCTATTAACTCCCTCAGGCGAGAGGGAGACCAACTGTTGAGCCGCTGATGATAGCTATCGGTTCTTTCTATCCCAAAGACGTTAACAGCATCGCAGCGGTCGCAACGGTTTGTCAGTCTGGGAATGAGGCGGTTGCACTTTGTGCAAATGGTAAACTCAGGGGAGATAGTAATCTGGGCAGCCTGGGTATTTTCGAAGGTCTTTTTGACCAGATTCATAATACTGGAAGCCGGTGGCCGCTCCTCGCCACAGAAGGCATGGATGATGGCCCCGGATTCTATCATGGTGTGGAACTTGCTTTGAAGGATTATCCTGGTAAGCATATCCGCAGGTGCATCGGGTCTAAGGTGAACGCTGTTAGTGTAGTAGAACTCATCCTTCTCCAGGTAGCCCTTCACTAATTCCCTGGCGGCGGAAAAATTCTTTACATCTATTTTGGCCAGCCTCCTGGAGGCACTCTCAGCAGGGGATTCTTCCAAGGAGAATTTTAGCCCGTAATTCTTACCGGCCTCCTTCACCTTCTGATACATGAATGCTATTACCTGTAGCCCCTTTCTAAGGGGTTCTTCTCCTTCGTGGAGTTCCTTACCTATCATATACTGCAAACACTCATTCAGACCGAGTATACCCACAATGTAGGTAGATTTTTGCAAGTCCACGTAAGCATAACCATCCAGGGCCTTTCGTCCTATTTGCCAGAGAGGCATCTCCGGGCCGGACATGAGTCGGGAAATGAACTCTTTCTTCTGGAGATGGGCCTTGATGCAAACCTGGATGGTTTCGTCAATCTCCTTCCACAGGGCCTCCCAATTACCTTTACCTGCCCTATAGGCGGCCTGGGGTAGATTGACCGTCACGTTCTGAAAGCCGCAGAAGCGCATGCTTTCAGGGTACTTAATCATGTAGTCATCCTGTATGGTGGTCCTAAGGCGACAGCAGGCCGAAAGTGTTACCTCGTCCCTGTCAAAGACAAAGTAGGGTATTCCATTCTCACTGGCTATCTGGCAGGCATACTTGAGTATTTCGTACTGTTCAGGCTCCCTGAAAGTATCCTGGTTAATATGCAGGTCGCACTTGGGGAAGGCAAAGAGGTGTCCATGACAATCCCCCTCCCGCCATACATCAAGCATGGCCATGGTGAAGCGCCTGGCAGTCTCAGCATATTCTCCGTAGGTCTTTCCTGTGTACTTTCCCCCTGGGCCAATAGCAGGAATGGATTTAAGGTAATTAGGGATGCCAGTATGGACATTAAAATCCAGGAACAGTGTCTGCCCTCCCCTCGAGAAGGCGCTCTGCGAACAGCTAAAGATTAGGTGCTGGGCCTCCTGTCGCAGCTCCCCGTCGCTGATCCCCTCTAGTAGTGGGGCGTACATTATATTGATATATCCCACCCCAAGGGCCCCGGCGTAGTAGGCCTGCATACTGGCCAAGAATGTGTTGAGATGCCCGGTGAGGGTACGAGCGTGTTTTGCAGGGGCGCTGGTTGTGTCAAGGTTATCAAGTTTTAGTCCGTATTTCTTTAGGTATTCAAGGGAATGGGAGGAACAATAGACCCTAGTGGGGTACCCTAAGTCGTGAAGGTGCACTGCCCCTGAGAGGTGGGCATCTGCAACCTCTCTGGAGAAGACCTCTTGTAGGGCGTACTGCTTCAATGTGTTCTCGGCTATGGCAAGGTTAATAGCCTCGGGATTATTCGTGGCAATATTACTGTTTTCGTTGCTCTTGGAAAATATGAGCCGCTCAAGGTCATACTTGGGCATGCCCAGCATCTGCTGTTTCGTTAAATTGACGTCGTATCCCCTCTCAAAGAGTTCGTTATCTACCAACTCTCTTATGAGGGAGGTGGATATGCGGTTCATGCCTGAAGCGAAGACCCTCTTTTCTACCGCCCCAGCAATCTCCATGGCCTCATCCAGAGGTAAGCCAGCCTCTTTCTCCATGGCCAGGGCTATTTTACCCTTGTCCCAGTGGGAACTCTCGTCCCTGCTGTCCGTGTCCACCAGGAGGGAGATGTCTGTAGAGTTGTTATTCGTCTTTACCTTTTTTCTTACCTTGAGGGACTCTCTGACCCTGGCCCGCTTGTCCCTGTAGAGGATGTAAGCCTTGGCGGTCTTGGCATGGCCTGTTTCTATGAGGACCTTTTCCACCAAATCCTGGATGTCCTCAATGCCAGGGATTTTGCCGTCAAACTTCTGCTCCAGGTGGAAGGCCACCATGTTGGCTAGGTCTTCAGCCAATGCCCTGTCATCACCGCCCACGGCCAGAGCGGCTTTAAAGATGGCATCAGCTATCTTGGATTCATCAAAAGGTACTAACCTGCCGTCTCTTTTCTTTACCTTTTCCAGGGGGCTCACGAGTTCCTCCGTTTTGCTAGTAATTTTAATTCGTTTATCCTGAATAAGTAAAAACATGAGATTCTTCGCTTCGCTCAGAATGACAAAGAAGGGTGAAATGTCACCCTGAGCGAAGCGAAGGGTCTCAGAATGTAGCGTGCGAGTTTATCTCGACACGCATTCAGTCTGTCATTGCGAGGGGCGAAGTCCCGAAGCAATCTCTCTTTCTGCTAGCAACAGGGATTGCTTCGCTTCGCTCGCAATGACACAACGGCGTGCGACACGAGGTCGCAATCTACAGTTTTGCAACCATTTTTGTAACCATTCGAAAACCCGATAAAGTCTCTCGATACGTAAACCCCAATCAATGATTTTTTCTAATGCATTTAATTTCTGTTTTAAATTAATGTCATTTTTTGGAGCCTCTATTACAGTTTCGACATTAAGGAAACATGATCGCTTTACCACCAAGGTTGAGTCAATTATAACTTTACAATCAGCAGAAACCTTCTTATTCACTCTTTTACCTCCTTAAAACATTTTCCTCTAATCTATAATTTGAAATTTATAATTTGTAACTTTTTATTTTTTCCTCTCCTCCTTCTTTCCCATCAACGCCCTGGCCTCTTCCATAAATTCGGTGAGGTCTTTGAATTCTTTATAGACGCTGGCAAAGCGGACATAGGCGACGTGGTCAAGGGCCTTGAGTTTCTGCATCACCAGTTCCCCAATATATTTAGTGGGCACCTCTTTATCAAACCTGTTGTATATATCCCTCTCAATGTCACTGACGGCCGCTTCTGTCTG
>JAHFOV010000066.1 GCA_023261505.1 Planctomycetota bacterium
ACTGAGGCCGTTTTGGGGGGCGTCTCCCACAAAAAGGCAAAAGGGTCACCTTTGTTAACCTTGTAATTGTGGTATCTGGAAATTACATGGTACTTATAAATGGTGCCGTTGGTGATACCATCAAAACATCCTTCCCAAATACCTGAACCATCTTCTCTAACTTTTAGAGGGTGGGACTTCTTGTTCCATCGGTTAAAGTCACCTATAATCGAGACCCTCTCCGCATTTGGAGCCCATACCGCAAAGTACGCACCTTTAACTCCATTATGGCTGACAATATGAGAGCCGAGTTTTTCATAAAGATGCGATTGATTCCCTTCCTTAAACAGAAATATGTCGTACTCCGTAAGGAGGCTAACATCGGATACGACCTCTTTTGTTTTCTTCTTAATTGGACTTTTCATGGATATAGTATGCAGTATAAATATAATACCTTTATAAGAACAGGGGTTCGCAATTACGTGTACTTTTATGAAAAAGTTAGATACAAACTATAACACAATGTGGGGCCAAGCTCAAGAATGAGAGTAATTATGAAGGAAATTTCTCCTGCTGTGCCAAGATGAGAAAATGGGACTAGCGAGACCCTTAAAACACATAACTATATATGCAAAATATATGAGGCTGGCAATAGAGAAGGCCAGAGAAGGGGTTCTACAGGGTCAGTCGCCGTTTGGGGCAGTCATAGTCAAAAAAAGAAAGATAATCGCATCTGTGCACAATAAGGTTTGGAAGGACTGTGATATTACTGCCCACGCCGAAATAACAGCTATCAGAGAGGCTTGCAAAAAGTTAAACACCGTAGACCTTTCCGTCTGCACAATTTATACCACCTGTGAGCCATGCCCCATGTGCTTTGGTGCAATACACTGGGCCAGGATATCAATGGTAGTCTTTGGCTGTAAGATAAGTGACGCAAAAGAGATAGGTTTTTCAGAGCTTACCGTCTCTGCAAGGAGGCTAAAATCCTTAGGGAAAAGTCATGTGGCAGTTGTGGGTGGACTTCTCAGGGAGGAATGCCTTGAGGTGATGGAACTTTGGAAAGAACTTGGGGGTAGGCCTTATTAGCAGATAGGAGTCGCAACCGTGGCGAGTTTTTTAACATCATGACCATCTAAAGTGGAGCAGTCACAGATATAAAAGCCAAAAACAGGTTATCTAATGTACTTCTAAGTATTTATAGCTCAAAACAATACAAAAAATGTATCAAAAGTATTTGCCAGGTTCTATTTTATATGGTATATTTTACCTAAGGTTGTGAGTAAATGCTCACTCACAAGGAGGGCAGTAAAGATGTGTGCTACATTATCACTAGAAGAAATAGTTCAGGCAGCCATCAAAGAAGAGGAAAAGTCCGTTGCGGCATATCACTTCGTCCTTGAAAAGGTTATCCAGCCTGCCGCCAGGCACTTGTTTGAAGAAATAATACAAGATGAATTGGGGCAAATAGAAGGGCTTAGAAACCTGACACTTTCGCACAAAGAGAGTGAGTTCGAGAAAGGTACTGAAGAACAGAAGATACTGCGTTTCCTTAGTGGAAAGGAAATTATGGAAATACACTCCTTACAGGATGCCCTACTCTTTTCCATAAAGAAGGAGCAGGCAGCCATTGAAGCCTACGGGGCCCTGTCCAGACTGACAGAGGATCCCAGGGCTAAGAAGCTCTTTGAAATCTTAGCCGAGGAAGAACTCTCTCATAAGCGCAAGGTGGAGGCCCTTTATAACAAACTGGTTTATCAGGAGAATTAGCTGAGTAAAGGGGACAAATGCAGGTTTTATCCTGTACAGCGACGTCTGTAGTAGGGGAGAGAAATTTAGATAGATGAGGAATCTTTGGTACACATGGCAAGGAGAAGCGTTGTTTTAATGTAAAGCATTCTAAATACATTGGCCTGGCAGAAGATTTAAACAGTTTAAAATTCTTTTTTAAATTTTTTCCCCTGCCGAGGGGAAAGGAGGGAAAACGTGGTAAGCTTATCTAACTACTTTAAAGGGCAGGACATACCTGCAAGAAGACTTTCTTACACGGCGGGAAGTAAGATATTTTCTGAGACAAACGAGGCCCATGGGATGTATTTTATTGAGTCGGGCCATGTTAAAATAGCTAAAAAGGCACCTAACACCGAAGAGGAAATAAACCTGGCCACCGTTGGCCCAGAAGACTTCTTTGGTATTTTATCCTTCAGTTCGGGCAGAACCCGCCTAGCAGATGCCACTGCCCTAACAAATTGCACCCTGTGGGAGATAGACAAAAAGGCCTTTAAGGAGGCGGTTGACAAATGCCCGGAATTCTCCTTATTCCTCATAAACTGCCTGGTAAGAAGATTGGAGAACCTGAATGAGAGGATGAGGGAGATGTCGGGACAGCTAAAAGAGTTCGCCAGCCGCGTTGAAGACCTCTCTTCGCTCTGGCACTCCTTAGCACCGATGGGAGGATTAGGATAATGAAAGCAATAGGATTCTTAGAATATTTGAAGGGTACGACACTGCGAGGCCCCAGAGGGCAACTCCCTATTGAAGAAGGAGGGAGCGAATCGGTGACTGTAGTTGGAGAGTGCTTTAAAAAGAACCTGGTACCAGCCAGGAGGCGAGAATACCACGCAGGCACCTTAATCTTCTCTGAAACAGATAGGGCTGATGGGATGTATTTCATAGAGTCTGGGATGGTGAGGGTCACACGAAAGGTGCCTGAAATACACAGTGAGATAAGTTTGGCCCTGCTGGGGCCAGAGGAATGCTTTGGAATCATCTCTTTTATGATGGGGAAGCCCCGTACGGCCGATGCCAGGGCCGTAACAGACTGTATCCTCTGGCAGGTAGACAAAGAGGCCTTTCGTGAGATAGTGACCAAGAATCCAGAATTTGCCCAGTTGGTCATACAAGGCCTACTAAAGAGGCTAGAAGAACTCCATGCCAAAATGAGGGAGACAACCGAGCAGATGACAGAGTTCACTCGGCACATGGAAGACATGTCCAACCTCTGGCATTCCCTCGTTACTTGGGGATGAAGGTTCCTCGGTAGGCTCAGGCCTAAAGGCTCCAAAGGAGTCATCTTTTAGGGACGACCTTTAATTCAAACAGAGGTTCTCCCTTTTTATTTTGAGAGAATTTGTTAGAATATTTTTGCCTATGGAAGAAGTGCTCTATAAAGAAAAGAGATTGGGTACCAGGAGGCCGGAAATTCTTAGGGCTGCCCTGGAACTCTTTGCAAGAAAAGGGGTAAGAGCTACTACTGTTAAAGACATTGCCAGAAAGGCGAGGGTAGCCGAGGGGGCTTTGTATCGCCATTGGAAAAGTAAAAAAGAACTGGCAGAAGAACTGTTCTGCGAGAATATGAAGCATTTCAAAGCATGCATGGAAGCAGAAATAGAGGGGTTCAAAGGTACCAAACTTAGAGTCAAGCGGGTCGTCGGGGCCTTCTACACTTTTGCTGAGAAGGAGCCGATGGTCTACAGGTTCCTCATACAGGCTTCCCTTTATGAATTAAGCTATCTCCTGCCCCGCACATCAAAGCCCTTAGACCTCTTTGTGAGAATCATACAGGAAGGTATTGAGTCGGGAGAGCTGAAGAAGGTGGAGCCCCCACTGGCAGCCGCATTTATTATTGGGGCCATTACCAAGCTGCCGGATTTCCGGGAAATGGGAATTCTAAAGAAAGAACTAAAGGACTATATTGACCCTCTCATTGAACTCCTTTGGGAGGGACTCAAGGCTAGAAATGGATTGGGGAAGACATTTCCTTCATGGAAAGGGTAAAAGAAATGGTAAGCATCATAGACAAATTGAATACCAGTGAAGTCCATGCCAAAAGGGTCTCCTGCAGGGCTAATAGCCCTATCTTTTCTGAGATGGATGCCCCTCGTGGAATGTATGTAATAGAGTCTGGAGAGGTAAGGATTCTCAAACAAATACCTGATACTAATAAGGAGATAGACTTGGCTACTTTTGGGCCCAATGAGTTTTTTGGGGAGATGTCTCTCCTCACAGGAAGGCCACACTCAGCCAATGCCGTGGCTATTACTGACTGCACCCTTTGGTTCCTGGACGAGAAAGGCTTGATGGAGGCCTTGAATAAGAGTCCAGAGTTTTCACTTATGATGCTGAAGGGGTTGGCCAAACGCCTCACGGATATGAACGAAAAGACGCGAGACATCTTCTCTCAGCTCAAAGATTTTAGCGAACGCCTGGAAGACCTCTCCGCCTTACGGCACGCTATAGTGCCTTAAGGCATCTAACTCCCTAATATCTTCAGGGATTTTTTCTGGTCTGTTCATTGAAGGTCTTGAAGTCTGATTCAACAGCAAGTCTACATTATTGACTAAGAAGATAGACCTGATATAATGTTTCATCATGTCTTGGAATACCCTCCTTTGTGGAATTCAAATATTCTGCCCAATGCGGGGCAGATGACCTAGCGGGGAACGACGCATGACACAACTCAAACACGGTTGTGGCATCATGGGGGTTTATGGATGCCCTGACGCAGTAGAAAAGGTTTATTACGGTCTTTATGCCCTGCAGCACCGTGGCGAAGAAAGTGCAGGGATAGCCTCCACCAATGGCAAATTGCTACAGTGTCATAAAGGAATGGGCCTGGTAAGCCAGGTTTTTACCCCTGAAGACTTAAAGAGGCTGAGGAACCATGTTGCCATAGGGCACGTCCGTTATTCTACTGTGGGTCTTAGCCACCCACTTAACGCCCAACCCCTGGTAGGGGAATGTTCCTTCGGGGGTGGCCCTGCCACTCAGGTGGCCATTGCACATAATGGGCAACTAACCGAGGCAGTCAGCCTAAAACGGTCCCTTGAGGCGCAAGGCTCTCTATTTCAGACTACGAGTGACACGGAGATAATCCTTCATCTCCTGGCCAAGCCAGAATATAGCGCAAAACTAAGCACTCTCTTTAAAAACCTTAAAGGCTCTTTCTCTCTCCTCATCCTTACCCCAAAGGAAATGATTGCCGTTAGAGACCCTGGAGGGTTCAGGCCACTTTGTCTTGGGATGTTGGAGGGAGGATATGTTGTGGCCTCGGAAAGCTGCGCCCTGGATCACGTAGGGGCGGAATACATAAGGGATGTAGCCCCGGGAGAGCTAATTTATATAAACAAAGAGGGGATGAAGGCGGAGAGGTTTGCACAGGAAAGGCCTTCCTATTGTATCTTTGAGCTAATATACTTTTCGAGGCCGGACAGCCACTTCAGCGGGCTGAATGTGCACCTCTTTCGTAAGGCCTTAGGGGCAAAGCTTGCAGAGGAATGCCCTGCAAACGCTGATATAGTCATCCCCGTACCAGAAGGGGGTAACTCTGCCGCTATGGGGTTCTCCCAGGCCTCTGGTATACCTCTGGAAAGGGGTTTTATAAGGAATCACTACGTGGGTAGAACTTTTATACTTCCTAAGGCGGATAGCCGCTCCCGTAAGGCAGAAATAAAGCTCAACGCAATACCGCAGGTGGTGAGGGGCAAGAGTGTAGTGGTGGTGGATGATTCTATTGTAAGGGGTACCACGTCTAAGAGCCGTTTTGGTTTGCTAAGGAAGGCTGGTGTCAGAGAAATCCATGTAAGAATAAGTTGTCCGCCTCATCGCCACCCCTGCTATTACGGAATAGATTTCCAGGTAAAGGAGGAGCTCATTGCCGGCACCCGTTCCCTGAAAGAGATAGCAGAGTTCCTGGATGTAGATAGCTTAGGCTACCTGAGCATAGAAGGAATGCTCAGTTGCGCCTCTTCTCCAAAGGATTATTGCATAGCCTGTTTTGCTGGTAAGTACCCTGTACACGTAGGAGAAGAGGAAAAAAAGGCCCCCAGCCGCGGTCAGGCTGAGGAGTTGGAAGAAAAAGTAGGAGAACACATAATTGTTGTGTAGGGGCAACCCTTGCGGTTGCCCACCCTTGCGGTTGCCAATATTGTGATCGCCCAGAATAATAGGGTAGCAACAAGGGCAGGTGCTAGACCTGCCCCTACAAATTTAACATGTCCCCCATAAGCTACAAAGAGTCCGGGGTGGACATCTCTACCAAGGAGAAATTCACCCAGGCCATCTACGCCGACATGCGTAAGACATTTACCCCCAGGGTGATAGAGTGCCCTGGAGGATTTAGTGGCCTTTTCTCCCTTTACTACAACAACCGCTTATTCCAGACCTACAAGCAACCGGTCCTAGTTTCCTCTACTGATGGCGTAGGCACCAAGCTAAAGGTAGCCTTTATGATGGATAAGCATGATACCGTGGGGATAGACCTGGTGGCTATGTGCGTCAATGATACCCTGGTCATGGGAGCGGAGCCTCTATTTTTCCTTGATTACATGGCCAGCAGTAAGATAGTCCCAGGGCGTCTGCACGAGATAATAAAGGGCATGGTGGCGGGATGCAGGGAGGCTGGCTGTGCGCTTATAGGGGGAGAGACCCCAGAGTTGCCGGGATTCTACCAGGATGAGGAATATGACCTGGCTGGCTTTGTTGTTGGAGTGGTAGAAAAAAAGAGAATTATCCTGGGAAAAAGTATTGTTCCCGGAAATATGGTGATTGGCATACGCTCTAGTGGTCTCCATAGTAACGGTTTTTCTCTGGTACGTAAGGTCTTTTTTGACGAGGCCAAATGGTTCGTGCATAAGCGTGTAGAGGAGCTTGGTTGCACACTTGGTGAAGAACTCCTTAGGCCTACCAAGATATATACCAGGGCTATTAGGCATGTCCTGACCCATTATAAGGTGAAAAATGTAGTGAAAGGTATTGCCCATATCACAGGGGGAGGCATGCCAGGGAATATACCCAGAATCTTACCCGAAGGGTGTTCAATCAGGATAGATAAGAACAGCTGGCCTCCCCATCCCATCTTCTACCTGGTAAAAAATTTGGGCCAGATACCAGAAAAGGAAATGTATCGGGTTTTTAATATGGGGATAGGAATGGTCTTGATCGTTAAGGATTACTATGCAGACTCTATAATCGACATGCTCAAAGAGGCGGGGGAAGAGGCATGTGTTATTGGAGAGGTAATCAAGGGCAACCAAAAAGTAGAGTTGGTGTAGGGGCAAACCCACGTGTTTGCCCAATTTTGGTGGCAAACCCACGTGTTTGCCAATTGTAATTTCATTCATTGGGCAGACACACGGGTCTGCCCCTACAAAATTTATCTCGCCATTAACTCTCTATAAAGGGCCTGTTCCTTTTGGGCCTCTTCCTGCAGGCCCTTCCTCTCGTATGCAGCGGCTAATTGATAGTGGGCCTTTGGGTTACGGGCATTGAGTTCAATGGCCTTCTTGTAGGCCGCAATGGCCTCGTCCCAGGATTCTTTTAAGGCCAGAGCCATCCCAAGGTTTACATAACCTTGCTCCAGTTGATGGTCTAGTTCTATCTGCTCCCTAAACTCGGAGATAGCCTCAGGCACTTCCTTTTTCTTGATATACATTACCCCTGTAAGGGAGTGCATCCTGCCATCCTTTGGGTGGTCTTTCAGGTACTCCTTGCAAAGGAAAAGGCCTTCATCTATCCTATTCGTGTCATAATAAGCCAACACCAACTCATAATGTACGCCTGCAAGCTGGGGATTTATCTCCAGTACCTTCTTAAACTCAAAGATTGACTCTTCTAGCCTACCCAGGCGGCAGTAAGCTTTTCCAAGCTCAAAATGCCCCTCCGGAAAATTGGGGTCTAGCTCCAGGCACTTCTTGAACTCGGAGATGGCCTCTTCATCCATTCCGTACTGAGCCATGTTCTTGCCCTGCATAAGGTGTCCCTTTAGCTTCAATTGGGTTTCCATACTCGCTTTTTCTTCACCCAGCACTAGATTTCGGCCTGGGAGGAATTCCTCCTGTAGTGACAAAAATAAACAAAAGACTACATATAACCAAACACTTTTCATACATCGTCTCCTTTTCTACCTTCCAGCACTGTGGCTGTAGTCCGCCTTAGGCGGATTATCAATCCCTGCCGTGCGACATCCGCCTAAGGCGGATCGCACGCTACGTCACTGAATTACGCTCAAAAATAATAAACGAGAGGACTTGCCTCCTCGGGGAATGTTCCCTTATCCACAGCAGTATTATCTGAAAAAACTACAAAGCTATATTTACCATAATGTATAAATTTTCGTGCAGTGGGCCTTATGGGTTCAGGCTCATGGCAGAAGAATATGCAAACGGTTTTTTCCTTTGCAAATGGGTTGCGATAGCACAAGAATATACAGCTGCCAGCCTCATATTTCTTGTCCTTAAACATAAACCCATCCTCGGTTGGTAGAAGACCAGGGGGCAAAAAGTTAGGAAATTTACGGAGGAGGAGATTGTTCTCCGACCCTCCCAGGATAATGAGCCCCCTTGTGAGGTCCGCTTTTGAGACCTCTTTATCCATTTTCACCTCTCCATAGTCCGTAAGTGTACTCGCCGCCATTGCATATTCCTCCAGGAGCTCTCGCCTTCCTTCAGAGGGTCTAACTATCAGGAGTCCGCCTGAGGTGGATTCGCCCAATGCCTTATCGATGGTTGGAGGTAATTCCTGAGGGTACAGCTTGCGAAAAATATTTATTTCAGGGTCAATGGCCAGGCTAACGGGCCTGGAGGGGCTTTGCAGGAGAAATTCCCCTTGCTCGTAATCCATTTCCACAAAAGAACTTTCAGTACCTTCTTTATGGGTGAGAACTACCGGTATATGGAGACGAAATGGTTTAATTGTTGGCTGTTGAGAATCCGCCACAGGCAGGACTTGTTTTAGCTGAAACCTTACCTGAAAGGCTCCCTGTTCTTCTTTAAGGCTAACATCCCCGAGCTTTAAGAACGGTACCCCTCTTTGATATACCCACTGTTTAAAAAACCAATCCAATCCGCCTGAGGCGGAGCCCGATTGGTTCTCAAAGGCAAATCTAAAATCTTCCCATGTAGTAAACTCCCACTTCTTATCTCGGCATATCGTCTTCAGTGCCTGGAAGAAGTGCTCATCACCGATTGTCCCCCTGAGCATATGGAAGACCATGGCCGCCTTACCATAAAGGATCGATCTGATAGCTTTGTCATCCCTTCCTGCCGAACCACTAAACTCCTCCAGGGCAAAGTCACTTTCTTCGTTTATATAATTGGCATAAGCCCTTAGAATCTCTCTGCGGTACTCCATTGCCGGCCCTGGCCCGATTAGCTCGTTATAGTAATAATCGGCCAGGTAGGAGGTAAGACCCTCACACCAGTTTCCATGTTCAGGATGTGGGATAACGCAATTTCCCCACCAATTGTGGGCTATTTCGTGTCCGAGGGATATATGCACTATGAAGGGCATCTTTAAGACCTGTCTGCCAAGAAGCGTGTAGGAAGGCATACCATAGCCGGTAGGGAAGAAGTTTTCTACCACAGCAAACCTACTGAAAGGGTAAGGGCCGAGCATTTTCTGGTACATATTTAGATACTTTTTACAAGCCTCTATATAACTCTCAGCCAGACCTTCATCCTCTTGGAAGAAGTAGGTAAAAAGGTCTATTTCCCCGTGCTTTTGATGTGTTACCTTGTAAGGGGCTGCTATAAGGTAACAGTTCTCCGCCGGGTAGTCAGCCTCCCAGGTAAAATGGAGTTTAGCATCTGAGGCGGACCCCTCTTTGCGCTCAATAAGGTTCCCATGAGTTACCACTTCATAGCCTTTCGGAACGATTGCTTTTATCTTAAAGACCCCCATACTATTGGGCAGGTCAGGGTACCAGTGAGCATTGGGAGATAAATACATGAACTCAGGGGTAATAGTGGCCGGGGGTTCATGAAAAGGGTCAGGAGACTCGTAAAGGGTTCCAGAGTAAGAGACCACAAGGAAAACTTTTTTACCTCGGAGGGCAGGAGGTATTGAGACTTCGATACCCTCCTTATCCGCCTTTGCCGCACGTACCGGATTTATTTCCTGAGGGCCAATCTTTACGGAATGTATCTGGAGGGAAGTATTGAAATGCAAAAATACCGTCTCTTCCTCCCCCAGCTCAAGACTAAGGATGTCCATTCCCTTGAGGCTGTGGGCCTGTGGGTCTAATTCAACCTCAAGGTTATGTCCAACCAGCCTGTAACTACCCTGAGCTGAACCCGGAAAGCAGAAAACAAAAAAACAAAAAAATAAACTGTAGCCGCAGGCTTTAGCCTGCGAAAATAAAGCTTGCATAACAGTGCCATTCTATCAGAACGGCCCTTCCTTACAAGGGTACGTCCAGAAGTGAACTTTTTCCTTGCCTGCTGAAGAGCCTTGTGATATGCTTTTGGCGGAATCCTAACTCCTGAAGAAAACCGTATCTAAGTCTAAAGGGGGAGAAAGGAGGGGCAGAGATGGTTCAAGTAGACGTGCCAGTAGCCTTTGCATTGGGGCAAATCTTTGCCGATGCCGCAAAAAAGCAATTGTTAACTGGCAAGCCAGAGTATTACCTTAGTGCCTTACTGAAGAATAATATCTACCAGATATTCTTCTTTAGCTGGATTCCAGTATACTTTTTAGCAAACTACTTTGGCTGGGAGACCACTCACATGTGGTGGCACAAGGATAACGTCCTGGCCTATCCCTTTTTTCTTCCCCTTTTTATTCTCGTATTCTTTTTTGCCGCTAATAGTGGGTTTTGCCTCTCCGCCCTATTAATAAGAAAAGGCAGGCTCCTTCTAGTGAGGGCTAGCTACGTAGGAATCTTCGTTTACAGCTTAGTTTGGATTTTTGGACTCTGGCATCGTACTTCATACCTCGGCACATACAACGAATGGGTACACGGAACGGCTAAAAGGGTGTGGGATACATCCGGGGGAGAGACCTTTATCTATATGCTTTTCTTTACCTTGATAGTGTGGTTTGTAGCCCTTATCCTTTTCATAAAAAATCTCATATCCGAAGGAAAGCATCTTGATACTTAGGCTTTTCAGCCTTATTTCACGCACCACTCACAACAAATAGCCTAAAATTAAATGATTTTAAAAATACTTATAGCCCTCTTAGCCGTTTTCTTCGGGTATTTTGCCCTACGTAAACTCCTGCCTCCGCTAATAAGCCTCTTTGATAGGGCCAATAGAAATAACCGCTTAAGCCTTTCTACATCATATGAGATACCTAAATATTATATGGCGAACCCAGACGGTAGTATAAATACAGGCAGGAAATGGCCGGGTTGGGATGGATGGTACTTCCTGGCATTATTAGATACTCAAAACCCTGCACAAATCATCCGTGGGAGTGTAATGACCGGCTTGTATGGTATAGAAGGCATTGATAATTATGATAAGCTGTTACTGCACCTATCTAGCACGAACGTAGTAGAGTGTTTATTCATGCTTCCTCAGACTGGGATAACACTACAATTTCATGAATACATGCCCAAAGACTCTTATCTAAATATGCGGACTGACCGCCTGGAGGTGAAAGTAACAGGACTCGGCGAGGTGACAGGAAATTGGCCTGTATACAGCTTTAAGATGGCCGACCCCCAGGATGAACTCGAGCTCTCTCTGTGTTATACAGCCCGCGATATAATCTGGTGGGCCGACATCCCCGGTGTTTTCACCTATTTTACTACCTTTGGATGCACGGAGGGTGAGCTAAAAAAGAAAGGGGAAGTCTTACAGAAGATTAGCTCTATGGGGAGCTTTGAACATGGTTATGCAAAAAAGTGTTTTGGCTACGACCTGCCGTTTCTTCCAATAAGATTAGGGAAACTGCTTTTCCCGTTTAATGTAATGCATTATCACTATGACCTTCTCTTTACAAAAGAAGGTATGCACGGCGGAATTATGCTGGCGAAGGGCTTTGGAATAAAGGTACGCAATAGAGGTGGCGTCTATTTACCCCAAGGGGAGTACATACCAGTCAAAAAGATAAAATCAATAAAATATGAAAAGCCAAAGCTCATTGATATCGATTGCACCGCCAGCCCTGTAACCTTTTATGATGAGTGGCATGTAGAGGCCGAAACCGGGAAAGGTCTGTTACGCTACACGGCCAAAAAAGTCCATCCACCAGCTCAAGTAGCCAAACACATGGTTTATCACAGCTTTCTCTTTGAAGGTTCGCTCGGAAATCAACCGCTTTCCGGCACAGGATACGGGGAATACACTTGTATGTAAAAGAATTTTTAGAAAAAGGACCAAAACATGATATGCAGCGACAGTTTCTATAGAGGTATGTTTTTAGTTGCGGCCCTCTGGAATCTCTTGGGCTGTGCTTTCCTTTTGCTATTCCCAGGGTCGGTGTTTGTATCTCCCTATATAGAAAGACCAGTCCCTCCGCTGTTTTATCAGTCCTGGCTGGCCCTGGCCTTTGTGTTTGGGATAGGCTACTACTTCGTCTATAAAGACATCTATGCCAACAAGAACATTGTCATTATGGGCATCATCGGAAAGATCGCCTTCGCTATTATCTTTACTGTAAACATGTTAATCTCTCCGGGCGTGCCCAAGCTATTTTGGGGTGCAGTGGGTGGAGATGCGGTCTTTGTAATCTTATTCCTGATGTTTCTTGCTTATGCAGAGTAGTGCAATATTTGAGAGGTGCGAAGAAGTTAGAAAAGCGACACAGGTGTCATTGCGAGCGAAGCGAAGCAATCCCTTATTTTCTCTTGAAAACTATTTTGGACATTGCTTCGGGGCTTTGCCCTCGTCCGCCTCAGGCGGAACAACATTGACGGAATTTTTTCAGAGTCATTTACTTATTTAAAAATGAAAAAATATTATGAGGCAGTAGTAATTGGTTCAGGTTTTGGCGGTTCGGCAGTGGCCTGTCGCTTGGCGCCCTACCTGAAAGATTCTCTCTGCGTCCTGGAGCGGGGCAAACGATACCACATGGGCGAGTTCCCCAGGGATGTCTTTAAGCTCAAGGACTGGTGGTGGTTTAATGAAGGCAGAGACGGTTGGACAGGCCTTATGGATATTTCCATCTTCGAGAAGTTTGGTGTACTCCGTTGTAGCGGCGTTGGTGGGGGATCCCTGATTTACGCTAATGTAATTCTTGAGCCGGTAAAAGAGGTTTTTAAAAGCCCCAGATGGCCTAAAGAAGACCCCGAAGGCAAACCCATCAACTGGGAAGAAGAGTTTGAACGGCAGTGCCCAAAGGTGCATGACATGCTCAGGCCTCAGAAGATTCCGTACAACCTCTTCAAGACCAGGGCCTTAAAGCGTGCGGCTGAAAGCATAGGAAAAGGAGAATTATTTGATACCCCTCCCCTGGCTATCTATTTCGGGGAGAAGGGCGTATATAAGGAAGACCCTTATGGGCGCGGCGGCCCGCTTCAGGTTGGCTGCGACCTTTGCGGAGAATGTGTAATTGGCTGTAATAACCATTCCAAAAATACCGTAGATTTAAACTACCTAGCCCTGGCCCAGAAAGAGGGTGCAGAGGTATACTCGCAGTGCATTGTTAGATACCTTGAACCTTCCCCTGAAGGATACAAAATCCACTTTACTAACCTACGGTGGAACTACGACGACACTGTCACCGCTAAAAGGGTTATACTCTCCGCGGGAAGTCTCGGCTCTACGGAGGTTCTATTACGCTGTAAATACGGATATAAACGAGGCAAGTTCAAAACGGGACCAACCTTACCTAATCTCAGTGAAAAGCTGGGCCACTACTTCTCAGGGAATGGCGACTTCGCAAGCTTTGCCACTTATACAGACCAAATGAGCAAATTCTCTGTAGGTCCCACCATAACCGGCATGCTAAATTTCAGCGCGGGGCAAAACGGCCAACGATTTATTATTGAAGAAGGTGGATTCCCCAATATGTTAAGGTCTTATCTCAGAAACACATTCCCGGACT
Source organism: Planctomycetota bacterium (assembly GCA_023261505.1). Lineage (GTDB taxonomy): Bacteria > Planctomycetota > Brocadiia > Brocadiales > Bathyanammoxibiaceae > JAHFOV01. The sequence continues at coordinate 13,750 of JAHFOV010000066.1, forward strand.
ATGGCACTACAAGACAAGTTATTGAAAAGATTAAGGCTTTTGTAGGATGGGAAAGCAAAATGAGTAAGCCCATATCAGAAATACTAAGATTGATGGAGCTAACATCGGACGAGCGAATGCTGGTATATTTGATAATGGGTATTGATGCCGCTGATGGAATAATGGATCTAGACGCAGAGGGCCGCATAAATGTAAATTGGAACGCCGAAAAATCAATACCCCTCTATTACGAAATAGAGAATACCATCTTAAAGCTTACCCAGGGCATCAAAGGTAAATTTATGGGAAACCCCTGGTGGATAGCCGCAGACAGGATTTACTCGGTACACCTGCTCGGTGGCTGCGCCATTGGAGGCAGTAAAGAGGAAGGTGTTGTGGACGTTTACGGAAGGGTATTTGGTTACGGGAACCTCTACGTAGCCGACAGCTCCATCATTCCTACGTCAGTAGGCGCCAACCCCGCCATGAGCATCGCCGCCCTGGGCGAAAGGGTGGCGGAGCATATAGTCAAGAGTCTTCAACCACAAAGCTAATTTTTTTATTGCCTGTCTGCTGCCGTTATTTTA
>JAHFOV010000067.1:0-373 GCA_023261505.1 Planctomycetota bacterium
TCCGGTTCAGGGTCTACTTCTACGCTAATCCTCTTTAGCTGGCCGAGGTCTTCCAGTCGCTGTACGAATTCAGAAAGGTCTTTGTAGGCCAAGGCTAAATGTCTCCGGGCTACGAATGTAGCGTGCGAGCTTGCTCGCACGGTTTCCTAACCAACTAGTGAAATGCTCTCTCCACCGCCAATAGATATGAGAATGGATTCTGCCTTAATATCTCGGCTTTGCTTTGGTTATATAGGATGGCTGAGGCTGTCACTGAAACACCAGCCCCGGCAAAAAGTGCTACAGGAACAGACAAGCCAAGTAACGCTAGAGCGCCAGATGTTCTAGGAAAGTAAAATGCTATCTTCAAGAAATTTTCCGTTGCCCACCTAAT
>JAHFOV010000067.1:383-14125 GCA_023261505.1 Planctomycetota bacterium
TGTTAGTGCTTCTTTCAAAGAATTGAAGGCTGGTGTTACCTCATTGACATAAATGTCATTAACTTGCTGACGAAGTGCTTCAAGGGGCTGATCGTTTGAAATGGCTCTAGTAAGCTCATCAATCTTTGTTCTGAAGCGTCCTAATTCATCTGAATGGTTCTTTCTAAATCTCAATATTTCTTCTACCGAAGTATCGGGGTCAACTTTAATCCGTTCCAATACTAGATCCGCTAAAAGTCCTTGAGCTAGAGGAAAAGGAACCCTGGGACGATGTCTAAATTCTCGATATCTATAGCTAAATCCACATCCTGGACAGCATGAATACCCCCAAGTAAGTGACCCGCATTCCGGACATCCTCTTAGACCCATTTGACGGGGCACAGGTGCATCAAGTTTAGCTGCGATAGACAGTCTATTGCTTGTTGCTGTATCGGTTAGAAGCTCAACGCCAAGGTGTTCTGCAAGATGTGTCGCCAACAAGGTCATATAGAACTTTGCAAAACGTGCATCAACATTGATCCAGTCACCTTCACGGGAAGAAATATCGGTTTGTATCCTATGCTGAATTTCGTAAGGTAATTTTTCCGGGTGAATCGTTACTAACTCTCTTATCTCTTGTGGCAGCTTTTCAGGATAAATGTAAGTATGTTTTGAAATTTCCTTCCCCATAAGCACTTCCAAACCCTCTGTGGAGTTGAGGTAATCCAAGACGTCGTCTGTCAATTCTTCAACCTCTTGCATGCCGGGTTTGACACGAAACGGTACTAACAAGCCTTCGTCATAGAATTCATTTGCAGTTCTCGCGCTATAAGGCTGCTCAATGGATGCAGGAACGATTGTTTGGATTTTTTCCCAATAAAGCATCGCACTTTTCAGCCAGCCTTCGTCTTTAATATCAATCCAAGGATAATAGAGAGCCCACGTGAATGCCATAACCGACCTCCTTATAAAATGGTTCTAGTAAGTGTCTTGAGGCACGTACTTCCATTTATAACCAGCATAACAAAGCTGTGGCGTATGAGCTAGTCTCGCACGTTTTTCAGAAAGCAAACGTCGGAGACAAGCTCCGACGCTACACAAGCCTGCTGTCACGAGTGCCCAATACATTTAGAGTTTACTTCCAAGCACCTCATTCATGCTCCCTGTACGGTAGCCCTGGAGGTCCAGGGTGACGTAAGTGTAGCCAAGCTCCTTGCATTTTTTGACAATCTCATTTCGTTTCTCTATTGCGAGTTTAATTTCCTCTTGGGCCACCTCCAGGCGGGCGGTAGCACCGCCTGGTGTAGAAAGGGTGGCAGCACCGCCAGACATAGTAGAGGCAGACGGGAGTGGCCCTTGCCACTCATGATGGCGGAGCCTGAAGTGGCGGAAGCCAAGGGTCCGCAGGAAGTCCTCCGCCTGGGCCACCATCTGTAGTTTTTCTGGGGTAATTTCCTGGCCGTATGGAAAGCGACTGGACATGCAGGCGTAGGAGGGTTTATTCCAGGTGGAGAGGCCCAACTCTTTTGATAGCTTACGGACCTCTTCCTTGGTAAGACCTGCTTCCTTTAGCGGACTCCTAACCCCAAGTTCCTGGGCGGCCTGAGAGCCCGGGCGATAATCTTGCAAGTCGTCAGCGTTTGCCCCATCCAGTACGTATTTATAACCCTCCGTTTGGGCCAGTTCCTTTAGTCTCTCAAAGAGCTCCGATTTGCAGAAGTAGCATCTATTAGGAGGGTTACTACTGAAGCCAGGTATATCTAACTCTTTGGTGTCTATAATGAGGTGAGTGATGCCAATCTCCCTGGCCACCTTTTTGGCATGCTCTAATTCATAGCGAGGATAGGTCTCGGAGCGGGCTGTAACCGCAAGGGCATTATCTCCCAGTACGTCATAACAGAGCTTGGCCACCAGGCTGCTATCCGCGCCCCCGGAGAAGGCCACAATAGCGCTTTCTATTTCCTGAATTAGTCCTCTCAAATTTTCTAGTTTACCATTAGTATCGGAATACATTTGTCAATCCGGAAAGCTGCGACCATTTTCTATTTAGTTTCGGTAAGATTCTTTTCTATGGGAAATCCTGAGGATAAGAATAGTTTCCGCTCCTTTTTCTATAGTATAAATAACTCTGTAATCGCCTATTCTAACGCTCCATAGGCCCTCAAACTGCCCTTTAAGTGGCTTTCCTAAGAAGGGATTATTTATTAGTTTTTCTTCGATAAGCTCAAGACATCTCTTAATAGTTTCCTTCGGGAGTCTCCTAATATCTTTGGCAACACTAGCCTTATACTCTATCTTATAACCCAAGAATTTTTCGTATTTCCTCTTTAGATACCCTTTTATCTTTTGGGTCACGTAGTCTCTTTAGGGCTATTTCTGCTTCCTCTATATCCTCCAGATAGGCTCTAATTGCTTTAGAAAGAAAGCGAGCCTTCTTTTCCTCGGTCTCAAGGTGAAGGGTCTCCAATTTTTTTAACCACTTTTTTTCGATAGGGAAAGATACTTTCGGCTTTGACATAATTAAATCTACTCCTCCTTATATTACCACTATATTCATTTACGGCTTAACAGCATGGCTTGGTTCTTCTGAGAGTTCCAGCATCCTTTCAATGGCCAGGCGGGCCCTTGAGGCTATTGATTCAGGGACGGTGATGTGCGGTTCCATGTCCTCCAGACACCAGAGGAGTTTTTCCAGTGTATTCTTCTTCATGTTGGGGCAGACGGCCTGCGGCGTGGCAGGGATAAAGGTCTTTTCAGGGCTCTCCTTTTTGAGGCGGTGGATTATACCGTTCTCCGTGCCTACTATAATTTCTTTAGTGCTGGTCTCCCTACAATGTTTAGCGATTCCTGTAGTGCTTGCCACATGGTCCGCAAGTGCAATAACGTCCGGGGTACATTCAGGATGGACAACTACCCTTGCCCTTGGCCACTCTTCTTTACGCTTCTTTATGTCCTGAGCAAGGATTCGGTGGTGGGTGGGGCAATAGCCAGGCCAGAGGTGCATCCTCCGTCCTATCTTTGAAGATACGTATGCGCCCAGACTTTTATCAGGTACAAAGAGTATCTCCTCTTCCAGGGGTATGGAGGCTACAATCTTCTGTGCATTACTGGAGGTGCAGCAGATATCGCTTTCTGCCTTTACTGTGGCTGTCGTGTTGACGTAGCAGACCACCCTGGCGTTAGGGAGTTCTTCCTTTTTCTTCCTTAAGTCTTCTGCTGTAATCATATTGGCCATAGGGCAGCCGGCCTGGGCATCAGGCATTAGTACAACTTTATTGGGGCAGAGTATGGCGGCCGTCTCCGCCATGAAGTGTACACCGCAAAAGACAATTACCTCGGCATCGGTCCTTGCTGCCTGCTGTGAAAGGCCCAAAGAGTCTCCCGTGAAGTCTGCTATGTCCTGAACTTCTCCGCGCTGATAATTGTGGGCGAGGATGACCGCCCTGCGCCTATTCTTTAATGCCAGGATTTTTTTGACGATACTTTCCATAAACTCACTTCTTATAGAAGATTACGAAAATTGCGTCTTTGGCGCCCTTTTAACAATAGTAGCAGAGAAAGGTGACCCTTTACAAGCACTTTTTGTGCAAATTCTGAGGCGTTTTAGAATGGATACTTTCTTTAGGAAGTCTTTCTAGTATAATCTTCCAACCCTTAGGGAAATTTACCACCCCCTTCCCCTCCTTGCGAAGGAGGGGATTGCGGGGAGGTTAAAAATTATGTTAGGATATTCTATAAAAAGAACATATGATGAGATTGCGTGATTTCTAAATGTTTTCTTGTTTCTTAAGGAGGAATCTATAGAAAAATGAGTTTTCTTTATGACCTGTTGAAACCTCTGAAGGGGACCCTCATACGCATTGCCATTGTACTAATATTAGTATTGGGCCTCTTTTATTACCTCTTTGGCACTATTAGGTTCAAGGACTATGGCGACTTTATCATTCGTTTGTTGGACATAACAGCCTGGCCCATAGTTATACTTATAATATCGATACTCTTTTATGACCCCATTGTGAAACTCCTAAACGCATTAGCTGATTATTTGAGCAGGTCGGGTCCGGGGAGGCCAGGTGGGACAGGGCAGTAGGTAGCAGACTGCTTGTCAATTACTTTCCATTCTGAGTCCAGAGGTTAGACGTTAGAAGTTAGAATTCAGAATTTAGAATTAAGAATAAAGAATTAAGAATTTAGAATGCATGTGCCAGGATTAATTACTAAACCCATTCTTAATTCTGACTACCGAATTTGAATTCAGGGATGCTTCCTTTAGATAATTACAGCGCCATTTTTTTCAAAAAGTTCCCTACACCTTCTTAAGCAGCCTCTTTCTTCCGTATCGAGTTAACCCCGCAAGCCCTATTCCAATCAGAATGAGGGTGGATGGCTCTGGAGTATGATGCTTTCCCTCCAATTTTACTTCATAACCGGTTATAAGAGGCTGGCCTTTAAAAAGGTTCGCTGTCAAAGTAGCTGTGAATATATCGTGGTGTGGGCCCTTTTGCTGGCCTTTAAGTGGTGGGTGGAGCGGATGGTCTATTGTACCCTGAGCGGTGGTCTGTCGTATAAGGGGACCCGCTTTGCCGGCATCGACTGTGAGCGGCCCAAAATTAAAAATATTCGGGTTAGGTATGACATCACCACCAGAGTTGGATGGGTTGTGAGGACCAATTAGGTGCTGGAGCGCGCCCTCTACTACAAGAACGTCACCAGGAAACTTTGGAAGAGCTTTTGCGGTTTCTGTTAGCTTGAGACTAACAATCTCCCAGTTACCGTTAGGCCCTACGAAAGGCCCCAAAGCATGAACAGCATTACCGGTAAAAGGTCCGTGGGCGAAAGAAGCTTCGAAATTGCCGGGATTATCCGCAACCCAAACAGGACCAACGATAGGACCGGCAAACGCCAGTTTATGAAAGGTCAATATAAAAAGGCTTGCGATTAGAAAACCAATAACAGTTGTTAATCCTTTCATGTTCTTCATGTTGGTCCCTCCATAAAAGTTCTGCCAAAATTTAAGTTTTTAGAAATTCCACCTGTTTGCAAACTTACTTGTTGCCTCAAAAATTGTATTTCTAAGAGGTGTGGTTATTATTTAGCTAGAAATGTGCCAAAGAAACGTGCAAAATAAAAAAAGTTTTATCTTAGTTTGCGGCATAGTCTTAGTATGCATTACACAAACATATAAAAAATGAAAAAATCAATATTTTTTCAACTTTTGTTGACAGTTTTATGGGGGGGGGTATAAGTTATTGTGAAATAAATGGTTAATACTTAGGTGCCAAAATAACACTTTCCACAAAAGTGGACAAGAAGAGCAGACAGTAGGGAGTAGGCAGCAGAATTCTTAATACTTAGTCACTATTGTCTACTGTTTACGGTCTACAGTGTAGGACTCTTCTTTCACTAACTTTCTCACCCTGTTGGGGTTAGGCTTTTTTATGACACCTTTCTCGGTGATGATGGCGGTGATTAGGCGGGCGGGGATAACATCAAAGGCAGGGTTATAGACTTTTACCCCTTCAGGGGCTATCCTTTGACCGCCAAAGGTGGTTACCTCATGGGGAGAGCGTTCTTCAATGGGTATATGACTTCCTGAAGGTATTTTCAGGTCAAAGGTGGATAAAGGGGCGGCCACATAGAAGGGTACGCCATGTTCTTTAGCCACAATGGAAAGCCCGTAACTGCCTATTTTATTAGCTGCGTCTCCATTGACCGCTATCCTATCTGCCCCCACCACTACCAAATCAACTCTTCCCTCTGCCATGACATGGGCGACCATATTATCACATATAAGAGTAACGTCCAGCCCGTGGTGGAGGAGCTCCCAACTGGTGAGCCTCGCTCCCTGAAGGAGTGGGCGGGTCTCACAGGCATAGACTTTTATATCCTTACCAGCCTCCTGAGCAGCATATATCACTGCCAGGGCCGTTCCGTAGCCCCCAGTAGCAAGCCCACCGGCATTACAGTAGGTCATCACTGTGCTTCCTTTAGGTATAAGCTCTGCCCCAAAACGACCTATGGCCCTGGAGGAGTCCTTATCCTCTTCCAGTATCTCCGTTGCCTCCTCAAAGAGCATCTCCTTAATAGTCTCCACAGGTTCATGGGAATAGGCCTGGGCCGCATATTCCATACGCTGGAGGGCCCAAAAGAGATTGACGGCAGTGGGCCTTGACGTCCTGAGATAATCCGTCACTTCCTTCAATTTCTTCCAGAACTCCTCAAAGTTGTTGGTATTTAACCCTTTTACGCCAACGTAGGTACCCATAGCGGCGGCTATACCAATGGCGGGAGCCCCCCTGACCTTTAACTCCTTTATGGCCTGCCAGACTGTTTGAACGTCGTCACAGTATATGAATTTGAACTCCTGAGGCAGTAGGGTTTGGTCAATAATCTTCATCCTGCCTTCTTTTCCACCTTCCCACTCTATAGTAGGTATTGCCATCTATTATGTCTCCTTCATTGCACTCAGGACGTGTCTTTCTTTCCTAGCTCCTTCGCTGGTCTCAACATAAGTCATGCCTTAGGCAGATTCGCCTTTGGCGAACCTTTTCTTTATCTCTTTTGCCATTTTCTCCAAATCCTTTGCCAATCTTGCCTTATATTGACGCAGTTTTTCCGTAAGCTGGGGATCCTTTATTGCAAGGATTTCCACCGCAAGGAGGGCAGCATTTTTGGCCCCTACCTTACCAATACCGGCAATTGCCACTGGTACACCCCCGGGCATCTGCACCATAGAGTAAAGGGCATCTTCGCCCCCCAGGAAATTGCCTGCCACCGGTACGCCTATTATAGGCAACGTAGTAAGAGAGGCAATGAACCCTGGCAATGCAGCCGCACCACCTGCCCCGGCGATGATTATCTCATAGCCCTTCTTTTGTGCATCTAGGGCGTAAGCACGGGCCAGTTCAGGTGACCTGTGAGCTGAAACTATGTCCACATAGAAGCCAACTTGAAACTCCTTTAAAACCTCAACGGCCTCCGTCATAGTTTCCATATCCGAGGCGCTGCCCATCACTACCCCTACCTTTACATCTTTAAGCTCTTTGGCCATATGTCCCTCTTTTGTGTTACATTCCCCCTCATTCCCCCTTTAGTAAAGGTGGATTTAGAGGGATTATCTGTACTTCGTTTAGCTTTTTTACAAGAATAAGAAGAAAACGCGTGAGCTCCCTTGCGGCCCTTTCGGCCTGACTGTTTAATCTTATAAAACGTATTATATCCCAGGGATGGCACAGTAGATAGACAAGAGTCTTTAAAAGCCTTACTCTCCCCTCCCCATCAACCAATTCAGTTCCTTTTAGCTCCTCATCCACTTCATCCAGTATAACCTTCAAGGCCATGAAAGGGATATGGGCCTCTCTGGCTGCTACCGCTACCCCTGCACTCTCCATATCCACTGCAAGCGTTCCAGTTAATAGTCCTGCCTGGTGTTTGTCTTCAGGTCTATTTATGGGTTCTTCCACTGTCAGGAGATCACCCAGATGCGTTTTGAAGTTTTTTGCCTCCTCCTCTGCCACCTTTTGGGCAAGTGTTATTAGTGCATGGTGGCAGGGGTAGGTAGCCAGGGCCGCTTCCATAGTCCGACCCGACGGCATGTATGCGGAATGCGGAGTTGCGGATGCGGAGTTCCGCATTCCGCCCTCCGCGTTCCGAATTCTGCACTTCTCATGTAAGACATTGCGAACTATAACCAACTCCCCTGTTTTCGCGCCAGGCCTCAAGGCTCCTGCATAGCCCAGGGATAGAATTGTTTTTATGCTAAAGAGTTCTAAAAGTTTCCTGGTAGCTTTTTCTGCCCTTTCAGGGCCTATTCCAGATGCAGTGAGCACCACTGGGCACCCTTCCAGGGAACCCGGGAAGAATAGCAACCCGTTCTCCTCTGGGGGGGGTACATTGCAATGTGCCCCTACTTGTTTGGAACCTGCCCCCGCTAAAAGGGTCTTGAGGGCGGCCATCTCAATGGGTAATGCAAAGATTAGTCCTAGCAATTTTCTTCTTTCTTTATTTTTACGAAATTTTATATCGAGTCCTGGCTGAGGCGGATAGATTCGCCTTTGGCAAAGGTTCTTAATCAAACAGATTATTTATATTTTTTCAATACATTTCTACTGGTTTTTTGTAAAAAGCCCTACATTTCAGTTTAAAACTTTTATTAAAAGTTTTAATGGACTTGCATTTTAGTACAATTTGTGCTAAAAAGCTTGCCGTTAATTACCTATTTGCTGCTATTTGAAAGGTTTTTATGAAAAATAGTAAGGGCGGTACGAGATTGAGTGATTTTGATAATAAAAAGCGGAGGATGAAATGAAAAGGTTTTATCTCTCGGTGGTGATATTTTTGGTTCTATGTAATCTTTTTAGTTGCATAGGCACGTCCACCCGCCAGGAGAGTGCTAGCTCGCCAGGGGCGGTAGCACAAGGGACCATTAAGGTACCGGGTAACAAACAGTGGACCAACACTGGTATAGCGGTAGAGGCTGACCAGTACATCCACATCGCTGCCGAGGGAAAGGTAGAAAAGTATGGATGGTCATATGTAGGGAGGAATTATGATTATGAGGTGGGACCAGAAGGGACCTACAATTACGACGAAAAAGTAAAAGAAAAGAATTTCCCGCTGCCTGCTGCTGAGGCTGGTCCTGCCCCTTGCTATGCCCTTATAGGTAAGGTCGGAGAGGAGGGGGAACCCTTCCTGGTAGGACGCAATTCAGTCATAAAGTCCATTCAAACAGGCACTCTATACTTTGGAATAAATGACTTTGATGCCTCAGACAATAAGGGTCATTTCCAGGCAAAGGTAGAACTCTTTAAAGAACTTCCAAAGGAACTCTTGACGTGGGACACCCGTGGAGTTATTGAGACTGTGCCCGCTCCAACCGGACAGCCCACCCCCACGATAAAAGACGCAAGGGTTATTATCTTCTATCTGGACGGCGTTAGATACGATGTCATGAAGGAAATGGCCTTTAAGGGATACCTGCCCAATATAAAGAAGTATTTCTTTGACAACGGTGTGGATGTCGTAAATTCCTTTACCGTCTTTCCCAGCACCACCTTTACCAGCAGCGCCTGTTTCCTCACGGGGTGTTTTAATGATTTAACAGGGATAAAGTCAGATGTCTTCCTGGACAGGTATTTTGTCAGAGTGAAGCACTTCTTTACCCCCTACGGTCCTCTCAGCTCTGCAAGACGCTTCGAGCCTGGGTGGGTAGGTGACTTGGTAGACCCTGTGCACAGGTCGGTACCCCTTAAGGCTATTTACGATTATATGAATGATTCAGAAATATCTTACGCTAACAGTGCGTTACCAGTTTTGTATGAGCATCCGCCCCTTTTCTACCAAGATATGTTGGATAACAAGGTCCGTTATCTAGGAATCCATGAGGTAAGGCACAAATTTGACCAAATTAATACCGGGTACGCCCTGGAGGAGGTGATAAAAAGGAAAAATAGGGTAATGTATGTGTGGCTTCCAGGGGTAGATGAGCAATGCCACGAGTCCGCAAGGGGACAGTTCGGAGCGGCCAGGAAGAAACTATACCTTATTGACAGGTATATTGGAGATATGATTGGGAAGCTAAAACAGACAGGTGTCTTTGATAAGACCTATTTGGTGCTCTACGCCGACCATGGTCACGTGGGAGGGAAAGACTTTATCAACCAGTCCTTTGATATAATCAACGACTTTTTCTATAAGAGCATAAAAGATGTGGATGGAGACGGAGTGCTTGATGCAGATAGTGGCCTTGGCTTTAATGTGAGATATGTAGAGCATGACGAGGCCCTCCATAGGGAGCACATTGATAAACCAAAAGAGGACTTCGTGGCCGTAGCTAATATGGGCTATGGAGCGGCCGTTATCTATCTCCCATATAAGTCTAAATACTCCAGGAACTGGAATAAACTCAACAGTTATTACGACCTTACCAACTATGAAATCTATCCAGGAAAGAAACCAGTAAACATCCTGGATAAGGTATTACAGGTAGACCTTTCTCAGGAAAATAAATTTCCAGGTGTTGTTTCCTCGCGGCCCATAGATATGGTAATTGCTAGGGTGGCGGAAAATACTGTTTATATAAAGAACAGCAAAGGACAAGAGGCCCTCATAGAGAGGCGTTCCACAGACCAGGGGAAAAGGAGCTTTGAGTACCGTTACCAGGTCATTACAGGTTTTCAGCAGGATGAGCAGGGGAATAACACTTTCCAAGAGCCGGCCGAAGGAGCGGAAGACCCCTTTGGATACTTTACCTCTCCTGGATTTGTCATGTATGTAAAAGATTCCATCCAATGGTGTAAGGAGTTCCATTTTTCCCAGGAGTGGCTTGAAGCAACAAAAAACACCGATTACCCGGATGCAGTAGTATGTATGGCCCACTTTGGGGTCTGGGATCGCTCCATAAAGAACCTGGAGGAACGCTATGCACCGGACTTTGCAGTAACACCCAAGAAGGGTTGGAGCTTCCAGACAGATGCGAGGCTTGCTACTGACCATGGCTATCCACTTTATGAGAGCATGAGGATACCCATTCTTATAGCCGGTCCAACTATAAAGAAAGGAGTTATCCTTACCGAGCCCCACAGGATTGTAGACATAGTCCCCACCGTCATGGATATTGTTGGGGCTAAATACGACCCTGATAAAATGGACGGCAAGGGTATCAAAAATATTTACGAAGGGGTTGTGGAGGGTAAACCCCATGAAGAGTTAGTACAATTCTACACCGATAGGGGACTGTCTGTAGAGCGTGAACTGCCTCCAGTGGAAATGGGCTACACTGGACATAATATTGACAATGCCTACGACACACATTTTCTAATTGCTGACGCGGCTAGCGTCATGGGCCAAAGGGCTGTAAGGATAACGGATGACATTATGGACCTCGCCATACCAGGTAAACCGGTAAGGCCACTCAACACAAGTTTTGACCTCGTTGAGGATACCTACTACAAGATACCAGATAACGTCTTTACTAAACGCTTTGCCCAACTCCTTGGGGCACTAAGGATAAGACAGTTTAGTGTGGCAGATGGGCTTAGCATGATTGTCTTCGGCAACTTTTATACAGAGGGGAACTTGCTCAGGGCCCAACTGGTCATAGATTGGGGACAGGACGTCCTGGGGGATATAAACAAACTATTAGGTGCCCCCATATACCACTTTGAGAAGGGCCTCATCCCTGGGACGAAATACGTCAATCGCTATGCTATAGACGGCCCCCAATTTGTTGTAGAGAGGATTAGAAGGGTGGCTGTAGAGTCAATAACAAGAACCTTCTATCGTGGCGTATTTTATGCTGAAGATGGTGTTAGCGCCACTGGTAACGCTATGAGGACCAAGACCTGGCAGACTCCTGAAATCGAGACGCCGCTTACACCAGCGGAAGGCACTGTGCTCGGTATGGAAAAGAAATGAAAGTCCCGGTCAAATTAGGTACCACCCTAACCAGCTACCTGTTGAAAAATAGGATAGCCGGAAGGGTGAAGTTTCCCCTGGTGCTTATGCTGGAACTCACCCACCGCTGTAACCTCGCCTGCAAGGGTTGCGGTAGGATTCTGGAGTTTAAGGACAACAAGGATTTTATGACGGTGGAAGAGGCCCTGGGGGCTGCCGAGGAATGCGCTGCACCAGTAGTAACTGTTACAGGCGGAGAACCCTTGTTGCATCCAAGAGTGGACAAGATAGTCAAGGGTCTGATAGACATGGGCCGCTATATATATCTCTGCACTAATGGGCTTCTCCTGGCAGAAACTCTGGACAGACTAGAGCCCCATCCCTTCTTAAACATAAACGTCCACATTGATGGTCTAGCTCCAACACACGACGCAATAGTCGAACAACCCGGAGCCTTTGAGGAGGCTGCTAAGGCCATCCGCCTGGCAAAAAAGATGGGTTTCAAGGTCTGCACCAATACCACTATATATAAAAACACCAAACCTCAGGAAATAGAAGAACTCTTTACTTACCTTGAAGAACTTGGGGTGGATGGTATGCTAGTCGCCCCGGGCTTTAGCTTTGAAGATAATACTAATGCAGTATTTCTCAGTAAAGAGGAAGTTAATGAAAAATTTGGATTCGTATACGAACTCTCTAAAAGGTTCAGGATTCTCAATACCCCTATTTACTTGAGATTCCTTAAGGGGGAAAGGCAGTTACGTTGTACTCCATGGGGTAACCCTACACGGAATACATTCGGCTGGAAAAGTCCCTGTTACTGCATCACTGATACCCACTACAAGACCTACCAGGAACTCATGGAGAAAACCGACTGGGAGTATTACCGCTCTGGGAAAGACCCTCGCTGTCAAAACTGCATGATGCACTCAGGCTTTGAACCCACCGTAGTAACCGAAGGCGTCCAGACCCTCTCAGACATGTGGGAGATGGCCAGGTGGAGTTTTGGATGAGTAGAGTTTTTATTCCCCTTAAGTACCACACCAACAAACAATCTTAATGTAGATTAAACCCCTCCAGTACGCTATAATTCCCTTACACATACCGTAATTATCTTTATAAAAGGAGGCAACATCATGCTGAGAATGTCCTTTCCATTGCTAGCCCTGTTAGTCATTCTTTCTTTTACACGTAGTGCCAACGCTGCAAATTACGAAGTGGTAGAACTCTCACCAACCCATTTGATGATAGTTCCAAAGCAGTGGGCCCTGGAGGAGGAAAAAGCAAGCAAGCTTACCATGGTAAGCTATAGAGATACCTTTAAAGAGGCCCTCTTAACCTTGTCCGCCCGCTATAAAATAAAGGCCATCACTCCCATAGAAGGCTTTGCCAAGAAGGAAGAGGTGATGGTGAACACGGGTGGCAGCCTCACAGTGGGCCTAATATTAGAGGTGGAGAAAAAGGAAGAGAAAAAATGAGGCAGTAAAACCTCTGAATGTTATTCCACGGGCACTGATATAGAGGTCTCAGTATCAATGAGATAGCTTTTAATCTCTACCTCGGGAAAGGTCCCAAAGAGTTTCCTCTTTACAGCCCTCAGGTCGGCCAACTCCGCCTCGTTACCTAAAGATAATCTCTTATAGAACCCGCAGTGGGTATGATTGGTAAGGATTAATTTTTTAACACCAAATTTGTGAACCAGGAGGCGGACCTGTTCGTAAAGGTCTGGAAGTTTGTCTTCCAATAAAAAATACTTAATGCTACCGGTATTGGATATGACGGCAGCTTGCTCCTCAGGGTTCAAAAGCTGCATACAGGCATCATTGATTCTTGGGTCGGCACAGCGGACCAGAATAACATAACCGTCCCCTTTCTCTCCTGCATAGACTTGTCCTTGCGTTCCATTAAGAATGACAGCAATTAAAAGTACCGTTACCCATAGATTAATGAGAATGTTAAGTCTCTGAAAAGAGGGGACCTTTTTCATTAGTTATGATTATGCGGTACAGGCTGTCTTTTAAAACATTACTTCAAAAGGTTACATTCTATTAGAGTGGTTTTGTATCCGTTAACGACAACTCTTCTTTTCTTTTCCTACATCTTAGGTTTCTATACCGGCTCATGGCCATCAGAGGGAAATAGTTCCTATATTCGTGGTATTCCAGATAAAAAAACCTGGGGAAGCCTGTGGCGGTGAATTCATTCTCATGCCATGTGCCGTCTGGCCTTTGGGTGCGGAGGAGGTAATCTATGCCATTTTCCACCTCTGGAGAGTCCACTTCGCCAGCGGCCAGCAGTCCCAAAATTGCCCAGGCGGTCTGGCTCGGCGTACTCGGCCCTTTGCCTTTGAAGCTAGGGTCGTGGTAACT
>JAHFOV010000007.1 GCA_023261505.1 Planctomycetota bacterium
TGGTCGTACTGGCCCTTGTGCTGATAGGCAAGCCCCCGATTGTAGTAGGCCTCTGCTAATTTCGGGTTAATCTCTAGTGCCTTGTTGAAATCGGAGACGGCCTGGTCGTACTGGCCTTTGTCATAATAGGCAGTTCCTCGGTTGGTGTAGGCCACAGCATCTTTTGGGTTAATCTCTAGCGCCTTAAGGAAGTTCCTCTTGTAGGTAGAAATCATCAAACCACATTATCCCATCAGGGTTCCCGTGAGGGTCAATTCTAACGTCGTATGTATTAGTCTGATTTACCACACAGTGCCTTTTCTCTATGTTAAACCAATCCTGAGTACCAGTGAAAAGTTGTGTAGCACCCAGGACGTTAATTGCAAGGTTATTATTAGGCCAGGGGGGAGGAGAAGAACGCATCAAGCTAATCCTTATTCCAGAATTAGGAACAGTCTGCCCTACCCCCTCTAGTTTTATCCAGCACCCTATCCTATAACGCTTTCCTTCTGTAAGGAAAAAACTTTGCCAGGCCCGTTTGGTCTGATAACCAGGGTCAGGACTATTCGGGTCAGGTATGTTACAGTCGGCTAGCCTAAGGCTGTAAGAACCGTTCAAAACAACGGAACTGTCTATTGAAAAATAATTTTGATGTAAAAAAGACCATCCATTAAAACCACTTTCAAATCCTGGATTAGCCAGAAGATTAGGCCCTAATTGTACTGAAGCGTAAGGATTAGCTAATAATCCGCCTGAATTGTAATCAGAGATGGCCTGGTCATGCTGGCCTTTGCCATAAAAGGCAATCCCCCGATTGTTGTAGGCCACAGCATATCTTGGGTTAATCTCCAGTGCCTTGTTATGATCAGAGATGGCCTGGTCGTACTGGCCCTTGTGCTGATAGGCAAGCCCCCGATTGTAGTAGGCCTCTGCTAATTTCGGGTTAATCTCTAGTGCCTTGTTGAAATCGGAGACGGCCTGGTCGTACTGGCCTTTGCCATTATAGGCACCCCCCCGATTGTTGTAGGCCTCAGAATACCTTGGGTTAATCTCCAGGGCCTTGCTATAAAAAGAGATGGCGCGGTCATAGTCCCCTTTGGCAAAATAGGCATTTCCCTGAGCAAGGCAGGCTTGTGCATCCTCCACGGCGGCCTCAATGACAAAACTATAGTAAGTAGTGAAGGCAAGCATTAAGACTGCGTATGGTATAAATATTAGTCTTCTCATTTTCGTTCTCCCTGGCAAAAAGGCAGAAAAACAATATATAGGTGCCGGCGTATTTATATGCAAAATGGATGTTATTCGCAATCTGAGACTTCTGCAAAAGTCTTATACATACGATGTCTACCACACTAATCCCTCCCCCTTGATGGGGGAGGGAAGTCCGCCAAAAAGATAGGCGGATTCGCATCGCACCTTATCTGTGCGGGGTCCGCTGATTGCGGATTCGCCAATTTTTGTGGCGAAGGTGGGGGTGATTTATCATTATCACTACATATTTGCCTTTGTTATTTCGACTTAAGTGAATGGGCCGCTCACCCTCCCCCTACCCCCTCCCCTCAAGGGAGGGGGGAAAATCGGTGGTATTCATAACCTTTTTCAGAGGCATCAATATATTAGTAAAGTTCCCCTGTCTAGAATAAAGGTCTTATCTTTTGAAGGTCTTTCTATTAGTCTGCCTGTATAATTTATTCTTTGGCCCTCTTTAAGTGGTGGAAGGCTGCCTTCAATGGCTAATTCAACCATAATTCCCTGGTCGCTGAGCGTGAGCCTGGTGAGGTCTGGATAGATGTAAATAATTTTGCCCTCTCCTCTGATGTACATACCCTGGCAATGTTTCCATAAGGTATCTCTAGCGGTGGGAGTGGATTCTTCTGAGAGACCTTGTTCTACCTGGTGGAGGGATAGGCCAATGAAGTACTTTTTTTCTTCTTTGGGCGGTAATCCGCCTGAGGCGGATGGCGTAGGTCTTTCTGCAAGAGGTTCTCCGAAGAGCTCATTAAAGCGACTCTCGTACTTAGCGACCAATTGTGGTTCGTCCAGAAAAAGGGCATTTTCGTAGTTGAATTTCTCTGCATACTCAGTTAGTGAGTAAGAGCCTGTAAAAACCTTTTTGTTGTCGAATATTATAAAAGTATGATGCATCTGGCCTCCCATTCTCCCCTGGACAAGTTTTATTTCCAAACTTTGTTCTCTGAGGAAGGGGACTAAGGAGGTAGGTCTTTGGGCCTCCCGATAGTCGAGTAGGATTCTTACCCTGACCCCCCTACTTCTTGCAATGAGAAGTGCCTCTGCAAAGTCACCGGAGGTGAACTGAAAGGCGGCAATATCTATAGAGGTTTTGGCTTCCTGGATGTGGCTGAGGAGTTCGTTTTTTACCCCACGTTGGGGAGAAAAGTGGGTCGTTACTTCAGCCCGTGACTCAACACAGAGTAGCAATACAGATATAATAGATAGGATGTATTTCATAGTGTTCAGGTAATATAATATCAGATAAAAGGGGAAGATAAGAATACCTTTTTTGGCCTTGCAAAAGGCAAAAATATTTTTATAATAATGAGTTTGAAGCTAGCGTAGCTCAAGGGTAGAGCAGCTGTTTTGTAAACAGCAGGTTGTGGGTTCAAGTCCCGCCGCTAGCTCCACGAGGCGCGGTCTGTCCAAAAAGGATAAAAAGAGGGGAGATTCCCGAGTGGCCAAAGGGGACAGACTGTAAATCTGTTGGCGAAGTCCTTCGGAGGTTCGAATCCTCCTCTCCCCACCATTAATAAAGGTTTAAAAGTTCAAAGGTTCAAGAGTTCAAAGTTGCGGGCGTAGCTCAATGGTAGAGCCCTAGCCTTCCAAGCTAGCCATGTGGGTTCGATTCCCATCGCCCGCTCTCTTGACAAATTCTTTTTAATTGGTATAATTTTTGTTTTGTCACTATATGATATAATATATTCAATGCTGCTGTGGCTCAGGGGTAGAGCGCGTCCTTGGTAAGGACGAGGTCATGGGTTCAAATCCCATCAGCAGCTCCAGCTCATAGGCGGGTCGCAGATTTAAATTTAAGGAGAGGGTTGATATGGCAAAGGAAGTATTTAAGAGAACGAAGACTCACGTAAATGTGGGCACTATAGGCCACATAGACCATGGGAAAACTACGTTGACTTCGGTGATAACTCATGTTCTTGCAAAAGCGGGACTGGCCAAGGAGAGAGCTTTTGATACTATTGACAACGCCCCTGAGGAGAAGGAAAGGGGTATAACTATTGCAATCTCCCATGTTGAGTATGAGACGGAAAAGAGGCATTATGCCCATGTGGACTGCCCTGGGCATGCAGACTATATAAAGAATATGATTACAGGTGCCGCCCAGATGGATGGGGCTATCCTGGTGGTTAGCGCTCCGGATGGACCCATGCCCCAGACCAGGGAACACATCCTATTGGCTCGTCAGGTAGGCGTACCTGCAATAGTAGTATTTATGAACAAGATAGACGCCCTTGAGGACACGGAGCTGCAGGATTTGGTGGAGATGGAGGTTAGAGAACTGTTAAAGAAGTACAAGTTCCCAGGAGACGAGATACCAGTGATTAAGGGTTCGGCTCTCGAGGCCATGAACTGTGGCTGTGCCAAGAGGGAGTGCGCTAAATGTGGGGCTATCTGGAAGCTTATGGACGCCGTTGATAACTACGTGCCCATTCCTGTAAGGGAGATAGAAAAACCCTTCCTTATGTCTATAGAGGACGTTTTCAGCATAAAGGGTAGAGGCACCGTGGCTACGGGAAGAGTGGAGAGAGGCAAAGTAAGGGTTGGAGATGAAGTAGAAATAGTGGGCCTCACCCATGAGATAAGAAAGACAGTGGTGACCGGGGTGGAAATGTTTAATAAGACCCTGGAGGAAGGACAGGCCGGAGACAACGTAGGAGTGCTCCTCAGAGGGGTAGAAAAGGAACAACTTGAAAGAGGTCAGGTTCTAGCGGCCCCAGGAAGCATCACACCCCATACAGAGTTCGAGGCGGAGGTTTATATTCTGACGAAGGAAGAGGGAGGCAGACACACACCCTTTTTCACAGGATATAGGCCTCAGTTTTATTTCAGGACTACTGACGTGACCGGGGTAGCAAAGCTTCCACCTGGAACGGACATGGTAATGCCTGGAGATAATGTAAGGCCAAGTATAGAACTTATTAACCCTGTAGCTATGGAAGAGAACCTGAGGTTTGCTATCAGGGAAGGTGGTCATACCGTAGGGGCTGGGGTAGTTACCAAGGTACTTAAGTAAAAAGTAAATGGTACGGGAAGCTATAACACTAGTCTGTTCTGAGTGTTCTGGTAGAAACTATCGGAGTACAAAGAAGGCAAGGGCTACAGGAAAGCTAGAGCTTAAAAAGTATTGTCGTTACTGTAGAAAACACACAGTTCACAAGGAACACAAAAAATAGGAAGGATAGGTCCGTAGCTCCAATGGTAGAGCACCGGACTCCAAATCCGGGTGTTGGGGGTTCGAGTCCCTCCGGACCTGCCATTAAAGATTTGGCCAGGAATGGCTCTAGAGATATACAAAAAAAATCAAGGGGTTTATGCTAGAGTTTCTCTAGGGGCAGGTTTAGGAATCCTGGCCCTGATGGCTGCTCACAGCTTATATGGGAGTTTGATAGAGCTGCCTGAGTTGTATCCTGGCGCCAGAGTGCCACTGGTAGATGTTCCATTTACCTGGGGGCTTTTAAGTTCTTTAGTGTTTTTTACCCTCAGTGCGTTCCTTGTGGCTGCGACGACCATTGGCCTAGAGACAGGAGTAAAGACACTAGATAACACTAGCAAGAAGACGGTAGAGTTTCTAATAGAAACACAGGGAGAGCTTCAAAAAGTCTCCTGGCCTACTAGAGAGGAACTTACAGGCTCTACAGTAGTAGTAATAGTTTCAGTAATTATCCTAGGTATTTACATCTTTGCGGTTGATTGGGTAATAACAAGGGTTATGAAGTTAATAGGCTTTATATGATGATGTTCAGATGTTCAGCTCCAGACGAAGGTTAATATCTTAGAGAAAAGGACATTCCTTATAAGGCTATTACTAGGATATTACTTGAAACATACATCAATTTAAGGTCTCTAAGAACCCACAAAATATCAGGAATATTTTTGCTCTCTATAAATATGAAGAAGTGGTTTGTGTTACGAGTTCAGAGTAACAAAGAGGAGAAGGTAAGAAGAACCCTCGAAGAGTGTATAAAAGTCAGAGGTTTGGAAAATAAGGTCTCCAAGGTTCTTGTTCCTACAGAAAAGGTCTCTGAGATTAAAGGAGGAAAGAAGAGGGTCTCTGAAAGAAAGGTTTATCCAGGCTACGTAATGGCAGAAGTAGAAGTGGATGAACAGGGTAATATGCCTCCAGAGGTCTTATTTCTTATAAGAGAGACCCCTGGGGCAGGGGATTTTTTGGGAGGAGAGCGCACTAGACCGGTACCAATGGCTCCTTATGAGGTGGAAAAGATCCTAGCTGAAGTGGAAAAGGGAGAGGAAAGGCCCAAGGCTAAAATACACTTTAAAGAAGGCGAAAAGGTCAGGATTAAGGAAGGTCCATTTGAAAACTTTGAAGGTGCAGTGGAGGAGATTATGGAAGGCACGGGAAGGGTAAGGGTAATTCTAACTATCTTTGGAAGGGCCACACCAGTGGAACTGGAATACTGGCAGGTGGAGTCAGTGTAATGGCTAAGGAAGTATTGGCGAAGGTAAAACTTCAAATACCAGCCGGCCAGGCTACGCCGGCCCCTCCTGTAGGGCCTGCCCTCGGTCAGCATGGGGTAAATATTGGTTTCTTTGTCTCTAAATTTAACGAGAAGACCAAAAATAACCCCGGTGTTATAACACCGGTAGAAATAACTATATATAAAGACAAGACTTTTGATTTTGTACTAAAGTCACCCCCGGCCTCCGTGCTCCTAAAACAGGCAGCTGAGATAGCAAAGGGTTCAGGAGTTCCTAACAAGGATAAGGTGGGAAAGGTCACGAAACAACAGGTCTTAGAAATAGCCAAGACTAAGCTTCGGGACCTTAACACTAAAGACCTCCAGGAGGCAGCGAAACTGATAGAAGGAACGGCTAGGAGCATGGGGTTAATAGTTGGAGATTAGCTATGGCTACCAGAAGCAAGAGATATACTGAGAGCAAAAAGCTGTACGATAGCAAAAAGGAATACTCCATAAAAGAAGCAGTGAAAATACTAAAGAGCTTCCCACCTGCAAGGTTTGACCAGAGCGTAGAGCTTTCCATTAAGTTGGGCATAGATCCCAAACGCTCAGACCAGATGGTAAGGGACGCCTTCTCATTGCCTAAAGGGGTTGGAAAGGAACTAAGAGTAATGGTTTTTACCACTGGAGAAAGAGCCGAAAAGGCCCTTAAGGCCGGTGCCATAGAGGCAGGCGCAGAAGAACTTATAAAAAAGATAGAAGGTGGATGGATGGATTTTGATGTGGCTATAGCTACTCCTGACATGATGCGCCAGATTGGAAAGCTGGGAAGGATACTCGGTCCACAGGGAAAGATGCCCTCTCCAAAATCAGGAACTGTAACTGAAGATGTAGAAACAGCCGTGAAGGAGTTTAAAGCAGGTAAAATTGAATACAGGAGTGATGCAGGAGGAAATGTACATGCCCTAGTAGGGAAAGTCTCCTTCAAGACTGAAGACCTGGAAGAAAATATAAATGCTTTTATATCCCACCTGCTGGCCTCCAAACCACCATCAGCTAAGGGAAACTTCGCCCAGGGTGTGTTTTTGTCTGCTACTATAAGTCCAAGTATAAAATTAGCCGTTTAAAAACATGGTAAGCACGGTAAACAATTTAATAGTAAAAGAACTTGTTCAGAGGTATCAGGGTACCAGGAACTGCCTTGTAGTGGGTTATCAAGGCATAAAGTCTCTGGAGACTAACGAGCTAAGAAAAGACCTCAGGACAAAAAACATTCACATGGAGGTAGTAAAAAATACGTTGGCCTCTTTAGCCTTTGAGGAAATAAGCTTAACGGACATGAAAAATCTCCTTGAAGGGCCTTCTGCTATAGTAATTGGGCCGATAGACCCAGTGGTGCTAGCAAAGACTTTAGTAGAATGGTCAAAGAAGATGCCTTCCTTAAAGGTTAAGGGAGGAGTGATAGAGGGCAGAATAGTTTCCTATCCCGAAGTGGAGACACTATCCAAACTACCATCGAAACCTGTGCTCTATACACAGATGGTCACGCTTCTACAGTCTCCTTTGAGTCTATTGGCCAGGACTCTAAGCGCTCCTCTGTACAACCTGAGAGGCGTCATAGAGGCCTTTAAGAATAAAAAAGAAAAAGAAAGTACAAGCACTACAGGAGGATAAAAATGACTACTGAGACGGCAAAAGAAACCACCTCAGCTAAGATAGATCAGATATTGGACCTGGTTAGTGGGCTAAGCTTATTAGAGGCTTCACAGTTGGTGAAGGCCTTTGAGGAGCGTTTTGGTGTAACAGCCATGGCGGCTGCTCCAGTAGCTATGCCTGCCATGGGAGCACCCGCAGCGGCGGCAGCAGCCCCAGTCGAAGAGAAGACAAGTTTTGACATCATCCTAAAGGCAGCAGGGGCCAACAAGATTCAGGTTATCAAGGTAGTGAGGGCACATACTACCCTTGGACTAAAAGAGGCCAAAGAACTGGTGGATGCTTCCCCAAAAACCCTAAAAGAAGGTGTTAGCAAGGAAGAAGCTGCTAAAATCAAGAAGGAATTAGAGGAGGCTGGGGCCACAGTAGAGATTAAGTAAGGACGAAGTTTTTATGGTAAAATCTAAACAAGCAATGCAAATAAGAGATTACAGCAAAGTTACCGAGGTTGTCGAGGTTCCCAACCTCACCCAGATACAGACGGA
This sequence comes from Planctomycetota bacterium, assembly GCA_023261505.1. Classification (GTDB taxonomy): domain Bacteria; phylum Planctomycetota; class Brocadiia; order Brocadiales; family Bathyanammoxibiaceae; genus JAHFOV01. The sequence continues at coordinate 7,847 of JAHFOV010000007.1, forward strand.
CGCCTACAGGAACTTCCTCCAGATTGATGTTCCCGCCTCAAGGCGAAAGGAAAAGGGGTTGGAGGCCATTCTAAAGGAGATTTTTCCTATAAAAAGTTATGACGAAAAACTCGTACTTGAGTATATAAAGTATGAGTTGGGAAAGGCCAGATACACCCCAGAGGAGTGCAAGCAGTTAAGACTCACTTACGGTAGACCCCTAAGGCTTCGTTTAAGGTTAACCAACAGGGAAAAGCAGGAAAGTGTGGAGGAAGAAGTCTATGTAGGAGAAATGCCGATAATGATAGGCGGAGGCGAGTTCATCATCAATGGTAAGGAGAGGGTTGTTGTTATTCAACTCCATCGCTCCGCTGGTGTGGACTTCCTTGAAGAAGTTTGTGCAGAGAAAAGGCTTCATTCTTGCCGAATAATCCCAGAAAGAGGTAGCTGGGTGGAGATAGAGGTAAGTAAAAAAGATACCCTGCATGTTCGTATAGATCAGAGTGGACGCTTTCCTGCCACATGTTTTCTTAGGGCCATGGCAGAAGAGTTCTCTAGTGACGAGGACATACTACGGCTCTTCTATGATACAGAAACTGTTAACTTGACTGCCTTATCCAAACTAAAAGGGAGTTATTTTGCGCAGGCGGTCTTTGACCCCAAGACAGGTGAGGTAATCCTAAAGGCAGGCGCTCTCCTCACGGACGAGACAATTGATGCACTGAGTAAGCTAGACCTAAAAGCGACAGAAATTATAAAAAAAGTAGACGACCCCATAATCCTAAATTCTCTAGACGAAGACAAAACAAAGAGCCACGAAGAGTCGCTCAGGAAACTTTATGCCCGCTTCCGCCCAGGCAACCCTCCACAGCTAGATAAGGCCAAACAACTCTTTTATGAGAAATTTTTTGACCCCAGCAGATATCGCCTTGGGTCGGTGGGCAGGTTCCGTCTAAATAGGAAACTCTCCCGGGAGGTTCCAGATTCAGAGATGACCCTTCAGAAGGAAGACATAGTAAATGCAATCAGGTACTTAATAAAATTGAGAAAAGGAGAAGGGGTTGTAGATGATATAGACCACCTGGGGAACAGGAGGTTAAGGTGTATAGACGAACTAGTGAGTGAGGAACTTCGCAGGGGCTTCTTGAAGCTTCGCAGAACTGTTCAGGAGAGGATGAGTGGTAAGGATGTAGAACAACTTACCCCGAGGGCCCTGATCAACACCAAGACAATTATGTCCACCATAGATTACTTCTTCAGTAGGGGAGAGCTCTCCCAGGTACTTGACCAAACCAACCCCCTCTCCCAGCTTACCCACGAGAGGCGCCTTAGCGCCTTAGGCCCCGGAGGACTGAACCGAAAGAGGGCTGGGTTTGAAGTCAGAGACGTACACGTATCCCACTACGGAAGGATATGCCCCATTGAAACGCCAGAAGGCACAAACATAGGACTTATAGCCTCCTTAAGTATTTTTGCCACTGTGGACGAGTATGGCTTTCTGGTCACCCCTTACCAGAGGGTAAAAGATGGAAAGCCCACCGGGGAGATACAAAATCTCAGGGCAGATGAGGAAGAAGGTAAGAGGTTGGCGCCGGCGGACGCATTAGTTAGCCTTGACGGTCGCGGGTTATATGAGAAGGTACTTGTCAGACAAAATGGAGACTTCCAGATAGTGAACTCCAAAGAAGTGGATTTTGTAGACGTCTCTCCCAGACAGCTTGTTGGGGTTTCAGCCAGCCTTATTCCATTCCTAGAACACAGCGATGCTAACCGCGCACTTATGGGTTCCAACATGCAACGTCAGGCAGTACCTCTCCTTAAAACGGAACCAGCCATAATCTGCACCGGAATGGAAAAAGTGGTGGCCAAAAACTCCAGTATGACCTTGAAGGCCGAAAATCCAGGTACAGTTACAAAAGTAACAGGCGATACAATTATCGTAAACGATAGGGATGTTTACCAACTGAGAAAATTTGTAGGGCTTAATGAACGTACATGCCTTAATCAGAAACCTGTAGTTTCAGAGGGCCAGAAAGTCAATAAAGGGGATATCCTGGCAGATGGGGCTGCAACCTGTGATGGCGAACTGAGCCTAGGAAGAAATGTCCTGGTGGCCTTCCTGGCCTGGGATGGGTACAACTTTGAAGACGCTATCGTGATAAGCGAAAGACTCCTTAAGGAGGATTATTTCACCTCTGTCCACATTGAAGAGTTTGAGGTGGAGGTCAGAGAAACCAAATTAGGCAAAGAGGAGTTTACCAGGGATATACCTAATGTATCAGAAAAAGCCTTGAAGAACCTTGACGAGCACGGCATAGTCCTGGAGGGCACAAAGGTTAGGCCAGGGGACATCTTAGTGGGAAAGATAGCGCCCAAGAGTCGTAGTGAACTATCTCCGGAGGAGAAACTCCTCTATGCTATCTTTGGGCGGGCTGGAGAAGATGTTAGAAATGAGTCTTTTGAAGTACCCTCAGGGGTAGAAGGAATAGTAACAAGTACCCAGAGATTTTCGCGCAGGGCCTATTTATCCGAAGAAGAAAGAAATAGGATAAATCAAGAAATAAACAGGCTCGAAACCCATTACAGTAAAGAAGTAGCCCATGAGTTTGCTGCTATGCTTCATGCCCTGCAAAAAGAAATAGGTGAACCCTTAGTAGATAGCCAGACCCACCAAGAGTTTAAAGTCAAGGCAGGCATGCAGATAAAACAGGTGCTGGAGATGGAGGAGACTTTCAATGTAGAAAATATTGCCTTTAGCACCAACAAGAAGAGGGAGCAGGCAATAGACCTTTGCCAACCTTTCCTCAGGAAGATAGAGTCACTTAAGGACGAGAGGGACAGGAAGATAAACAATCTTAAGAGGGGAGACGAACTGCCAAGCGGTGTCTTGGAAGTAGCCAAAGTATCCCTTGCCATAAAAAGAAAGCTCTCTGTAGGAGACAAGATGGCGGGCAGGCATGGAAACAAAGGAGTAATTGCCAAGATTCTTCCAGAAGAAGATATGCCCTTCTTGGAAGATGGCACCCCAGTGGATATCTTGCTTAATCCTTTAGGGGTACCTTCCAGGATGAACATAGGACAGATTATGGAGACCCACCTGGGTTGGGCAGCCAAAATCCTGGGATTCAGGGCTATCACTCCTGTTTTTGTAGGGGCTTCCGAAGAAGAGATAAGAGAGACCCTCAAAGAGGCCGGACTCCCAGAAGAGGGTAAGGTTACACTCTGCGATGGTCGTACAGGAGATCTCTTTGGGCAGAGAGTAACAGTGGGTTATATGTATGTGATGAAACTGCACCACCTTGTAGATGACAAAGTTCATGCCAGGGCCACTGGCCCTTACTCCCTCATCACACAACAACCCCTGGGTGGAAAAGCCCGTTTTGGTGGGCAGAGGTTTGGAGAGATGGAGGTATGGGCCCTGGAGGCTTATGGTGCTGCCTACAACCTCCAGGAGCTACTGACAGTTAAGAGCGATGATGTGGAGGGAAGAACGAAAATTTATGAGGCCATGGTCAAAGGAGAGAATTGCCTGGATGCAGGCATACCGGCCTCCTTCGATGTACTATGTAAAGAGACGCAGGGTCTCTGCCTTAATATGGAATTAGAGAAAAAGAAGTTTTAGTGAGGTATAGTTTATGGAAAACATATTAGAAAAAGCAAACGAGTATGATGCAGTAAGGATACGCCTGGCCTCCCCCGAGGACATCCGCAGTTGGTCTTACGGAGAGGTGAAGAAGCCAGAGACAATCAACTATCGTACCTATAGACCGGAGAAAGACGGACTCTTTTGCGAGAGGATCTTTGGGCCGGAAAGAAACTGGGAATGCTTCTGCGGCAAGTATAAGGGGATTAAGCACAAAGGCATAGTATGTGACAGGTGCGGGGTAAAGATTACCCATTCCAAGGTGAGAAGAAAACGGATGGGCCATATAAACCTGGCTGCACCAGCCGTCCACATCTGGTTCTTTAAGGCCATGCCTTCCAGGTTGGGCATCCTTCTGGGGATGAAGACTAGTAGCCTGGAAAAGGTTATTTACTTCCAGGACTACGTGGTCATAGACCCCGGGAACACGCCTCTAAAAGAATATCAGCTTCTAAGCGAAGAAGAATACCGGGACTGCCAGGAAAAATATGGAGAACACAGTTTCAAGGCTGGGATGGGAGCTGAGGCAATAGAGGCCCTTTTAAAGAAGCTAGACCTTGTGCAGCTCTCTAAAGACCTTAGGGAACAGTTAGCCCAGACGTCAGCTCGTCAGCGCCAAAGAGAGATTATTCGTAGACTGGAGCTGGTAGAGGCGGTGAGGGACTCAGGGAACAAACCTGAGTGGTTAGTCCTCAGGGTCGTTCCAGTTATACCGCCCGACCTCAGGCCTTTAGTGCTTCTGGAAAGCGGCAATTTTGCCACCAGCGACCTTAACGACCTCTACAGAAGGATTATAAACCGTAACAACCGGCTGAAAAAGCTCATGGAGCTAAATGCCCCAGAGGTCATCATCCGTAACGAAAAAAGGATGCTTCAGCAGGCTGTAGACTCACTTTTTGACAACGAGCGTTCCAAACGCCCAGTCTTAGGCAGTAACAACAGGCCCCTAAAAAGTCTCACAGACATGATTCAGGGAAAGCAGGGCCGCTTCAGAGAGAACCTCCTGGGCAAGAGGGTAGACTACTCTGCCCGCTCAGTAATAGTAGTAGGCCCAGAGCTCAAACTCCACCAGGTAGGTCTGCCGAAAAAAATTGCCCTGGAACTCTTTCAACCCTTTATCATCCGTAGACTCAGAGAACTAGGTCTGGCCGACACAATAAAGAGCGCTAAACGAATACTCTCCAAAAAGGAAGAAGTGGTATGGGACATACTAGAAGAGGTAGTACGCCACCACCCTGTACTTCTCAACAGAGCTCCTACCCTTCACAGAATGGGTATTCAGGCCTTTGAGCCCGTCTTGGTTGAAGGTAATGCCATAAAGCTCCATCCATTAGTGTGTAAGGGCTTTAATGCAGACTTTGATGGCGACCAGATGGCTGTCCACCTTCCACTTTCCTATGAGGCTCAAATAGAGGCAGTAACCCTGATGCTCTCCACAAACAACATCTTTTCCCCAGCCTCTGGAGAGCCCATTATTACACCTTCCCAGGACATAGTTTTGGGCTGCGCCTATCTTACCCACTGGATAGAAAATGAGGAACTGGAGAAACCCAGGAGGGTCTTTACCTCCTTTGACGAGATATTCATGGCATATAGCGAAAAGAAGATAAAAATCCACACCCATATAGAAGTTCGACTACAAGAAGGCAAAGCAGTCATGGGCAAAGAAGGGCCCCAAGAGACTAGCAATGGACTGCTTAAGACCACCGTAGGGAGGGTTATATTTAACGGCATCCTGCCTGAAGGATTACCCTTTTATAATTATAATCTGGACCAAAAAGGCCTGAACCGTATCATCCAAGATTGCTACAAAAACTTAGGAAGAGAAACGACCATTGAGCTATTGGACAGCGTCAAGGAACTAGGTTTCAAAGAATGTACGAACGCGGGGCTCTCCCTGGCCATAAGTGACCTAAAGATGCCCAGGAAAAAGGCTCAGATCATAGCCAAGGCTGAGGCAGAGGTAGAAAAGATCCAGAAGCACTATCGTAAAGCCGCCATCACGGAGGGGGAACGCTACAACCAGATCATCGATGTCTGGACCGATGCCACTAACACAGTTGCAGAGGAGATGCTAAAAGAGCTTGAGACAGATACAAGGGATGATAGGCCGCACCTTAATCCTGTATATCTCATGATAAACTCTGGGGCCAGGGGAAGTAACCAGCAGATACGCCAGCTGGCAGGCATGAGAGGCCTTATGGCCAAGCCTTCCGGACGTATCATAGAAACGCCCATAAAGGCCAACTTTAGGGAAGGGTTAGGAGTGCTAGAATACTTTAGCTCCACCCATGGTGCTAGAAAGGGACTGGCAGATACTGCCCTTAAGACAGCAGATAGTGGCTATCTCACTAGAAAACTGGCAGATGTGGCCCAGAACGTGGTGGTTACTGGGAGAGATTGCGGGACGCTGGGTGGCACATCCAAAAGCGCTATTTACAGGGGAGACAAAGTGGAAGTGCCACTGAGCAAAGTCATCACGGGAAGGGTTGCCAGGAATCCGATAGTGGACTTAGTAAGGGATGAAGTTATAGTTAGAGAGAACGAGTTGATTACAGAGGAGAAGGCCAAAAGAATAGAGGCTTTGGGCATAGACAAGATAAGGGTCCGCTCCCCCCTTGCTTGCGAGATGCCTTTGGGTGTATGCAGCATGTGCTACGGGATGGATCCTTCAAGGGGTGAGCTAGTGGAAGATGGCACGGCCGTGGGTATAATTGGGGCACAATCTATAGGAGAGCCAGGTACTCAGCTCACCATGAGGACATTCCATATAGGTGGTACGGCTGCTCGTTCTGTGGAAGAGTCTGAACTCAGGTCAAGAAGGACAGGAATAGTAGAGTATGCTCCCAACCTTAAAGTGGTAAAAAATCCTCTGGGCCAGATAGTCTCCCTTGTGGGCAACGGCGAGATCAACATCCTGGACGAAAAGAAAAGACTTATAGATAAATATTTAGTACCTATGGGTACTGCCATAGTTGTAAACAACGGTGAAAAGATAGGTGCTCAGCATCTACTGGCCAAGTGGGATCCTCATATGACTCCAATCCTGGCGGAGTTCAAGGGCATTATACGCTTTGAGGACATCCTGGAAGGCAAGACCATGCATACAGAGATAGATACTGCGGCAAAGATTACCAGGAAGGTCATTATAGAACACAAAGGAGATTTCCACCCGCAGGTTATCATAGAGGACTCTTCCGGGAAGATAGTCAGCGCTTATCCCATACCGGAAAAGGCCTATATAGAGGTAGAAGAAGGGGAAGAAGTAAACCCAGGAACACTGCTGGCAAAGACCCCCAGAGAAATAGCACGCACGGAGGATATTACTGGTGGTCTACCCAGGGTGACGGAAATCTTTGAGGCCAGAAAACCGAAAGACCCAGCCGTAATTAGCGAAATAGATGGTATGGTGGAGCTGGGAGAAAAGAGGAGGGGTAAAAGGACTATAATCGTTACAGATGAGGTCTCCGGCGTTCAAAAAGAACACCTCGTCCCCAGGGGAAAACACCTTAAAGTCCACAGGGGAGATCGGGTAAAAGCTGGCGACCCACTGGTGGAGGGACCTCTTGTACTTCAGGACGTTCTGCGTATATCTGGAGAAGAAGAATTACAGCAGTACATGTTAAAAGAGGTACAGAACGTCTACCGTTCTCAGAATGTCCCTATAGACGACAAACACATAGAGATTATTATTAGCCAGATGCTTAGGAAGGTGAAAGTAGATGAACCCGGTAGTAGCACTTTCCTGCCAGGGCAGATAATCGACAAGTTTAAATTTAAGGAAGAGAACAAAAGAGTAAAGGAACTTAAGGGTAAACCTGCCACAGCCAAACCACTGCTTATGGGCATCACCAAGGCTGCACTGCAGTCAGAGAGTTTTATCTCCGCAGCCAGTTTCCAGGAGACTACCAAAGTCCTTGCTTTAGCTGCCCTGAGAGGACAGAAGGACAACCTCCAGGGTCTTAAGGAAAACGTTATCCTCGGCCACCTAGTACCTGCCGGTACAGGTTTTAAGGGTTTTACAGGCCTGGAGGTTAGGAAGGTAGAACTGGAGTCTCCAAAGGAGTCTAGTTAATAACCTAAACTTAGAAAGGAGTAAAAAGCCCCCTTTATGCCTACAATAAACCAATTAGTACGAAAGGGAAGAGAAAAAGTAAGAAAAAAGAGTAAGAGTCCTGACCTTGAAAGCTGTCCCCAAAAAAGGGGTGTATGTCTCCAGGTTATGACAAGGACGCCCAAAAAACCCAACTCTGCCTTGAGAAAGGTAGCAAGGGTTAGGCTTTCAAATGGAAGAGAAATTACTGCTTACATTCCTGGAGAAGGCCACAACCTGCAGGAACATTCCATTGTCCTCGTAAGGGGTGGTAGGGTGAGAGACCTTCCGGGTATAAAGTATCACATAATCCGAGGTACCTTGGACTCAGCCGGAGTGGAGGGCAGGAGGAGAAGCCGCTCCAAGTACGGTGCTAAGAGTCCCAAGTAAAGGAGCAAAATTGTATGGCTTTAGAATATAGAAGTACAGAGGTCTTTCTTAAACCCGATGTGGTGCACGGGAGTAAACTCGTCTCTAAGTTCATCAATAATCTAATGAGAAAAGGGAAGAAGAGTTTAGCGGAAAAGATATTATACAGTGCCTTGAACGTGGTTAAGAAGCGTTTGCCAGATAAAGAACCTCTAGAGGTATTAGAAACTGCGGTAAATAATGTAAGACCCTTGGTGGAGGTACGTTCGCGGCGCATTGGTGGTGCCACCTACCAGGTTCCTGTAGAGGTTCCAAGAAAAAGACAGCTTTCCCTGGCCTTAAGATGGGTAATTCAGGCTGCCAAGGCAAAAAAGGGGCGTCCAATGTATCAGAAACTGGCCGATGAACTTATGGATGCTTATAAAAGACAAGGCGCCGCTTATACAAAGAGAGAAAATACACACAAGATGGCTGAGGCCAATAAGGCCTTCGCCCACTTTACATGGTAAGGTAAGGAGTAACGTGGAGAAGAAACCTTTAGAAAAATTACGGAATATTGGAATAGCTGCTCACATAGACGCGGGGAAGACCACCCTAAGTGAGAGGATACTTTATTATACAGGAAGGGCCTACAAGATGGGCGAGGTGGATGAGGGCACTGCTACCCTGGACTGGATGGAGGAGGAGCAGAAAAGGGGAATAACCATCACTGCAGCTGCCACCTCCTGCTCGTGGAAGGATTTCCAGATAAATCTTATTGATACCCCAGGTCACGTAGATTTTACGGCAGAGGTTGAGAGGTCCTTGAGGGTTCTAGACGGGGCCATTTGCGTATTTTGTGGGGTAGGGGGGGTAGAGGCACAATCGGAAACCGTTTGGCGTCAAGCTGACAGATACAATGTACCAAGGTTAGCTTTTGTCAACAAACTGGACAGAGTGGGCTCAGACTTCTTTAAAGTAGTTGCGGAGATTAAGGAGAAGTTGGGAGCAAAACCCGTCCCAATACAAATTCCTCTGGGGAGAGAACAAAGTTTCAAGGGCTGCATAGACCTGGTACGGATGAAGGCCTGGGTATACGAAGGGGAAGGGCTAGGTACAAAATATAAGGAGATAGATATTCCATCTGAGGATTTACCACTGGCCAGGAAGATACGTGAGGAGCTAGTGGAGAAGGTGGCAGAAGAGGTAGATTGGTTTATGGAGATGTACCTAAGGGAGGAGCCTATTGGAGAGGAAGATATTAAGAAGGCTATCCATGAGGCCACGATTAGTACAAGGATAGTCCCTGTACTTTGCGGCTCAGCCTTGAAACACAAGGGGGTTCAAATGCTGCTAGACGCAGTGTGTGACTACCTTCCTTCGCCATTGGATATACCCCCTGTAAAAGGTGCCCATCCTGAGAAAGAAGAGGAAATAGTCAAAAAAGCCTCTGAGGAAGAACCTCTGGCTGCCCTTGCCTTTAAAATTATGACTGATAAACACGGCGACCTTACATACTTGAGAATCTACTCTGGGCGACTGCGTTCAGGACAGAGGGTCTTTAATTCCCGAAAAAAGAAAGTAGAGTTAGTGAGCAGACTTTACAAGATGCATGCCAACACCAGGGAGCAGGTCGAAGAGGCTGTAGCCGGAGACATCGTAGCTGCTATTGGCCTGAAGGATACGGTTACAGGAGATACGCTTTGTGAAAGGCAGCATCCGATCTTGCTGGAGCCTGTCCACTTCCCAGAAACGGTCATTTCTATGGCTATAGAACCTAAGACACAAGCCGAAAAAGAAAAACTTATATATGCCCTGAATAAACTGAAGAAGGAAGACCCCACCTTTAACGTCAAGGTGAATGAGGAGACCGGGCAGCTCTTAATAGCTGGTATGGGTGAGCTCCATCTTGAGGTACTGAAAAACCGAATGCTCAGTGAATACAAGGTGGACGCCAACGTAGGCTCGCCAAGGGTGGCCTATAAGGAGACCCTGTCAAGGGCAGTGCTAATAGAGGAAAAGTTTATTCAGCAGACCGGGGGCCATGGGCAGTACGGTCATGTTGTGATTCAGTTTGAGCCTTGCAAGGATGCCCATCCAGTCATTTTTGAGGATGAAATAAAGGGAGGGGCTATCCCCAAGAATTACATTAAGTCGGTAGAAGCGGGCGTAAGAGAGACTACCCAGGGAGGTGTTCTTGGGGGATATCCATTGATTAATATCAAGGCCACACTCAAAGATGGCTCACATCATCCTGTGGATTCCTCAGACCTTGCCTTTTATACTGCAGCAGCCAGGGCCGTTACCCATGCTGTACAGGAAGCTGGCTCAGTGCTGCTAGAGCCAATAATGAAGGTAGAGGTATCTGTACCAGAAGCCAACCTGGGTGATGTTCTAGGAGACCTTAACAGCCGCAGGGCCGATATCCTGGAGCTTGACATCAGGAGTGGAGTTCGAATTATCAGAGGTCTTGTACCCCTGGCAGAGATGTTTGGTTATGCCACTGTTTTGAGGTCTCTCACCAGTGGGAGGGGTAGCTATATCATGGAGCCCTATGAGTACAGGGCTGTCCCTAAAGAACTCTGTGTACAAACAGATTAGTCGTTGACAAAAAAATAAAATGTGATAAACTCTAAGTTTTTGGGAATTTTTACCAGGTGAGTAATGGTAATTGATCAAAAGATAAGGATAAGGATGGAGGCCTATGACCACACGGTGCTAGACCAGGCCGCCGCAGAGATAGTGGAGACAGCCAAAAGGACGGGGGCTAAGGTCTTTGGGCCTATACCACTTCCTACAAGGATAGAGAGGTACACGGTCCTCAGGTCTCCTCATGTGGATAAGAAATCTAGAGAGCAGTTTGAAATTCGCACGCACAAGCGGCTGATAGATATCTTAGAACCTACTGCTAAAACAGTAGATGCCCTGAACAGGCTAAACATGCCGGCAGGGATAGAGATAAAAATTAAGGTATAAATTGGAGAGTTTTGGATGATTAGCGGGATACTGGGGAAGAAAATCGGCATGACCCAGCTCTTTCAAGAGGACGGTAAGTTAGTGCCGGTCACTGTTTTGCAAGCAGGGCCATGCTATGTCCTACAGGTGAAGACACAGGAGAAGGACGGCTACTCTTCCCTGCAATTGGGCCTTGAAGATAAGAAGGAAAAGAATACCCCAAAGCCTGAGATAGGACATACTCAGAAGGCCTCAACAACCCCCAAGCGGTTTATCCGAGAGATACCTTACTCAAACAGCCCACCCTTCCAGCCTGGACAGGCCATAGGAGTGGAAGTCTTTACAGACACAAAGAAGGTAGATATCACAGGGTTGAGCAAGGGAAAGGGTTTTCAAGGGGTAATGAAGAGGTGGGGTTTTGTCGGTGGGCCAGCTACCCATGGCTCTACAAGGCATAGGGCCCCAGGCTCAATCGGCTCCAACACAGACCCAGCGAGGGTATGGAAGGGCAAACGCATGTCAGGGCATATGGGCATGGAGAGGGTAACTGTCCAGAACATTGATGTAGTAAAAATAGATGCCCAGAGAAACCTCCTCATGATTAAGGGAGCGGTGCCCGGGGCCGAGGGAAGCTTTGTTATTATAAGGAAAAGCGTAAAGGAATAAAAAGCGTGATAGAGTTGGCAGTATATAACAGCCAGGGGAAAGAGGTAGATAAGGTCTCTATGGAAGAAGAACGCCTGGGGGGAGAAGTAAAGAAGGCCCTTCTCAAGGAGGCAGTTCTTATGTATGAGGCTAACCAGAGGGTGGGTACTGCCTGTACAAAGACCAAGGCAGAGGTCCACGGCTCCGGCAGAAAGCCCTGGGCACAGAAGCATACAGGCAGGGCAAGGGCTGGAACGATACGCTCTCCTTTGTGGAGGAAGGGGGGAGTGGTATTTGGTCCTAAGCCCAGGGACTATTACTATCAGATACCGAAAAAGGCTAGAAGAGAGGCCCTTCGTTCCGCCCTGTTGGGTAAACTCCTTGATAGAGAGGTTAAAGTGGTAGATAGTTTAAGATTGGATAGCCCCAGCACCAAGGCAATGGCCCAAATCCTGAAGACCCTGGGCATCGATGGAAGCTGCCTGGTGGTGGCCAGGGATGATGATAACCAGACCCTCTGGAAGTCCATTAGGAATATTCCTGGAATGGCTCTTATGCCCGCCTCTCAATTGAATGCCTACGAGGTTCTAAAAAGAAAGACACTCCTTATAACAAGGGATCAGCTCGCTGGTCTACAGTAACCATGGACGCCTATCAAATAATCAAAAAACCTTTGCATACTGAAAAAAGCGTCACCGACAGAGATAAACAACGCGCCTATCACTTTGAGGTGGACGAAAGGGCCAACAAGATACAAATAAAGCAGGCCATAGAGAGATTTTTCAATGTAAAGGTCCTCAAGGTGAGGACTACGAATAAGAGAGGTAAACCCCGAAGGACTCGATACGGTCCTTTGAAGATCCATACCTGGAAAAAGGCGATTGTGACCCTAGTGGAAGGTAACACTATAGATTTGGGATACTAGAGAAATGGTAAAATATTATAAACCTACTTCTTCCGGAAGACGCTTTGCCAGCGTCTTAGATTTTTCTGAGATTACAAAAGAAGAGCCAGAAAAGGCCCTGCTGGAACCCCTTCCAAAGTCAGGGGGAAGGAATAATGCGGGTAATTATACAGCCCGACATCGTGGAGGAGGGGAGAAGCGTCTTTACAGGGTAATGGACTTTAAGCGAGACAAGAACAATGTTCCAGCTAGGGTAGCATCCATTGAGTATGATCCAAACCGCTCTGCCTTTATTGCCCTCCTTCACTATATGGATGGGGAGAAACGATATATTTTAGCCCCGGTGGGATTGAAAGTAGGCGATACTGTGATGTCTGGGGAACAAGTGGAGCCCAAAGTAGGAAACGCTATGCTCTTAAAAAATATTCCGCTAGGGATGGAGATACACAATATAGAGCTGCAAGCCGGACATGGAGGTGTACTTGTCAGGTCAGCAGGTGGTGTGGCCAGGATCCTTGCCAAAGAGGGTGGATATGCCCACGTGGTGCTCCCATCAGGGGAAATCCGTAAGATACATGAGAATTGCAGGGCAACAATCGGTCAGTTGGGCAACCTGGACCACATCAATGTTACCTTCGGGAAAGCTGGAAGGAGAAGGCACATGGGGAAGAGGCCTCATGTCCGTGGGGTTGCCATGAACCCTGTATCCCATCCCATGGGAGGAGGCGAGGGAAGGGCCCACGGAGGACGTCCTCCCTGTTCCCGTACGGGTGTGCTTTCCAAAGGAGGAAAGACACGAAAAAGGAGGGCTGTTTCTAACAAGTTTATTCTTCGCAGGAGGCAAAAATAAGAAGTGGGACGTTCTGTAAAGAAGGGACCATATGTAGATGAAAGGCTCCTGAAGAAGGTCATGAAGCAAAAGGAGACCGGGAACAGGGAACCAATACGTACCTGGGCTAGGGCTTGCACTATTATTCCAGACTTTGTAGGACACACCTTCTTGGTCCATAATGGCAAGACATTTAATAAACTCTTTGTAATTGAGGATATGGTAGGGCACAAGTTAGGGGAGTTTTCCCTTACCCGTATTTTCAGGGGACATGGCGGCGTAAAGAAGAAGGAAATAAGAGCTCCGGGGACATAAGGTATGCGTGTAAGTTCTATACATAAGTATGCCAAGATATCTCCCAGAAAGGCTAGACTGGTGATAGACCTTATTAGAGGTAAGACGGTAAATGATGCCCTTGAGATATTAAGGTTCAATCATAAGAGGGCGGCTGCCATGATTGATAAGACTCTTAGGGCGGCACTGGCCAGTGCTGAGGAGAATACGGAGGTAGACCCTGATGCCCTGAGGGTGGTAGAAGCTAGGATAGATGGTGGACCCGTGAGAAAATGGCACTGGGCCAGGCCAAGAGGCATGTGGGCTCCATTAATAAAGAGGACTAGCCACATTACCGTGGTCCTCTCAGATGAGGGAAAGGAAAAAGGATAAAGGTATGGGCCAGAAAGTATGTCCTATAGGGTTGAGACTTGGGATAACTGAGAATTGGCGCTCTCAGTGGTATGCCAACAAAAAGAATTTTGGCTCACTACTGGTAGAAGACCAGATGATAAGAAAGCACATTAAGAAGAACTATGGCTTTGCAGGCATCCCTATAGTAGAGATTGATAGGACTAGGGAGGAGGCAGAAGTAATCCTGAATACAGCCCGTCCCGGACTCATAATAGGCCGCAAGGGGGCAGGTATAGACAAACTTAAAGAAGAGCTTGAACAAATTACGGGACGGCAGATTAACATAAAGATTAAGGAGGTAAACTCTCCAGAGTTGAAAGCCCAACTGATTGCTGAAGGCATAGCCGAGCAGTTACAAAAAAGGGCAGCCTTTCGGAGGATCTTAAAGAGGGCTGCCGATACGACTATGCAGGCCAGGGCTGGGGGAATAAAAATACAGATATCCGGTAGACTTGCTGGGGCGGAAATAGCCAGAACGGAGTCAGTCATCCAAGGGAAAATACCCCTGCACACGCTCAAGGCGAATATTGATTATGGTTTTAGTGAGGCTATTACAACCTATGGTACTATTGGTATAAAAGTCTGGGTGTATACTGGAGAAAAACCTGTAAAGGAGGCTACCCATGCGGCTAATGCCCAAAAGGGTTAAGTTCAGGAAGAGCCAAAGAGGGCGTATTAAAGGTAAGGCGACGCGGGGCAATACCTTGGCTATAGGGGAGTACGGACTCCAGAGTTTGGAATCAGGATGGGTAAGTGCAGAGGAGTTAGAAGCAGGCAGGATAGCTAGTAGCCATTTTCTGGGGAAATCAGGGAGGCTTTACATCAGGGTCTTCCCCCATAAGTCTGTGACTGCTAAACCAGTAGAAACCAGGATGGGCAAGGGAAAAGGTGAGCCTGAGTTTTGGGCCGCGGTGGTAAAGCCTGGCACAATCCTTTATGAGCTTGCAGGGGTACCGGAAGACAGCGCCAGGCAGGCCTTTAATCGCGTAGCTCATAAACTTTCTGTGAAAGTTAGAATGGTAACCAGAAGGGCCTAGATAAATGAAGCTTTCTGAACTAAGAGGAAAGTCCCGAGAAGAACTGCTACAAGAGCTGGAGGGTTTCAAAAGGGAACTATTGAACCTGAGGATACAGTGGCAGGTGGGTGAATTAAAAAACTCTGCTCAGTACAAGAAGAGCAGGAAAGAAATAGCCAGGGTAAAAACCCTGCTAAGGGAAACGGAACTGGGGATAAATAAAGAACTTTATCAAAAGAAGACTTAGTAAAAATGGAAAAAAGAGGACAAAAGAAGTGGGTAGTAGGGATAGTTAGTAGTAATAAGATGAACAAGACCATAACTGTTAAAGTAGAGAAGCTAGTAAAACATCCCCTTTATGGGAAGTATGTGAAGAGAGTAACTGTTTATAAGGCCCATGATGAGGAGAATAAGGCCAAGGTAGGTGACAAAGTAGAAATAATGGAGACCCGGCCTCTCAGCAAGACCAAACACTGGCGACTAGTGCGCATCCTGGAGGAGGCTGCTTAGGATGATAATGGAGTTTACCAGGTTGGATGTGGCTGATAATACAGGGGCCAAAAAGGTGATGTGTATAAAAGTGTTAGGAGGCTCTGCCAAGAGATATGCCTCTGTGGGAGACGTTGTAGTTGCTGCCGTAAAAAAGGCCGTTCCTGGGGGTGAGGTAAAGAAGGGAGAAGTGGTAAAAGGGGTAGTAGTAAGGACTAAACGCAGCATACCCAGAGAGGACGGCTCTTACGTAAGATTTGACAAGAATGCAGTGGTTCTTATTGATGATGACGGTAACCCCCGGGGTACCAGGATATTTGGAGCAGTAGCTCGAGAACTTAGACAGAAGAACTTCACCAAGATATTATCCCTGGCTCCAGAGGTGGTTTAGGATGCATATAGTAAGGAATGATACCGTTGAGGTGCTAGCGGGGAACTACCGGGGAAAAGCAGGAAAAGTACTTTCAGTGATGCCCAAAAAGGGGCAAATAATAGTGGAAGGGGTTAATTATGTTTGGAGGCATATTCGCCCCAGTCCAAAGAACCCTCAGGGTGGTAGAATACAGAAAGAAGCACCTATTAATGCCTCAAAGGTACTAGTAATCTGCCAGAACAAGGATTGTAAAAGAAACGGTAAAGGGGTAAGAACCCGTAATAAGTTGGGAGAAGGGGCTACAAAGATTAGGGTATGTGTCAAGTGTGATAAACCTATTGCCGCCCCTGTGGAGAGATAAGACGTGGCGAGGCTGCTGGAACTTTACAAGGAAAAAGTGCTCCCGGAGCTAAAAGAGAGATTTGGGTACAAAAATCCGATGGCAGTGCCCAAGCTCATGAAAGTGGTGGTAAATATGGGGGTAGGCAAGGCACTGGAGAATAGGAAGAGGCTGGAGGATGCACAGAGGCACCTTAGTATTATTGCTGGACAAAAGCCGGTGGTTACTAAGGCCAAGAAGTCTGTGGCAGGATTTAAGCTCCGAAAAGATAACCCAATAGGGTGTAAGGTTACGCTAAGAGGACGTAGGATGTATGAGTTCCTTGACAGACTTTTCAGCATTGCACTCCCCAGGGTAAGAGACTTCAGGGGCCTTTCCCCTAATAGTTTTGATGAAAGGGGTAATTATACCCTCGGGATAAATGAGCAAGTTATCTTCCCCGAGATAAGCATAGAAGATGTTGAATTTACACAGGGGATGGATATTACCATAGTAACAACCGCTAAGAATAAGGGAGAATCTAAAGAACTTCTTCGTCTTTTAGGAGCACCTTTTAGAGAATAATAATTAATATGGCAAGAAAGGCAATGATAGAAAAGGCCAATAGGCCTCCCAAGTATAGGTCTAGACAGCGCAATCGCTGTAAACTCTGTGGGCGGCCCAGAGCATATTACAGAAAGTTTCATATTTGCAGGATATGTTTTAGAAATCTCGCCTCCAAGGGAGAGATCCCAGGGGTAAAAAAGGCCAGCTGGTAGGAGGAGTTTATGACAGACCCTATAGCTGATATGCTCACACGTATCAGAAACGCTATTATGAGAAATAAGGATAGTGTGGAAATCCCTCGCTCCACACTAAAAACGGGTGTTAGCAATGTGTTAAAAGAGGAGGGTTTTATAAAGGAATACAAAGAGATTGAAGATGGTAAGCAGGGAATCCTCAAGGTGTACCTAAAGTATGGGTCACAAAAAGAGCCAGTCATCCATGGTCTCTCCAGAGAGAGCAAGCCAGGAAGAAATATATATAAAAAGTTAGAGGAAATAAAACCAGTGTTGGGGGGAATAGGTGTTGCTATTTACTCCACCGACAAAGGTGTCTTGAGTGACAAGGAGTGTAGAAAAGCAGGCGTTGGTGGTCAATTTATATGTAAGGTCTGGTAGGAAGAGCGATGTCCAGGATTGGAAGATTACTAATTGCTATACCTAAGACGGTAGAACTTAAAATAGAAGAAGGAACCCTTAAGGTAAAAGGGCCTCTGGGAGAATTGTTGCAAAAATTCCATCCCTCTGTGAAATTTGAATTTGATCAATCCAGCAGGCTACTACAAGTTAATGTAGCTGAAGAGGAACCAAAGCGAGAGGCGCTATGGGGTCTCAGTCGCACCCTGGCCTTCAATGCAGTGGAAGGAGTAGTTAAAGGTTTTTCCAAGGAAATGGAGATCCATGGTCTTGGCTACAGCGCCAAGGTACAAGGTAAAGACCTCGTTCTTTCTGTAGGGTATATGAATCCTGTTCATCTAACTATCCCGCAGGGGATAAAAGTGGAGATAACTCAACCCACAAACCCTGCTCGCTTTATTATAAAGGGGGTCGACAAACAACTGGTAGGGCAGTTTGCGGCTACAGTGAGGTCTGTAAGAAAAGTAGAACCTTACAAAGGAAAAGGTATAAGGTATAAGGACGAGGTAATAAGAAAGAAGGCTGGTAAGGCCTTTGCAGGTGGAGCGACGTAAGGCATGGACCTACAAAAGGAAAAATGGCGGAAAAGACATATTAGGCACCTTAGAGTACGCCAAAAAGTGTTTGGCACAAAAGAGCGTCCTAGACTGTGTGTCTACAGAAGCCTTAAGCATATCTACTGCCAGTTAATAGACGATGTGCAGGGAAGGACTTTAGCCGCAGCCTCCACCCTTTCTCCTGATATAAAGGAGAAAATTTCTTACGGGGGTAACAAAAAGGCGGCCGAATTGGTGGGCCAAAAGATAGCAGAGGAGGCCAAGAAGTTAGGGATAAATAAGGTGGTCTTTGATAGAGAAGGATATAAATTTCACGGAAGGGTGAAGGTCCTGGCGGATGCGGCCAGGGCGGCAAACTTGAAATATTAGGAGGGGATATACTCTTGGCAGAGGAAGCAATACAAGAAAGAGCGGCCGCAATAGAGGATGTTGTGGTGTCCATAAACCGTTGCATTGCTGTAACCAAGGGCGGTAAAAGCCTGAGTTTTAGTGCCCTTGTGGTGGCGGGGGATGGTAATGGTAGGGTAGGTTACGGCTTTGGTAAGGCCAGAGAAGTGCCAAGCGCTGTAGCTAAGGCCGCTAAAGATGCCAGAAAGAATATGGTAGAAGTTCGACTCAAAGGAGATACTATACCCCATGAAGTCTGGGGGCGTTATTGTGCAAGCCGGATATTTATGAGGCCAGCCGGCCCTGGAACGGGTATCAAGTCAGGGGCTGCTGCACGGGCTGTCCTGGAATTAGCAGGCGTAAGGAATATATTGACTAAATGTTATGATTCTAGAAATCCGATAAATGTAGTAAAGGCCACCCTGGAAGGGTTGAAGGAGCTGAGGTCTACAGAGGAGATAAATTCTCTCAGAGAGGCAAAAGCAGTATGAATCTGCAAGACGTTAAGGCGGCAGGGTTAAAAAGGAAGAGGAAAAAGAGGCTGGGTTGTGGACTTGGTTCAGGTCATGGAAAGACCAGCGGTCGTGGAACAAAAGGGGCAGGATCCCGCTCTGGTGCGGAAACAGGCCTATACTTTGAGGGTGGGCAAATGCCTTTGGTGAGGCGCATCCCTAAAAGGGGATTCCATAACGTTTTTAAGAAGGAATACGAAGTTATAAATGTAGAAGCCTTGGCAGGGCTTAAAGAAAAGGAAATAACTCCTGAGGTTCTTCAAAAGGCCGGGCTTATTAATGGTGGGGGAAAAAAGGTAAAGGTGCTAGGTAAGGGAGAGCTAAAAGGGCCCATAATCATTCATGCACACAGGTTTAGCCAGGGGGCCATCCATAAGATAGTAGCCGCTGGTGGAGAGGCTAAGGTTATTCCATGCTAGACAAATTCAAGAATATCTATAATATTCCTGAACTGCGGCAAAAAATATTAATTACACTTGGCCTCATTGCCCTTTGCAGGGTAGGGGTATACATCCCTATACCTGGGATAGATACAGGGGTTTTGAGAGGTTACTTTCAGCAGATATCCCACACTGGCGTAGGCCAACTTTTGGGTCTAGTAGACCTGTTCGCAGGCGGGGCTATGACTTCAGGGGCTATTTTTGGACTGGGGGTAATGCCTTATATAAGCGCCTCTATTATATTTCAACTACTGGTGGGAGTTGTCCCCTCCCTGGAACGTCTCCATAAAGAAGGAGAGGTAGGGAGGAAGAAGATTAACCAGTACACCAGAATGGCCACGGTGGGGCTGTGTTTCTTTCAGGCTTTTATTTTAACCCGTACCCTTTATACTATTGAGATAAGCAATGTGCCAGTGGTACCGGTGTATCTCCAGGGAATAAGTTTTCAGTTAATGGCCTCGCTTTTATTAACCACGGGGACCATGTCCTTGATGTGGATAGGTGAACAAATAGATGAGCATGGTATAGGGAGCGGGATATCGTTGGTTATTATGGTGGGAATAGTGGATCGTCTACCCTGGGCCTTCTCTCAGATACTTTCCAACTTTACCTTCTCGGTTAACCCAGCAGAACATGAGATAGGCATCTTCAGGATTCTTCTTCTGGCGGCATCTTTTGTGGTTATTGTGGCAGGGATAGTTTATATTACCCAGGGACAGAGGCGCATTCCTATTCAACAGGCTAAACATACAAGAGGCCACAGGGTATATGGAGGCCAGAAACATTTTCTACCCCTTAGAGTAAACCAGGCGGGGGTGATGCCTATAATATTTGCTCAATCCTTACTGATATTCCCAGCTGCCATAATCCAGGGAATACAGGTGAGGATGGAGCCTGGGAGTTTTGGCTACTTGATAAGCTCCAGGTTAGCAGAGGCCCTGCAGGGCGGTATAACTTATGTTACGCTTTATGTCTTCCTTATCGCTTTTTTTAGCTATTTCTGGACAGCCATACAATTTAATCCCAAAGACATGTCTGAGAATCTTAAGGACTATGGTAGTTTCATTCCGGGAATAAGGCCAGGGGGCAGGACGGCAGAGTATCTTGAAAACATTATGAGTCGCGTAACCCTGGCTGGTGCCGCTTTCCTGGCAATAATAGCTCTCCTGCCCAGCATGGTCTCAAAAGGTTTTGAAATAAGCAGGGCTATTGCTGGGTTCTATGGCGGAACCGGACTCCTTATAGTAGTGGGGGTAGCACTGGACCTTCTGCAGAGGATAGAGGCCCACCTCCTGATGAGGCATTACAGCGGTTTGCTAGGAGGCACGGCAAGAATAAGAGGAAGAAGGGGATGAATATAATCTTTTTAGGACCCCCAGGGGCAGGAAAGGGCACTCAGGCCGATGCTATAAGCAAAGAAAGAGGTATGGCCCATATATCTACAGGCGACATGCTCAGGACAGCTGTCGAGGTAGGTACCCCTCTAGGTCTTCGGGCCATGCAGTATATGGAAAAAGGGTTATTGGTACCTGACGAGTTAGTGGTAGATATAGTAGCAGAACGTATTAGTAAGAATGGGCAACAAAAGAGTATCATCTTGGACGGCTTCCCCAGGAACTTAAATCAGGCGAAGGCCCTGGATGAAACCCTGAAAAGTCTCAGTTATAAATTGGATGCGGTTTTTTGTTTTGCTGTCTCGGAAGAGACAGCCATAGCAAGACTCACGGGACGCTGGATGTGTCCGGGATGTGGGGCTAATTATCATCAAAAGTACATGCCTCCCCAGCAACAAGGCAAGTGCGACAAATGTGGAAAAACCTTACAGCAGAGGCCAGATGATAATGAGAAAACGGTAAAGGAGAGGTTAAAGGTTTATAAAAAACAAACTGCCGACCTTGTTAATTATTATGAAAAAAAAAGCCTCCTCAGGAAGGTAAACGCTGACAGGGAGGTGAAGGAAGTTTACGAGGAGGTGACAAAAGCCCTGGATTTACTTACCAGAGAAAAGTAGTATGATAGACTGTAAAAGCGCTAGGCAGATTGGGCTCATGCGGCAAGCAGGGAAGATTGTAGCCGGGGCCTTGCGACTAGCAAGAGAACTTGCTGTTAGTGATGTAACTACTGACCATATAGATACAGAGATTGAAAAATACATACGGAAAAATCATGGCATACCTATATTTAAAGGTTACAGAGGTTATCCGAGGAGTACATGCACTTCTATAAATGAGGAGGTTGTGCATGGAATACCCAGTAGCAGCAGAAAGTTAAAAAAAGGAGACATCCTTAGCATAGATGTAGGAGTAGAATATAAAAAGTATATGGCCGATGGTGCCATAACTGTGCCAATTGGAGAGGTTTCACTGGAAGCTAAAAAGTTAATTGAGGTATGCGAAGAGGCTCTCAAAAAGGGTATTGAGATAATTAGACCAGGGATACTGCTTTCCCAGGTTGCCGGGCGTATCCAAAAGTATGTAGAGAGCAATGGATACTCCGTGGTGAGAGACTATGCTGGACATGGGATAGGCAGATGTATGCATGAAGACCCACAAGTACCCAACTATGTCAGCGAAGAACTTCTAGCTAATGATGTCATCCTTTACCCAGGGACGACACTGGCAATAGAACCCATGATTTGTATGGGGAGTGGGGAAACTGAAGTACTTGAGAATAAGTGGACTGTAGTGACGAAGGATCGTAAGCTCTCGGCCCATTTTGAATACACTGTTGTGGTAACTGAAACCGGAGTGGAGATCCTTACTGTAGAGTAATATGCCAAAGGAGGAACCTATAAGAGTGGAGGCCATTGTAAAGGAAGCGCTTCCCAACGCCATGTTTAGAGTGGAATTGCCTAACGGCCATCAAGTGCTGGCTCATGTCTCCGGGAAGATGAGGATGCATTTTATACGTATACTTCCCGGAGATAAAGTGACAATAGAGATGTCACCTTATGACCTGGAGAGGGGTAGGATTATTTATAGGCAGGTCTAAAAGGAGTTCCTAGAATGAAGGTAAGAGCCTCAGTAAAACGTATTTGTGACAAATGTAAAATAGTAAGGCGCAAAAATGTGGTCAGGGTAATCTGCGCAGACCCCAGGCACAAACAAAGACAAGGATAGTAGGAGGTATATTTTAGATGCCTAGAATTGCTGGAGTAGATATACCAGCGAATAAAAGAATAGTGGTAGCCCTTACTTACGTATATGGTATAGGGAAAAGTCTTTCTCAAAAGATCCTAAAAGCACTGGGAATTGATGAGAATATCCGGGCAAAGGATCTTCATGAGGATCAGCTAAGTGCCCTTGGTTCATATATAGAAAAGAATTATACGATAGAAGGGTCCCTTCGCAGGCAGGAAACACAGAATATTGCCCTCTTAAGGAGTATAGGATGCTATAGAGGTTACAGGCATAAGGTAGGGCTCCCGGCAAGAGGCCAGCGTACACGGACTAACGCCCGTACCAGAAAGGGCCGCAAAAAAACTGTGGCCGGAAAGAAGATAGAAAGAGCTTAAAATGTCTTTTGCTTTGGGAAAAATATTACACGAAGATAGCGAAATACGAAGGCTGTTGTACTCTGCAAAAGAGCTACAGCAGGCCCTTGGCTGGATAGGATCGGATGTACAGTTTTATCAAAGAGAGGCTAAGAAATTACAGGAAGTAGCGGGCTTTTCTGCCCATATATTTAGGGTGGCCTCTGACCTACTGAAAGAAGGGCTGATATGCCTGGATTGTTCCTGCGGTAAGTCGTATATCTCTTTTGTTCTCAACTATCTCTTAAGAGAAATGTACGGTCTAAAGGCTGCTTTTTATGGTGTGGATACTTCACTTCCCCTTATAGAAAGGTGTAAGGCTATCGCTGCACTCCTGGGTTATGAAAATATGTCCTTCTGGCGAGGCAGGACGCGGCAATTTGAACCCCCAGTTCCTGTGGACATTGTGCTAGCCTTACATGCATGCGATATTGCCACTGATGAAGCCATAGCCAAGGGCATCCAGTTGGGAGCAAGATATATAATAGTGGTACCGTGCTGCCAGAATCAGGTTCGTGGGCAGATAAAGGACGAACAGACCCTCAGGAGGCTAACAGAGTTTGGCCTCTTGCGGTACAGGTTTGCAGACATCTTAACGGATGCCATTAGAGCTCAAGTGTTACGCGGGGCCGGATATTATGTAGAGATGCACGAGATAGTACCTCCAACGGTGACCCCTAAAAATTTAGTTATAACTGCCAGGAAGACTCGTTCCGGGAAAAAGGGAATGGAGGGATACAAAGAATTGAGCCGCCTCTTTGGGGTCCATTCTCCCATAGAGGGACTTTTGCAAGAACTCTTTGGTGGAGATAAAGACTAATGGCCAAGGTTAAAATGCGACGTAATATTAATAGGGCGATAGCCAATGTAAAGGCGACCTTTAACAATACCTACATCAACATTGCAGACCTTAACGGAGAGACTCTCTGCTGGGCGAGTGCAGGGACTGTAGGTTTTAAAGGTTCAAGGAAGAGTACACCCTTTGCCGCCACGCGAGCGGCGGAGAGCGTGGCGGATAAGGCCAAAAAGATGGGAATCCAGGAGATAGATATTAAGGTAAAAGGGCCTGGTTCTGGAAGGGAGTCGGCCATTACAGCACTTCAGGCCGCTGGGCTTAGCGTAAAATCTATCGAAGACGTTACTCCTCTTCCCCATAACGGTTGTCGTCCCAGAAAGAAAAGGAGGGTCTAAGGCTATATATGAGTAGAGTGCTAGGACCGTCTTGCAGGTTGTGCAGAAGGGAAGGAATGAAACTTTATTTGAAAGGGACACGCTGTTTCACAGCTAAGTGTCCCATTAGCAAGAGGAAGACCGTTCCTGGCGTGCATTACTGGAGAGTCGGGAAGATGTCTAAGTATGGGCTACAGTTCAGGGAGAAGCAAAAGGTCAAAAGATTCTATGGAGTATTGGAGCGGCAGTTTAAAAGGCTTTTTCGCCTGGCTGAGAAGCAGAAAGGCCATACTGGAGAGAACCTTCTAACAGTATTAGAAAGGAGGCTAGATAATGTTGCCTATCTCTTGGGTTACGCTGCTTCCAGGAAGCAAGGTCGCCAGCTTATTAGCCATGGGCATATAGCCGTTAATGGTGAAAGGGTGGATATACCTTCCTACCTTGTGCGGGTGGGAGATGTTATCACCCCTTATCAGCATCCTAGGAGTCAGGAATTGATAAAAGCAAATCTGGCCGGTTATGCCTCTCGTTTTAATCCAGTGTGGTTAGAATTAGATAAGGATACTCCACAGGCAAAGGTGCTCCGTTTTCCCACCAGGGAAGAGGTCTCTTTACCTGTGCAAGAGCAGTTAGTAGTAGAACTCTGTTCTAGATAAAAGATAAACAGATACTTCAGGCTCTGCAGTAGCCTGAAACAACAAGAGGGGAGGTAAAGTATATGCGAATTCGGTGGAGAGGTTTTGAACTGCCGACTCGCATCACCGTAGATCAGAAAACCCGTAGTTCAACCTACGGGAAATTTATAATCGAGCCTTTTGAAAGGGGTTATGGGATTACCATCGGGAATTCCTTACGAAGGATACTCCTTTCTAGCCTGGAAGGCAGTGCCGTTACCTCTATAAAAATAAAAGGGGTGAAGCACGAGTTTAGTACCATACCAGGAGTGGTGGAGGATACCACCGACATAGCCCTCAACGTCAAGTCTCTAGTATTAAGGCTGCTTGATGACCAGCCCCGTAAGCTTCGAATAGAAGCCAATAAGAAGGGGGAGATAAAGGCCAAGGATATAATCACAGATGGTGCTGTGGAGATAATCAACCTAGAGCAGCATATCCTCACCCTTTCGGAAGACGTAAACTTTTCAATGGAAATGGAGGTAAAAAAGGGAAGGGGTTATGTTACCGCTGAAGAGAATGAGCCTGAAGAGCCGGAGATAGGCCTCGTTGCATTAGATTCTATATTTTCTCCGGTAAGGAAGGTAAAGTATTACACTGAAGATACCAGGGTAGGAAGGCAAACCAATTACGATAGATTGATAATGGAGATATGGACTAACGGAGTGGTAACCCCAGAGATGGCCCTGGTAGAAGCAGCAAAAATACTCAGAAAACATTTGACCCCATTTATTCAATACTTCGAGTTAGGTAGGGAGCTACCGTCCACAGATCGTAAGCCTGTGTTGGAAGCTGAAGAGGTGCCTAAGGAAGCCTGTGGAGAATTTGAAGCGAAACTTAGCAAACCTGTATCAGAATTAGACCTCTCTGTTAGGGCATCTAATTGTTTGGAAGCAGCCAATATCAGGACCGTGGAAGAACTCGTGAGTATGACAGAAGAAGAGCTTCTGCAGGTAAGAAACTTTGGTAAGACAACCCTTAAGGAGGTAAAGAAAAAGCTTGCTCAGTGGGGCCTTAGCCTTGGGTTTAGAAAGAAAGCGGAAAAGGCGGAAGTGGGAGAAAAATCATTATGAGACATCAAAAGGCAGGCAGACACCTAGGAAGAACTTCCAGCCATAGGTTAGCCCTGCGCCGAAACCTGGCCAAGGCACTATTCACCTACGGCAGAATAATTACCACTGTAACTAAGGCCAAGGAAGTCAAGCCCTTCGTGGAAAAGCTTATCACCCTGGCCAGAAAGGCCTACCAGAGGAAAGAGACTGATAGACCTACTTATGTACATTACTACCGCGAGATACTTTCTAGGCTGCAGGACGGAAAATTGACCCAAAAGTTAGTGGGTGAAGGCCAGTGGCGAGAAAAGGGTTGTATTGGCGAGAGATTTCTCAACAGGAATGGGGGATATACCAGGATAATAAGGCTGGGCGGTAGCCGGCTGGGCGTGCTAACTGGAAGTAAGATAGGAAAAATACCAGTATTAACCTATAAAATGGAAGGACAGGAGAGAAAGCTCCGCCTTGTAGGCAATCGCCTGGGTGACAATGCGCCACTGGTACTTTTTGAGCTAGTAGAAGGCACTGGAGAAGCGGGAAAAGAGATTCATAAGCCTGAAGCGGAAAAGGAAGAAGCCGCCGCTGCCTCCAAAAAGGAAGAAAAGAAGGGATGACAGGGTGTGTATTCTGCAAGATTGCCAGAGGTGAAATACCCGCCTGTAAACTCCTGGAAGACGATGAGAAAGTCTCTTTTTTAGACAGCAACCCCTTAAACCCTGGACACACCCTTGTTGTCCCAAAGAAGCACTATGAGACAGTTATGGATATACCGGGGAAGGAGCTGGGCAAACTTATGGAGATAGTACCTGCGCTAGCCCGGGCCATATTCAATGTAACAAAGGCAGAGGGATTGAACCTCTTTCAGACCAATAAACCTTGTGCTGGCCAGACCGTCCCCCATGTGCACATACATATAATACCCAGAAACAGTAGGGACGGATTCTCTTTTGGTTGGAGACAGGGCAGGTATAAAGAAGGGGAGATGGAAGGACTTCGTAATGAACTCATCAAGGCCTTAGGGGTAAAACTGTAGTGCAGACTCTTAGTCTTCCTATGGCAAATAGGGTAGTCCTAAGGGTCTGTAATGCAAAAATTTGGATATGTAGACTTATGCCGAGGAATTTTAGTTGGCTCTTACCAGACGAAATAGCAGGTATGGCAAGGCCAGTCTCTGCCGTGGCAGACTTTGAGTTCCTTAAGGAACTGGGCATAGATGCCATTGTCTCGCTAACTGAACATCCCCTTCAAAAGGCCCTTATAGAAGAGTTTGGCTTTGAGTATAAACATGTCCCCGTAGAAGACTTCACCGCCCCCTCCCTGGGGCAGATAGATGAATTCGTGAACTTTGCTACGAAGGTGCGCGAAGAAGGAAAAAAACTGGTAGTGCATTGCGGGGCAGGTATAGGCAGGACTGGAACTATGCTGGCATGTTATCTCGTACACAAGGGTTATTCTGCCCAGCAAGCCATTGAGGAAGTTAGACGAAAAAGGCCGGGCTCAATTGAAACCACCGCACAAGAAGAAATAGTTGCCCTCTACGAGAGGAAGACAAGAGGTTAAATCCTCGTCCCTGTCTTCTTAAACTCCTTTTCGCTATAAAGTATTACGTAATCCTCTAGCCCTGTTCTCTTCTTCATTGCCTCTATTACCTTCTCGCACTCTTCGTCGGTGTAGCCGTGAATCATGGTGAAGAGGTTGTAAGGCCAGTCAGGGAAGGTGGGGCGTTCATAACAGTGAGTCACCTCAGGGAAGCTGGCCATTATCTTACCCACCTTTTCTACCCTTTCGGAAGGCACTCTCCAGACGCACATGGCATTGGAGTTTATGCCTATCTTACGGTGCGCAACGCTGGCCGCAAAGCGCCTGACCTTTTTGGTCTCCAAAAGTCCTTTTATGCGGCTAATAACCTCCTCCTCAGAAAGCCCAAGGGCGTCTCCTATCTCTTTGTAGGGCCTTTCTACCAGCGGAATGCCGTCTTGGATATGCTTTAGAAGCCTGATATCTATCGGGTCCGCAGTCTTAGAGTCTTTGCTGCCTATCGCCGGTTTGTCCTGTAAGTATTTTTTCATTTATTCGCCTCTGTATATATTGAATTTTACCCCTATTTTAAACTTTTTGGTAGTGGGGAGGTTCCTTACCTTAAGGCCGGTCTTTTCTTCTATTTCTTTAATCGTTTTTGTGAGTTCCTGCTTGTTGGGGGCGGACATGGTGAACCATAAATTATAGGGTATTTCCTTGTTTTTTCCCTTCCTCAGATAGTTATGGGATACGCCCGTGTATGCATTTATAATCCTGGAAACCTCTTCAATACGTTGCTCCGGCACACGCATGGCCATAAGGCTTGCGGTATTACCCATCTCGTGGGTGTCTATGATAGGTCCCAGACGGCGGATGAGACCCTTTTCGGCCATGGCCCTTGTCCTCTGCAGTACCTCTTGTTCTTCCAATCCTAGCTCCTCGGCCAGGGCCTTGAAGGGGCGGGTGGTGAGGGGGAAATTGGATTGCAGACGGTGAAGTATTTTCTTATCTTCTCTTTTTAGTTCCATTTCAAACTACAGTAAGCAGTAGGTAGTAGCCGCAGGTCGTGCCTGAGGCAGATTCGCCTTTGGCGAACTTTAGCCTGCTAGACAGTAACCAGTAACCAGTGGTTACTCCTTACTGCTTACTTCTTACTGAATTTCTTTTCTAAGCTTCTGGAGCGTGGATTCCTTGACCAGGACTTCGTACATATTCCGCCCGGTCTCACCCAATATCTTTTCCGAGGCCATTCCCAGGGCCTTTAGCACCTGCGGCTCCTGCACAAACCTAACCAGTTCCGTGGCAAAACGCGGGTGCCTGCCCACCTTCCCGCCCATAACCACAGTATATCCCCTGGACTCTGTCTTAATAGAACCTGTGGGACAAACCCTTGCACATTGTCCGCAGTCTACACAGCGCTCGTAATGGATGATTACTTTTGGCGGGAGTGGCCCTGCCACTGTGTCAGGCTTCAGGGTAATGGCCTCTTCCCTACAGGCCTTTAGACATTTACGGCAGAGAATACACTCTGCGTCTGTAACCGTCACTTTTTCCCTTGCAATCACGCCGAAGTCCTTTATCTGGGGCATTGAACAGCTATTGGGACAGCCCGCAACGGCCATCTTAAAGGTCTGGTGGGGAAGTATCCTGCCAGGGATTTTATCGTAAAGCCTCTGGCTGAAAGAAAGACCCTCCATCTTTTCAGCCATACTCCTTGCAACAGGCCTTGGAGCCTTGATGAGGAAAGGGCACCCCACCTCTTCGCCCTTACATGACTTTATCTGGTGAAGGACCGCCTGCCCATCCTCTCTGATATACTTCTCATACTTTCTGAGAATGGCTAGTTTGTCTTCTTGAGGCTTCGCTACGGCAAAGTTGTTCGCCACACTGACTAGCGAATCCGCCGATTCTTTTGGCGGACCGGAGGTATGCGTTGCATCCATACTTAATAATTTTTGCAGGGAATTCCTCTTTTGTCAAATAGATATTTTTCTGGGTAGAGGTGCAAAATAAAAAAGATGTGGTAAAGTTATTATGATTTTTTTACATGCGTCCATGCTTTAGAACTCACCTGTAGTGTTTGTAAGAAAGTAAAGTAGCTTTTCTTGGTAAAAAGTCTTCACCTTTTGCGAGAGGGTAGTGGGGTTAAGAGCGGTCATAGGTTCGCAAGTTGTTAATATCTTCAATATAAAGAGTTAAGACAATGTGGGCAGCAAAAAAGGTGGGAAAACGTAAATGCAGCCTATTTGTAAAAAGAAAGGAGGACGAAGCCATGCTCATAATCAGAACAATTCTGCTCGTCGTGATTCTGTTCCTTTAAGCGCCTTTATCTTATGCACTTCCGCTTAGCCTGCAATTGTCCATCGATAATACCTTCAATGGCAGGGCCGTGCTTTCCGGAGACTTGGACGACACTGTCTTCCAAATTATAGGTGCTGACGCGGCGGTATTCACAGCTGATATAAGCGGGAAAAAAATGGTTTGTTAAGGTGCAAGTGCGTAAAGTTACTGGTGCCCCTGTTGGCAAACGCTTCCACCTTTCATCAGAAGCACGACGTGTTACCCCAGCAAAAGAACTCCACACAGGAGAGGTTAGCCCAGGTCTTCTGCTAAGTGGTATAAATCTTGGTATTGACCATGGCAACCTCAATGGCAATCCCCATCCCTCGTTAACAGACGGCCCCCAAGACAGAAGCGACAAGTTGCTTCACCCTGGTTCTATTAACCACCCTGATATTTTAGAGAGTTATGTTGACGACCTCAATGGATCGCTAGCGGGATTTCTTACAGCAGATAATCAATTGTCAGCTCGCTTTGATATGCACCACACCCCCGAGCCATCTACACTGATACTTCTCAGCTCTGGGCTGGTGGGGATAATCGGTCTTAAGAGAGAGGCTGTTCAGGAAGACGTAAGGAACTGTAAAGGGTACTCTGTAACACCGCTCTTAAAAGGTAAAGACTTGGACACCAACTTGTAGGGGCGTATTGCAATACGCCCCTACGGTCTTCATTGTCCGCCTTAGGCCAATCGGTGGGCTTCAAACTCCCAGCTTTTTAAATCTCATTTAATAGAGTTACAGTTTGAAAATCCCTTGTCTCTTGGTAAAATTCCTTTATGTTGAACGGTTTGGGCCTGGGCGGTATCCACCTTGGGAGGGCAGGACATATTGTATGTGCTGGGTTACCCTGCCCCTTCCACTGTAGGAAGGAGGGGGAGAGGATATTTATTTTTAAGGAGGGATATGAGAGTATAGTGCGGAGTGCTGAGTGCGGAGTGCGGAATTCAGGATTGAGTAATCGGCAGTCCGCAATACCAAATCCACGAACAGTCAAAGGCCGTGGGCAGTATCCTTGTGTGGTTCTGGAAAATGGCAAAACGGTGATTATGAGAAGGGTGAGGCATGGGGGCTTATGGGGTAAGATCGCAGGAGGCGTGCTGTGGGGTGTGGGGCGTCCAGTACGGGAACTAATAAATGCAAAAGAATGTCTAGAAAGAGGAGTCCCCACGGCTGAAATCGTTGGAATAAGGCTGGAGCGAGTCTTAGGCGGATTTGGTACTTTCTTGGGAGTGGCCTTGCCCTTATTCAGGGCCGAGGTGTTTTCTAAAGAAATACCTGCAACGATAGACCTCCTGGGACTGCTTACTTCCCCTCAGGAATTTCATCAGCACAAGAGGGCAATCATTAGGGCTGTTGCCATGGCTGTAAGGGCTATGCATGAGGTGGGTTTATATCATAACGATTTGCATCTAAAGAACATACTGATAACCATGCCAAGCTTGGGTAGACCTTTTAAGGCTTTTGTTATAGATTTGGACAAATCCAGCCTTCACGAAAGATTGTTACTGTCCCAAAAGATTAAAAACCTACTAAGGTTAGATAGGTCTATAGAGAAGTTTATGGCAGTAGGGGCGTACTGCAATACGCCCCTACTGCTAAGGGATAAACTCCGTTTTCTGAGGGACTACATGGGCAGTGATCCGTCTGCGGCAGCTTGGAAGGAACTGGCCCGTAGGCTTAATCCAAGGTACACCTTCCATAGGTTGTGGTGGAAAATAACTAAAATTGCAAATTACAGATTACAAATTTAAAATTACAAGTTATAGATATGAAATATGGAATTTATAATTTGGAATTTGCTGTTTATATACTGGCCTTTCTGGGTTCCTACCTGGTGGGGAGCATCCCTTTTGCTTATTTAGTGGCCAGGTGGGCAGTTGGTATAGATATTACGCAGTATGGCAGTGGCAATGTGGGTGCCACCAATGTGGCCAGGGCGGTTGGGTGGCGTTATGGATCTTTGGTCTTTCTGATGGATATGCTGAAGGGGTTGGTGCCGGTGTATCTAGCCTCAAGATACGTGGGGGTGACAGTCCATCCTCTGGCAATACTTTGTGGTCTGGGGGCAATATTGGGGCACGTCTTTCCTGTCTATCTCAGATTTCAGGGGGGTAAGGCGGCGGCTACCAGTTTTGGGGTCTTCATATGGCTGGCCCCTAAGGCCCTGCTTATAGCCTTTGTCACATGGGGTGTTTTTGTACTCCTTACGCGATATGTATCCCTGGGTTCCATTATGGCGGCTGTGAGTTTTTGTGTGGTAATGGTAACCCTATACCATGAGCCTTTTGGACAAGGGTTATACCTGACTTTGTTTAGTTTTCTTATTGCCTTGCTTGTGATTATTAGACACAAGGAGAATATCCGTAGGCTCATGGAAGGAACCGAAAGGAAGATAGGTCAGTCATAAAGGCAGGTATTAGGGTCAAGGGGTTAGGGGCTAGTAATAATTAAGTCATGTTTGCTAGTCCGTAATCCCTGGCCCCTAGAACACTATCCCCGCATACCCCACAAAACTACTTGGGTCGCCTATAGGCTCTACGTCGTAACTGGTAGTGTAGTGGAGGAGCTCGCCACTAGTGAGTTCCAGAGCCCTAGCATAGGCCACAGTGGCTGCCAGGGCGCCTGGGCCACAGGCATTCATGTTTTTGCTGGCCTCAGGGATTATTTCTTCAGCATTCATAGACATACAAAGGTCTATCATGCGTTTATCATTAACTTCTTTCACCCAGGCTAGGGCCTTCATCCCTGTACCCACGCTTTTTACGCCGTAGTTAAGGCCGTAATGTGTCAGGTCGCTTGTGCCTATCACCGTTACTTTTTTTCCTTTTAATAACTGGGCAAGTTTATCTCCCAGTGGCGGTGAATCATTAGTGGCAGGGACCATGATGGGTACAATATTAGCCTCTGGGAAGAGGTGCTGTATAAAGGGTACTTGTACCTCTATAGAATGCTCCATGAGATGACTCTCCAACTTTTCAATGAGGAGGTCAGGACATTCTTTTAAGAGGTAGTTAGCCAGGGCAGAGTCTATTTCTATCTCCCCCAGCGGTGTCTCCCACGAGCCCTCAGCCATGATGGTGGGTTTGTCTACACCAGCGACGTGGACAGAGCCCAATAGAACAAAGGTCTGTGGCTGAGAAAGTCGGTTGATGTTGTAATATACAGCAGCTGCCGTCTGCCCTGAATATATCCAGCCCGCATGGGGGACTATGCCAGCTACTATCTTTTCTCTCTTAGAGAGAATTGAGGAGGCCTTTCGCAGATACCTTTCGAGAGCCGATTCGCAGACCCCGGCACTGCCGGGATAAAATCCGATAGCAATGGGACTCCTTACAGCCAATTTTTAATTCCTTTCATTACGAGCAAGTTTAGCAAGGAGAAAGCAGATTTGTCAAAAGCAATATGGGACTATCCACTAAGTTATAGGCTGACATCTCATCTAAAATGTTGCCGTTTCTATATACTGCCAAATTTATGTAATTATTTTATACATTCTTTTTTGTGTAAATTTCTTTTACATATAGCCAAGTTTAGGTCTTTTAAAGACTAATGTGCTCTTTATCTTGGATTGCTAGCCCATCACTAGGGTTTTGTAATATTTATGAACAAATTAAGACCTCTGAAAAAGTATGGGGAGCGACGCCTAAAGTGTCATTGCAAGCGAAGCGAAGCAATCTCATGTTTTCTAGCGCAAACCACTTAGGAGATTGCTTCGGGGCTTCGCCCCTCGTCCGCCTCAGGCGGATCAGCTTTGCCCAAGATTTTTCAGAGACCTCAAATTGTAATTGGGCCATTAATTTTTGGCTTTACCTTAAGTTCTTTTATTTAAAAGTATTTGAATTTCTTTTCCGTTCCTTTCCCCTTTTGGCATATAGCTTGCCCAACATTTTAATTCATAATTTCAATAATACAAATATCATAGGAGATAAAAGCATTGGGTAGTACCTTAAAGTCACAAGCCTTCTATTCTTACGGTCCGTCTCAGGCTGATTATTTTAAAGTGTTACCCATGTTTATATACTCCACATAAAGAATTAGAAATTTGATTGACAATTCTGGAAAGGCTTACATATTGTTCTCTAAAACCTTACTAAGGAGGCGCCGGTTGGAAGGGAGGAGCAGCATAGCAAGGGGCACAAGCAAGAAAGACGGCGCTTTAGTGTATTTCGTCAGTTTCTTGGGGCTATTTTACTCTGTGGATGCCAGCATATGGTTACGGGAGAGGCAGACCTATGGAAGGTTAAAAATGACCCAACTACAGGGGTAAAAAGGGTAGTAGAAAAATACTCTACTGAAGGACAAGGTGAGGCTGTGGCGAAAAACGAGGCGGTAAAGATAGTCTTTAATCGTATGTTCTTGAAGCATATGGGCTGGACAGGCTTTGGAGAAATCGTGGTCTTTGCAGAGGTCCAGGATGACCCTGAAGGGGATAGTAGACTTGTTACTAAAGTATACCGACCTCAGATAGTAGAAAATGCCTATCTAAACTTCATTGACTCTACAATTTATGGTCCAATAGAATTTGATTGCACCTTCACCTTCCACCCTGTTAACCCTGAGACAACTGGCCCTGTTGATGTATTACTTTTGCGCTACGGACAATACTTAATTATTAAAAGGGAATTTGAGGAGAGGCCGGAGGCCAAAAAGGAATCGAAAGCACCTTCACACGAATATCCTTCAAAGACGTAGAGTGTGAAAATGGTAAACTCTGGAGAGGGAACGACGAGTGTAGGGACAAAAGTTATGCCCTCATTTCCGTTGTTAAGTGCAAAGACGAGAGGGTGAATAGAGACAATGTGTTAAGGCTTAGCGCAGAAACCGCAAAGGAATACGATAAGCTGATAGCCGAAGATAACCTGAGCCTTGTAGAAGAGCGTCTGAGGGAACTTACCGCCACTTCAATAGCCTTTATGAATCTGGAGAAGATAAGAGAGGCCTGCCGGATGACGAACAGCATTGTTCCCTGTGGTACAGCCCTGAAAAGTTTAGTCGGAGAATCAGGGAAGCCAGGGGAAATAGATAAGCTGAAGAGTCAATTAGGAAGTACTACAGGTCTAGAAACTAAAAATGCCATAGGCACCTTCTTGCAGGAGAAAGAATCTCTAAGAGATGGTCTCGTGAGAGACTTGTTAGACCTAACGGGTTTGTATAAGACTCCTGAAGCCTGGGCAGCGGAAGATCCGTCCAAATATAAAAAAGATCCGCGTAGCGGATATTACAGACCCAGTCAAATATAAAGAAATCCGCTTACAGGAGATTTAGGTTACGATATTCAGGTAACCTAGATCTCCCAGTCGGCGAAAAGTTTTTTACAGGCTTTGTTGTTTTCTGCAATACTTTTCGTATCGCCCATACCTCAGAAAAGTAATCCAGATTTATTCCAGTGTTTCCTAAGCATCTAACCTACTTGCCCCTTTAAATTCCTCATTTTTTTGGTTATCATAACATCTATCTCAAAAGGAGGCGTAGATGTTGAAGATAGATGGTATTACCATCACCTGGCTTGGCCACGATAGTATGAAGATAAAGGCAGTGGTAGCACCAACGGGTGCCTCAAGGGTCATTTATATAGACCCATTTCGGTTAAAAGAAAAGGAGGCTGCAGATATAGTCTTAATCACTCATGAGCACTATGACCACTGCTCTCCCGAAGATGTAGCAAAGATAGCGAAAAAAGATACAGTGGTGATTGGCACTACAGATGTCACTCCCAGGTTTAAAGGAGCGACTAGGACAATAAAGGCTGGAGATTCCGTTACTATCCATGGGGTTACCATAGAGGCCGTTCCTGCTTATAACACCAACAAGAAATTCCACCCCAGGGCCAGCGGTTGGGTGGGGTATATTATAAACATCGGTGGAAAAAGGGTCTATCATGCAGGGGACACAGACCATATACCGGAGATGGAGTCCCTGAAGGATATATATGTGGCGCTGGTGCCGATTAGTGGCATCTACGTTATGACGGCGGAGGAAGCAGCGGAGGCTGTGAACAAGATAAAGCCCAAAGTAGCTGTACCTATGCATTACGGCTCTGTAGTCGGGACTAAGGCCGATGCCGAACGTTTTAAGAAGCTGGTAAAGGAGCCGGTAAAGGTGGAGATATTATGACAAAGGCAGTTGCATTGCTATCAGGGGGATTGGACAGCACTCTGGCTGTGCACCTGATGAAGTCTTTGGGTGTGGAGGTGGTGGCCCTGAACTTCACTACGGTCTTCTGCCGCTGTAACCGCGGGGGGAGTTGTAAATCCGAGGCAAAAAAGGTCTCTGAAGCCCTTAGAATACCTGTAAAGATGCTAAACATTACAGCCAGCTTCCTCAGGCTGGTCAAAAGGCCCAAATACGGTTATGGGAAAAACATGAACCCTTGCATAGATTGCCGTATCAATATGTTTAGAATGGCAGGGGAGTTCATGAGGGAGATAGGGGCAGACTTCATAATTACTGGCGAAGTGCTAGGCCAGCGCCCGATGAGCCAGCGCCGTGAGGCAATGAAGATTATAGAGAAAGAAGCTGGCGTAGAGGGACTGGTTCTTAGGCCCCTTTGTGCCAGGCATATGCCTCCTACTATTCCAGAAAAGGTAGGGTTAGTAGATAGACAAAAACTTCTTGACTTCAAGGGGCGGGGAAGAAAGGGTCAAATGCAATTGGCAGACGTCTTTGAGCTAAAGGACTATCCATGTCCTGCGGGAGGCTGCCTTTTGACAGACCCAATGTTTGCCCACCGTATAAAAGAACTCTTCAACCATGATATTGGGTGTGAGTTGGGTGATATCCACCTTTTAAAAGTAGGCCGACACTACCGCCTGGATGATAGGACAAAGGCTGTCGTTGGTAGAAGAGAGGAAGAGAACCACCTGATAGAACACTATGCACAGCCAACGGATGCCCTTCTTATGCTTACAGACCTTACAGGCCCCTTGTGCCTAGTGAGAGGTAGCCTTACAGAGGAGAACCTTCGCCTTGCGGCAGGGCTGGTAGCCCGCTCAAGTAAGGCCAGGACGCTTTTCAGCGTTCGCATAACGGTTAAGCTCGATGGGGTCGAGAGGGTGATAGAAACAGCCCCTCTTGATGCTGCCAGGGCCCAGGAGTTGCTGATAGTAAAGAAAAAAGAGTCCGCTATTAGTCGGGAGTGGCACTGCCATCCGTCTGAGGCGGAAAGGGGGTGAGGAGCATACTGCAATTTAATAGCGGAGTTTATCTTCTTATATGTAACGTGCCGGCTTGTCTGGCACGAACTAATTTGCCAGGTGCGTTCCATTCATTTCAGAAACAGCGTCAGAGGCAAGCTCCGACGCTACATTACAAAAAGTCGACCAATGGACTTGAAATACAAATAGGTAAGCTAGGAAGGGCCTTTTTCCCTGAGGGTTTTTATGTGTATGTAGGCAGCGCCCAGAGAAGTCTGGCCCAAAGGCTGGAAAGACATTTACGTAAAGAAAAAGCCCTCCACTGGCATATTGACTACCTCCTGCATCACGCTGAAATCCTTTCTATATATGCACAGAAGGCTTCTAAGGAGTGGGAGTGCAGGTTGAGTAGGAGGCTGGCGGGGCTTGAGGGGGCAAGAGTAGTCATGAGGGGTTTCGGGTCTTCGGATTGTGGATGCATGTCCCACTTGTACTTCTTTCCCAGTAGGTTTCATCTTCCGAAAATAGATCATTTATTCCAATCATCAAGAGTGAATAAGGAGAAAAAAAGTCATGGATAAGACAAAGAAACTGAAAGAATTAAGGAAAAAAATAATTGACCAGATGTTTGTACAAGGTTGGAAGGATGTTTGGTTTTACCCTAGCTGTGAAAAATGCAAAGAAAACAGGTGGAATCAGGAAAAGAAGCCCGGAGAAGAGCGCGAAGAATGTCAGGGGTTTAAGATTAAGGGTTTTTTAGGAACAAAGGATATAATATTTCTTGGTTTAAATCCCAGTTACGGTGCTTTTCCATCCGATAATGACAAATTTTTTTATGACTGTTTAAGCAACCGGGATTTTGAAAATGCCCATATAACGGATTTAATAAAGATAAGGGCAAAAGGAAAGGGTTCTAAGCACGAAAGCATTGACAAACTTCTTGAAGATAAAAGAATTGTAAAGGAACAAGTAGAGTTTCTAAAGAGAGAAATTGAGATTATAGAGCCTAAGATTATTGTAACATTAGGTAAAGAATGCGATAAACATTTCAGGAAGAAGTTTGAAGAAAGGATTGAGGATCCATATGAAACTCCGCACCATTCTTTTAAGGTCTACTTGTTCAAATTGGCTAGTGGCTATGTAGAAGTAATAAATATTCCGCACTATTCTTCCAGAAAAACTAAGAACTACAAAAAAAAAGAAAAGAAATTCTTGAATGGAATGGAAGTAGTAAAAGAAGAATACTTGAAGAAAGTAAAAGAGTAGAAAATACCGTGACTGACCTCACCCCCATGATGCTACAGTATAAGACCATTAAGGAGCGACATAAGGATTGTCTCTTGTTCTTCCGGCTGGGGGATTTCTATGAGATGTTCTACGAGGATGCGAAGGTCGCCTCCAGGGTTCTGGGTATCACACTGACAAGCCGCTCCAAGGGGGATAGAGCCGTTCCGATGGCAGGCGTGCCTCATCACGCAGCCAGTACATATATCCAGCGGCTGATAAAGGCTGGCTACAAGGTGGCTATATGCGAACAAATGGAA
Source organism: Planctomycetota bacterium (assembly GCA_023261505.1). Classification (GTDB taxonomy): domain Bacteria; phylum Planctomycetota; class Brocadiia; order Brocadiales; family Bathyanammoxibiaceae; genus JAHFOV01. Next base: position 46,187 of record JAHFOV010000007.1, read on the forward strand.
GACCCCAAGGAGGCTAAGGGAGTAGTGGAGCGGGATATAGTTAGAATTATCACTCCCGGCACCCTCACCGATGAGAACCTCCTTGACGAAAGGGTCAACAACTACCTCATCGGGATACTGCCTCGAAAAGATAGTATAGGTCTGGCATGGGTGGAACTCTCTACAGGGAAATTTGAACTGGAAGAGATACCAAGGACGGGACTTATTGACGAACTCTACAGGCTCAGGCCTTCCGAGTGCCTACTACCAGAGGATTCCTTTGCCCAGGAAAGGGTACTTGTAGAAGACTTGAAAGCAGGGCTGGGAAGTACGATTACTGCAAGACCACCCTGGGAATTCTCCAGGGAGACAGCTTATCAGGCACTACTTGAGCATTTCAAAGTTGCAAGTCTGGAGGGTTTTGACTGCCATGATATGAATCATGCTCTGGGGGCAGCGGGGGCGGTGCTGCACTACCTGAGAGATACACATAGAGAGTCCCTTTCCCATATATGTAAACTTCAAAAGTACAGTGTCTGTAACCGTCTCATGATAGATGCCACTACACAGAGAGGGTTGGAACTCCTTGAGACAATAAGAAGTAGAGAGTGCGAGGGTTCCCTCCTTAGTGTGCTGGACTTGACCCTTACTCCCATGGGGGCAAGGCTATTAAGGCGGTGGATACTTTCTCCATTATTAAATCCTCAGGAGATAGGTTCCAGACAAGAAGGTATACAGGAATTGTTAGCTCAGCAGGGGTTAAGGACAACCCTCCGCTCTCACCTAAAAAATGTCGCGGACATGGAAAGGATTTCTACAAGGGTAAGTACTGGAAGATGCAATGCAAGGGAACTTGTGGCCCTGAAGGATTCCCTGGAGCAGGTAGGGAGTTTAAAAGAGGCCCTTAAGGGGGTGGGTTCACCAATCCTGAAAGACCTGTGGGGAGGATTGGATTTGTTGGAAGAGGTGAGGGTGCTGATTAGTACGGCGCTCGTCTTAAACCCACCGCTTGGATTAAGGGATGGCGGATTAATCAAGGAAGGCTATCATCCTGAGTTAGATGAACTGCGGAACATTGGACGCAACGGCAAGTCCTGGCTTGCAAATTTTCAGGCAGAAGAGGTACGCCGTACTGGTATATCCTCCCTCAAGGTGGGCTACAATAAGGTCTTTGGGTATTACATAGAGGTGACAAACACCCATAAGGAGCGCATACCTCAGGGCTACATCCGACGGCAGACCCTAAAAAATGCGGAACGTTACATAACTCAGGAACTGAAGGAATACGAATCTAAGGTGATTACCGCAGAGGAGAGAGCCAAGGGGTTGGAGTACGATCTTTTCGAAGAAGTAAGAAAAGATGTGGCTTCTTACACCGTAAGGCTACAAGAGGTGGCGGGCGTGGTGGCCGAACTCGATGTGCTGGTTGCCCTTGCTCAGGTGGCAGCAGAAAACAATTACATCAGACCTGAGATAACTGAAGAACGAAGGCTTTATATCTCAGAGGGAAGACACCCAGTATTGGAAAAGACTATGGGCAAGGGGAAGTTCGTCCCTAACAGTATTGAGCTTGATGGGAATATTAACAGGGTGATGGTGATCACCGGTCCCAATATGGCGGGAAAAAGTACCTACATAAGGCAGGTGGCACTTTTGGTACTAATGGCACAGATGGGGAGTTTCATTCCTGCCAGGGAGGCAAAGATAGGTGTGGTAGATAGAATCTTTACCAGGGTTGGTGCCTCTGATGAACTTTCCAGGGGGCAGAGTACCTTCATGGTAGAGATGCAGGAGGCGGCTAATATCCTTAACAATGCCACAGAAAGGAGCCTCATCATCCTGGACGAGGTGGGAAGGGGCACCAGCACCTTTGATGGATTAAGTATCGCCTGGGCCATGACTGAATATATTTATAAAAACCTTGGAGCCAGAACCCTTTTTGCCACTCACTACCATGAGCTTACCGAGCTGGCGTTATTGTTTCCGGGAATAAAGAATTACAATGTGGCTGTGAGAGAGTGGGGGGAGGAGGTGGTATTCTTAAGAAAGATTGTGGAAGGGGGTACAGACAAGAGCTATGGTATACACGTAGCAAGGCTGGCTGGAGTACCGAAGGAGTTAGTAACCAGGGCAAAAGAGATTCTGGAAGAACTTGAGGCAAATTCCCTGGACGCATATCAGAGACCTAAATTGGCGGCAAAAAAACCTGGAAACGTAAAAGAAGCTACTCCCGCAGAACCCATACAAATCCCACTATTTTTCCCTAAAGAGCAGGCTGTTATAGAAGATATTAAGCGCCTGGACATCTTCACCCTTACCCCTCTAGAGGCATTAAGCAAGCTGGATGAGCTAAAGAAAAGGCTCACAGCAGACAAGACCTAAGCACCTTTTAATACCTTCTTTTTCAACCGGCCCTTCTTGCCTTCAATCAGATTATAAAGGGCTGGGAGTACGAGTAGGGAAAGCATAGTGGCCGATGTTAGGCCACCCACTATAGCCACGGCAAAGGGGCGCTGTATCTCAGAGCCTATTCTGGTTGAGAGGGCGGCAGGTAGGAGCCCAAGGATTCCCAGCGTCCCTGCCATAAGTACCGCATTAAAGCGGTTCTTTGCACCCTCTATTATGACCTCCCGAAAGTTCGTTTGGGGATTTTCATTCCTTAACTGATTTATATAAGAGACCATTACAACTCCATACATGGTAGCTACGCCGCTGAGGGCAACCATCCCTACCATGGCAGATACACTCAAGTGCAGCCTGGTTACAGCCAGGGCAAAAGGCGCACCCATCAAGGAAAAGATAATATTTATCATGACCAGTAGGGTACTCTTTATTGAGAGAAAAGCAGTGTAAAGGATGGCAACAATAATGAACATACAAACTGGTACAATTATGGCAAGACGCTTCATGGCCCTCCTCTGGTTTTCAAAGACGCCGCTCCAGATTAACTTATATCCTGGCGGAAGAGACACCTTGGCCTTGACCTTCTTCTGTCCCTCTGCTACCAGACTACCTAAGTCGCGTTCCCTTATGCTGCACTTAACAGCAATGCGCAGGGAATTGGCCTCTCTATAGAGGCGGGTAAAGCCCTCCCTTACCGTAACGGTAGCAAGCTGGCTCATGGGTATCAACGTACCATCAGAGGCACTTATCAGGATGTTCTTAATCTGGTCTATGTTACTTATCTCTTTTTCCAGGAATCTTACATTAAGCTCAAACCTCCTCTCCCCTTCAAGTACTACAGTGGCCACTTTTCCCCCCAAGGCCACCTCAACGACCTCCTGGACATCTGCCACGCTTATCCCATATCGGGCTATTTTGGAACGGTCTATTTCTATCTGAACCTGAGCTTGTCCTCCCAGCCTTTCCCTAGCTAGGTCCGCTGCCCCTTTTACTGTAGACATTACCTCTACTACTTGAGAGGCCAGCTCTTCCAACTTGCTGGCATCAGGACCAAAAATCTTTACCACCAACTCGCCTTTTACACCTGAGACAGCCTCGTCTACATTGTCCTTTATGGGCTGTGAGAAGTTCAAAATTATTCCAGGGATAGAAGAAAGTCTGTCGTTCATCTTTCGTATAAGTTCGATTCTATTCCTTGCGGTCTTCCACTTGCTTCTGGGTTTCAAGTCTACAAAAATCTCTACGTTGTCGAAACCGTTCACATCGGTGCCGTCATCGGGCCTTCCTAGTTGCGAGGCGGTATTAACCACTTCTGGAAACTCTTGCAATACAGAGCGGATCTCATGGACAAGCCCTTCTGCCGTGGAGAGGGAGATGTTTGGGGGCATTGTTACCCTTACCCAGAGGGCACCTTCATCAAGTTCTGGTAAAAACTCTGTTCCGAGGAAAGGCACTACCGCCAAGCTCCCCGCGAGAAGACCTATCGCTATACCTACGGTGACCCAACTGTGGGATACTGTCTTGGTAACCACCGGAACATAAAGGTTTCTTAGAAAATGTATTATAAAACCTTCACGGGCAGCGCCTGGTTTCAAGAAAAAGGAGCAAAGTACAGGAATCACTGTAAATGAGAAGAGCAAAGACCCTAAGAATGCAAAGCATAGGGTATAAACCATCGGACTAAAAATCCTCCCCTCCACCCTCTGGAAGGAGAATATGGGGATAAAAGCAACAACAAGGATGAGTTTAGCAAATACAACAGGATTCCCCACTTCCCTTGTAGCATAAGAAATAATATCAAGTAAAGCCATGCTGTCTTTTTTCAAGTTAAGATGCCTGATAATGTTATCTACCACCACTACGGCACCATCTACAATTATCCCAAAATCTATAGCCCCCAGGGACAGAAGATTAGCAGGCACCCCCCTCAAGTCCAACATTATAAACGTAAAAAGGAGGGAGAGGGGTATTACCGAAGCCACTATAAATGCCACACGAATATTGTGGATTCCAAGATAGACTATTATTATCATTAAGACTAAAAAAACCCCTGCCAAAAGGTTTTCCGCAATGGTTTCCAGTGTCTTATGAATTAAGTTTGTGCGGTCATAATAGGGCACTATCCTGACACCAGTGGGTGCCAATGTCTCATTAAGCTCGTCTACCTTTGCCCTAACTCTTTTTAGTACTTCTAGGGGGTTATCCCCCTTCCTGAGCAGGACTACGGAGGCTACCACATCGTCTCTTTCCTCCATCCCTACTATCCCGAGGCGCACCCTTGGCCCTACCCCCACCTCAGCAATATCCTTTACGGTGATTGGTACCCCCTCCCTGGCCTTTATTACAGTATTCTCTATGTCTGAGATGGTCTTAATTAGGCCAAGGCCCCTTACGGTATAGACCTCCGAGCCGTGCTCTATAAGGCTCCCACCGGCGTTAATATTAGCTTTAGCTAGGGCCTCAAAGGTCTCATGCAGAGTTATTCCATAAGCCCTAAGTTTTTCTGGGATTACCCTTACTTGATACTGCTTAGTGGGTCCACCAAAACCGACAACCCCAACCACCCCAGGGACAGTTCTCAGCCCCTTTTCCACCACCCAATCTTCTGTGGCCTTCAGATCCAGAAGGCTTATATCCGGTGGGCCTTCCAGGGTGTAACGGTATATCTCTCCAATTGGAGTATAGAGAGGAGCAAGGGTGGGCTGTACACCGCCTGGTAAGGTCGCAGAATTCATGAACTCCGTAACCTGTTGACGGGCAAAGTATGGATTGGTGCCATCTTCAAAGACTACGGTCACCACTGAGAGGGAAAAGATAGATATAGAACGCAGAGACACAAGCCTGGGAAGTGCGTTCATAACCTTCTCAATAGGTATAGTTATAACCTTTTCAACCTCTTCTGCTGCACGGCCGGGGTACTGGGTAATAATCTGTACCTGGACGTTAGTAACGTCTGGGTAAGCCTCTATGGGCAGGCGCTTTAAAGAAAGGATACCAAAACCTATGCAGAAGACTGTCAGGGTTATAATAATAAATCTATAATAGAGAGAGAAAACTACTAGTCTATCAATCATGGCTTTTTGGGTTCGGCGGGCTCAGCTTTTGGATTTGGCTAACTCAGCCTGAAGGAGAATGTTACCTTCAGTGACCACCCGCTCTCCCGGCTTAAGCCCGCTTAGGATTTGAACTACGCCTTCCCTTTCAGAAGACACCATGACTTCTCTCTTGGAATACTTTCCAGTACCTTCCTCAACGATAACTATCCTTTTATCCCCCTCAGTAAGTAATGCTTTGCTGCTAACTGTTAAAACCATATCCCCTTCGTCGGGTAAGGTGTTTATCTTTACAAACATCTCAGGTTTAAGTTTACCCGAGGTGTTATCTATCTCGCACCTTATTTTTATTGTTCTGGTGGTGGGGTCTATTACATCGGATATGTATGAAATCTTTCCTGGAAAGAACTCCCCAGGGTAGGAGAGGGTCTCGACGGCTACGTTTTTACCTAACTTTAAAAAGGACAGGTCCTTCTCAAAAACGTTGCCCAATACCCATAAGGTAGAAAGGTCGGCTACTGTGTAGAGTAAATCGTTAGGTTTAATATACATGCCTAGAAGGGTCTTTTGTTCTACCACAGTCCCAGAAATAGGGGATTCAATAGAAACCCTACCAGTCAATTTTGCATCCTCTTTCATAAGTTCTGCCACCTCACTATCGTCCATGCCCAGTGTAAAAAGCGTTGCCCTGGCTACCTCAAACTTTGCCTTTTTTTCTATTAGGTCGTTGTAGGCTTCTTGATACGATTTCTTTGCGATGGCACCGTGCTCGTATAGATTTTTAACCCTATCGTAAGCTTGCTGAGCTAACGTAAGGGCGGCACGACTGTTAACGAATGCTGCCTGAGCCTGGCCTAACTCTACACTTTCTATTGTGACCATATGGGCCTCCTTACAAACCTTATCCCCCAGTTTTGCTTTTATCTCAACTGTCCTTCCACCAATAGGGGAGTAAATGTAGGTCATACGTGTGGCATTAAACGTCGTACGTCCACTAATTGGTGGTAGGGTATACCTGGGTGCTAGGACAGCCTCTTCTGTTTTTATATTGACTAATCTTTCTGGAGTAGGTTCTTTTGTGCTACTTTCAGAATGACCGGTCTTGGCACTGCCCTTTTTATGTTCTGGCATTCTCTTCGCTCTGTAAACAGTGTCGTTCTCAAATCTATCCTTACCTTTGACCTGGTTACAGAAGGTGCCCGAAATAGCTATCAAGAAGATGAGGATAAAGAAAAGAAAGATA
>JAHFOV010000113.1 GCA_023261505.1 Planctomycetota bacterium
CAAAGTCGAGAGGATAACGCTTATCAGGGTTTGGTTCTATCCTTACGGAGGATTGAAGCTCCTCCAACCTTCGGCCAGATAGCTTGCCGTATCCCTCAAATCTCCTGACATCGAAATAGACTGAGCCTCCTACCTCGTAGGCATATCCCTTTTCAAGTAGTTTCTGTACTAATTCAATCTGCTCGGGTATATGCCCTGTAGCCCTTGGGGATACGTCCGCACTTTTGACATTCAGGGCATCCATGTCCTCAAAGTAGCTCCTCATATACTTCTCCGCAAGCTCCATAGGCTCAAGGCGCTCCAGACGTGCCCGCAGTTCTATCTTGTCCTCCCCCTCATCTGCGTTATCCGTGAGATGGCCCACATCTGTAATGTTCTGCACATAGCGCACCTTATAGCCCAGGTAGCGGAGGTAACGAACCACCACATCAAAGCTCACGTAGCTCTTTGCATGCCCCAGGTGTGGATGGTCATAAACTGTAGGGCCGCAGACGTATATGCCTACCATGCCCTCATGCAAAGGCTTAAACTCCTCTTTTTTTCTGGTTAGTGTGTTATATATTTTCAGGCTCATCGTTAATTATCTTGGTATGTGCTTGAGCACAATGCCTTCTAGCATGTCTAGGTTTTTAAGATTACAAAAACAATGGCAGTTTTCAAATTGTTTTCATTTTTGTTGAGCTGCCCCGACCTGTGCAATTACCCTCTTTAACCTCCTTTTACATTCGTCAGGGCCAAGAAGGGATATAACGGCGGCCAGTTCAGGCCCATGGGTGCTTCCTGTAAGGGCCTGTCTGAGGAGCATCATTACCTCTTTTAGAGCCAGACCAGTTTTTTCAGCCACGTTGTTTATATTCTTATTATACTCGTTAATGAAACCGTCACCTAACCGTTCCATCCCCTCGAGTGTCTCCAGGATAACTGCCTGTGCCTTCTCGCCAGACAGGGCCGCTAGCTTTGAGTCATCAAAAATGGGTTCTCTGAGAAACCATTCTGCTTCCTTTGCAACCTGGGATAGGTTGGCAAGGCCTGGCTTGACAGCCTCTGCAAGGGCCTTTATCTTTGTTTTTTCTATTTCTTTGGCCTCCTGAGGGAGAAAGGGGATGATTAGTTCTGTTAACCTCTCAGGGTCTGCCTCGCGGAGATATTTCTCTGCCAGCCAGTCTAACTTCTTGCGATCGAAGTGGGCGGGAGACCTGCTAATATTATTTATAGAAAATTTTTCCACTGCCTCTTCTAAAGTTATTTTTTCTTTTCGCTGTCTTGGACTCCAGCCCAATAGTAGCATATAGTTGACTAAAGCCTCAGGGAGATAACCCAGCCTTCTGTAATCCTGTATGGAGAATGCTCCAGCCCTCTTACTGAGAGGGTCACCTTCCTCGCCTGCTATCATGGGGAGGTGGGCGTAGTGGGGACCTGGATAGCCGAGGGCCTCAAATAGGAGGAGATGTAAGGGGGTATTGCTCAGATGGTCTTCCCCCCTTATTACGTGAGTTATCTTCATAAGGGCATCGTCCACTACCACTGCAAGGTGAAAAGAGGGTGTGCCTTCAGCCTTCATAATTACAAAGTCCCCGAGGACATCAAGGTTAAATTCGCACTTGCTCCTAATTATATCTTCAAAGGCTAGCTTTCCTCCTGGTATTTTGAAGCGCAGGGAAGGTGTCCTACCATGTGCCTCAAATGACTTCTTCTCTGACTCTGATAGATTTCTGCAGCGATTATCGTAGCGAGGGGGCCTACCCCTTGCCAGAGCAGCCTTCCTGCGCTCCTCCAGTTCTGACTGAGTGCAGTAGCAGGGATAGGCCTTACCTTCTTTGAGTAATTTTTCTGCAAAGCCCTTGTATATGGCTAATCTTTGGGACTGAACGTAAGGGCCGTAAGGTCCACCCACGTCTGGCCCTTCCTGCCAATCTGTTCCCAGCCATCTAAGGTCTTCCATAATTAGCTCGGTATAATAAGGGTCCGAACGGGTGACATCAGTATCCTCAATTCTCAGGATGAAAACGCCTTCATTATGCCTGGCAAAAAGCCAGTTAAATAGGGCAGTTCTGGCATTCCCTAAATGTATGAGTCCAGTAGGAGAAGGGGCGAAGCGTACTCTTATCATCTCATTGCGAAGGCTACTTATTTGTATTCAAATTCGCCTAAGGCTGATCCGTTACAAAAAGGTACATAAAAATAATTATTGGAGGACCCCCTTATGGCATGGAATCCAGGCCATAGATACATAAGCCTTGGAACGTCCTGTGCGAAGCTTTCAATTGTGATTGAAGGCCTATTTGCTCTTAGGCCCAGGAGGTCTTTGATGCCCCACTTCTTTTTGTATCTTATGACCTTTGCTTCTTTAAGCCCCGCCATTTCTTTTGTAAGTTTGATAGCGTCTGAAAGGTAGCCTATTTGGTCTACGAGGCCAAGAGACAAAGCTTGCTGTGCGGTGTAAATCCTCCCATCGGCCAGCTTCCTTACGTCCTCCAATTGTATATTTCTACCTTTAGAGACTACTATGATAAATCTGTTGTACATCTCTTCCACAATACTTCTTAAGACTGCCTCTTCTTCGGGACTCATTGGCTTAAGCGGATTGCCTATTTCCTTGAAAGGGCCAGAGGTTATAGATTTATCTTCTATGCCGTATCTTTTTACAAGTTCTGAAATATTTATTAACGGCATGATTACACCTATACTGCCAGTTACAGTGGTGGGGTGAGCCACAATCTTATCGGCCGTCACTGCGACATAATAGGCACCCGAGGCAGCCACGTCCTCCATGCAGGCCACTACCTTCTTTCTCTTTTCTTCCTTGTATTTAATGAGTTCATTGTAAATGATATCGCTAGCAGTTATCCCTCCCCCAGGGCTGTCTATCCTAAGGAGGATGGCCTCCACGTGAGCATCGTTGCTAGCGTTCTCCAGTCTCTTTTTGAAATTTTCCACAAGGCCCGCCTCGTCGGGGACAAAAGAAGAGGGGCCGCTACGAATTATCCCCTCTATAGGTATAACTGCAATCTTCTTCTGGCCAGTACCTTCTATCACTTCTTCTATATAGGACTCCTTAAGGGCCTCTTCCTCCAGGGAAAAGGCACGCATAAAGGCAAGCCCCCCAAATAGTAACGCAGCCAGTATTATCGTCGATAGGAAAAAGAAGGAGGACAGAATGGCCAGAATCCAGTAACCGTAACCCCTACCCTCTTTTTTTACTTCAGAATGCTCCATAACGCGCCCTCTGATGTGTCAGGTTAATTTTACAATAAGATACTCTCTTTAAAAAAGTTAAGCAAGCTAAAAGGAGGCTATTGGTAGGGGCGAACCTGTGCGGTCGCCCATTGGCTCATCTGGGTTGACACTGGGTTGACACATAGGTCAACCCCTACAATTGCCTGGAGTGTGAAAAGGGTCCCTCGTAAGGGACAAGGAGAGTATGTTCTATCTGAAGGGAATCCAATACCTTCGCCACTATGAAATCCACCAGGTCTTCCACCCTTTTAGGGTGGTGCCAAAAACCAGGCATAGCGGGAATCAAGTGTACCCCTGCATTGGCCACCTTCAGCATGTTTTCCAGGTTAATAGCGTTCAGCGGCGTTTCTCTTGGAACTAAGATTAGCTTGCGGTTCTCCTTAAGGCTGACGCTTGCGGCACGTTGGATGAGGTTGTAAGCAAGCCCATTTGCTATTGCTCCCAGGGTGTTCATACTGCAGGGGATTATTATCATGCCCCTGGTGGGAAAGCTTCCAGAGGCGATAGGGGCATCTAGCTGAGTGACCTTGTGATACCAGATGGAACGGACGTCTCTTGCCGATGAAGTATCTTTGTCTCCCCACACCAGTGTCGCAAGGTCAGGATTATTTATATCAAGCCCTAGCCCCAGCTCCTCGCTAATTACAAGGAGTCCGGCCTCAGAGATGCTCAAATGCACCTGTATGCCCTTTTCGCAGAGCACCTGAAGGAGCCTCCTGGCATAAGGCATACCGCTGGCCCCCGTGAGGGCAACTATAAGACCTTCCATATTATTGTCCTTTCTCATAGGCTTACTATAACGGCAAACGCGGGGCGTGTCAATCGTACATGTATAAATGCTGGATTTTGGGGTTAGAGTTCGGATAACCTAAGCAGACCCTTACAATTCTATGGACGAGAGGATCCATCATTGCTCTCAAACAATAAAAGCGATTTCCCGAACAAGTCTGAAAGTAAGTTAAATCTCTCGCTTATCAATGAACATAGTGGTATTTTTATTTAAACTTAGAAACATTTTTGATATATTGTTCAGGTAATCCATACATTTTAGGCATTTGGTACCTTTTTACTTAGGTAAGGTTTTTTGAATTGCTTTGCCCTTCTTAATGAAAAGTCTATTCCTTACTTCAGAAAACAAGCGGTAGAAATGTTAATTCTTATTTTGCCTCTCTGGTGACAAAGAAGTTCCAATCTCTACATTGCAAGAAGATATATAAAAAACCAAATACACTTAAA
>JAHFOV010000114.1 GCA_023261505.1 Planctomycetota bacterium
CTTGGCAATATAGCTCAGGATGTTCTGGTCAAGGTAAACGAATATTTCATCCATAAATTACATTTTACGTGCAATTCTGGGTAAAAAAAGGCTTAAAACATGCACAAATTGCAACAATTTCATTCAATTTTTAGCGCTCCCTATAACTGACCTATTGTAAGGGGTTAAGAGGTTTTGCTCTTGAAAGACCTCTGCAGAGGCAGTAGAATTCTCAAGGGAGGATGGAAGGGACTTGAAAGCGGCTATTGTTACCCTATGCAGGATAGTGCTTGTATTTGTTATAGTAGCCCTTTTCCAAAGGGGTTATTACCTTAACGCTCTAGCTACTGTTCTGACGTGCATCGTGATTGCTATGGATGCGCTGGACGGCTATGTAGCCAGGCGATACGGGGAGACTTCTGACCAGGGGGCTGTTTTTGACATCCTGGGGGATAGAATAGTAGAGAACGTGCTGTGGATATACTTTGCTTGCGTAGGTGAGTACAGTTTTTGGATTCCACTGATAGTAATAAGCAGGGATATAATAGTGGATAACCTCAGGAGTATGGCACTTGCTGAGGGGAAGACGGCCTTCGGTGAAAAAACCATGCAGAAGGCTGAATGGGCGAAACTTATTGTTGCTTCTCGTATTTCCAGGGGACTTTATGCTGCTTCAAAGGCGCTTTGTTTTACCTTTCTTGGTGCAATGATAACTGCTAAAAGCTCCGAGCTTTCTCTATCATGGATAGGTTATTTGGACTCAATAAAGTATATGATTGTTTATGGTACTGTTGCCTTTTGCCTTTTGAGGGGTGCTCCGGTGGTGTGGGAGGGTAGGGGGTATCTTTTGGGAAATCGTTTAAACCCACCTCAGGCGAGTTCCTAGTTTGTTAAAAGCCGCTATATTTGACATAGATAACACCCTCATTAAAGGGCATTCCTCAGAACGAATCTTTATAAAATACCTCTTTAAAAAAGGTATTATTAATCTCTGGGATGTACTACGCTTTTTTGGCCTCTTTCTATTCAAACTCCTTACTTTTCAAGGTATTTACCTTAAAACCAACAAATCCTATTTAAAGGACAAAAATGTTTGTCTAATCAGAGAAGAGGCCGGGCTTTGCTTTCGAGGGTGTTTATCCTCCTTTATAACCCCAAAGGCAAGAGAAGAGATAAATCGAAAGAAGGCTGAGGGTTACCTAATTGTCCTGATATCGGGGACTCTCGGCGTCTTGATTGAACAATTTAAAGAAGGTCTGGGGGCAGACGCTGCTGTGGGGACAAGGCTTCAGGTGGCAGATGGATTCTTTACTGGCATGCTTGAAGGGCATCACCCTTATGGCCAGGGCAAGGCGAAAATCCTTCTGGAACTTGCCTCAGAGATGGGCATCGACCTCAAAAATTCTTACGCTTATGCAGACCACTATTCTGATGTGTACTTTCTCAGGCTGGTAGGCCACCCTGTTGCCGTCAATGCCCATGCTATCCTTAAGTTATATGCCCGCAGTAAAGGCTGGCCTGTGGTGGAGTTTTAGCCAGCCGTACAGATTTTCTATGCCTTGTATGTAGCGAGACCCTTCGCTACGCTCAGGGTGACAATTTAACTAATCATTTACAATTTCTGTTTCTGTCATTCTGAGCAGAGCGAAGAATCTCGTTTTTGGATTTTCTTAAAAAAATGCCTGGCATCTTGTAAGAGGAATCCTTCCTTACCACCTTACTATTTTTCTGAACAATCCTTCAATTGGTGTCTCAATTGCAGTATCAATATTTCTCTGGTCGATTTTGATAGGCCAATATTCTGAAAGTACAAAGTACTGAGTGCCTGACTACTGACGGTTTTCAAGGCCGGACCAATTTTCTTTAGTCATTACGACCAAGAATTGACGAGCATTGGGGTATTTCGATTGTAACTTTTTCTCTTTTTGGCAAAATTCAGCTTCCCAATTTTTGCGGCTATATCCGAACTGAGTTTTACATTCAATTGAAGCCAGCAACGCATCGCCTTTCCAGATAGAAATATCAGGTCGAATGGATTTCTTCTTCTTATCAATAGTGGTTCTAAGTTCGACTTTAAGACCAAGTTTGTGCGTTTCAATGAGTGCTTTCAGGTAGAAAGCCAGTGTTTCTTCAAAGAAATACGCACCTGTGCTGCTTTGCCCTTTGCTGCCTCCTTTGCCATCTTTAATTATTTTTTCTTTGTTAAAGAAGTCCTTGACGCATTTTTGAGATTTGTAGAAAGCCCGAAGCCTAAGCAAGATTGCTTTAGTTACTTCGTTCCCATCGATTGGCAAAGGGCCTTGCTCTACTAAGTGAGAGTAAGTTTGTTTAAGAAGTTTATTGTGTATTCGTTCAAGAGTAACTCGGTACTGTTTATCAACTTGCTCAACTGAGGCTAACATGTAGTCTTCCTTCTGGGCGAAGTCATATAACTATCCTTTTACAGACTTTACATCTCAAAACTCATCCAGTATGAACCCCTTGGGTTCTTGCTTTTCTTTGGGTTTTTCTTTGGGCTTTTCTTTGGGCTTTTCCAGGGGTTTTGGCTTCACCTCAATCTCCACGACCCCTGCTGTCTTCTCCTGAGGTTTGGCTGGAGGTGTGGATGGTATAGCCTGTGGAGTTGTGCCCACTTGCTGTGGCTGAACTGCCTCTTTGGCACGTTTTACCTCTTCTAGTTTATCTTTAACTTCTTCCACAGCACTCTTGACCTTTGAAAGGGAGTTCCTTAGAGAGTCCTGGTACTGAACCAGCTCCATCTGCATCTTTTCCATGCCGGTCTGCTTTTCTTCCAGGTTGGTGAGCCGGCGGTCCACAGATTTATCGGCAGATACCTGCTCTATACGTTTACCCAGCTCCTGATTGGCTGAGTCCACAGCCTGCACCTTGGCCTCCAGCTCAGCGAGCTTGTTTTCAAGAGTTCTTGTTTTGGCCCTCTGTTCCTCTACAATACTGCAACCAGAGAAAATTAAGGCCAAAACTAACAGGCAAAGTTCCACACGGCGAATCCGCCAAAGGTTCGCCGCCACGAATCTGACAAAGGCATGACATGAAAAAAAGGCGTTCATAGCGCTACTCCTTTTGGGTAAATTCCAGGTATTTTTTAAATTCCTTTGAGGCCGGGCCAGGTTGTCCCAGCTTGTCGTAACAGAGTCCCAGGTTCCTATGCGCCTCAGCTAGCTTTGGGTCTAACTCCAGGGCCTTTTTGTGTTCCTTCTCTGCCTTTTCCAGCAGGCCTTTTTTACTGTAAACACGCCCAAGCCTTGTATAGGCCAGGGCCATCCCTGGCTCCATTTCAATGGCCCGGCGGTACTCGTTTATGGCTTCCTCTAATTCCCAACGGTCGTAATGGAGGTTGCCTAGTTGAAGATACATCTGGGCCTTTTTGCCTGGCTCTCTGTAGAAGCCTGCGGCGTTCTTATAAACAAGAAGGCCCTCATTAAGCATCTCTTTGGTTGTGTAAAGCCTGCCCAGATGTTCGTAAGCGACGGCAATAGATGGTTCTAACGATAATGATTTCTGCCAGTAAAAGAAGGCCTGCTGTAAATCTCCTTTATCAAAGCATGAAAGGCCCAGATCATCCAGCCGTTCTATCTCTTTTAACCTTAATTCTACTACTTCTAGCCACTGGTATATAGCTATATCTCCTTTGCCTAGTTGGGCATTGAGTTTTGCCAGAACCAAGCGGATTTCGGCCCTTTTGAGAAACCTTCCCTCTGGTAGGCCCATACCTGTAGAGGTAAGTGCCTTTTCCAGAGAGGCTCTTGCTTCTTCTGGTTTCCCTCTAGCCATTAAGACCCGCCCCAATCCTTCATGGGCACCAGATTGTTGGGGGTCTAACTCCAGGGCCTTATTAAATTCTTGAGTAGCTGCATCCAGGAGGGACTTCCTATAATAGACCCTTCCCAGATTTACATGAATCTTCGCAGGGCTGGCATGTTGTACCTTTGACGGGTTTTCTGTAGCTAGTTTTGCGGCAAGGGTGTATTCCTTGATAGCCTCGTCCAGCCTCCCCTGGTAGGTATAAACAATGCCAAGATTGTTATGTAGCTCCACTGATTTAGACCATCCGCCTGGGGCGGACAGGATTTCCTTATAAGTAACCTCTGCTTCCTTTAGCATGCCCTTAGCTAGAAAGAGGTTGCCTAAAAGCAGTTCTGTTCTGTGATTTTCAGGGAAGAGGAACAGCAGTTTTTTGACCTCTGTTTGTGAGGACTCCCATTCTCCCCGGTAGAAAAGGGTTCTGGCAAGCCCTAGCCTTGCTTCCATACTAATGGGATCTTCATGTAGGGCCTTCTTGAATTCCTTTAGTGCCTCGTCCAGGTTGCCTTTTTTTAGATAGGCCTTACCCATCCTTAGGTGATGTTCGGTTGACTCTATTTCTGTGGGAGAGAGTTTTATAGAATTGAGGGCCTCC
>JAHFOV010000008.1 GCA_023261505.1 Planctomycetota bacterium
CTCAGCAAGCAGGAGCTGCAAGACTTGGTGGAATTTATGAAGGCCCTCTAAAAGAAAATCAAGGAGAGGGGTAAAAATCACCCCTCTCCTTGTCATAAGAATCGAGGAGAGTTCTAAAGGGAAGCTGCAACGCTAAGTCCACCTTGGTGGATAAAGTGTTAGGTTGCAACTGAAAGGAGGAGCAAGCTAGCAATGAAGCACAAGTTATTTAGATTAGCCATAGCCACTTTTTTTGCAGTAGGGCTAGTGGCGCTCATAGTCCCGGGCCAGGTCTGGGCTGATAACGTGATGGTTGGAGGCCCTAAGCCTGGAAAAGCCCTGTGGACGGATTATTGGGGAACCTCTAGGGAAATACAGGGTAACGTAACGCAGATTATCTTTACTCAGTCACCCAAGACAGCTACGGGCGATCCCTACCACAAGTATCCCAACTATATCCCTGAAGGAAGCCGTATAGCATGTTTGGATATCAATGCTAAGCAGGTAAAGGTGCTTACAGAAGGTTTTTCTACAGCCTTTGATCCCTGCATTTATTGGGAGCCAAATAAACTTGTCTTCGCAGGGATAAAGAAGGGTTCTACTGGTGGGCCGCAGATATGGGAGATGGGTATTGATGGTAGCAACCCACGTCAGCTTAGCGATCTGCCTGGTAACTGTCGTGGCCCCGTCTATTACGCTGCCGGTTCAATAGTGCCGGGAGAAGGTAACATAGTATGGCGTGATAGATATTTCGAAGGTGACTGGAAGATACGAGGCAAGGTAGAGAAGGCAGGTTTAGTCATATTTGCCTATTCCCCCGCAGGAGCGATGGATGAGTACCATAATAACTTCAGCTATCAGCTGTGGAGGATAGACCCGCAAGGTGGAAAGGTGATTGAAAGAATCACCGGTGCAAAGCTGAGCGGCATCGACATGCCTGCCTTGAATTCTGTTGCAGACCAACTTACCTACAATATCAGTTCTGATTTTGACCCTTGGCTCACCAGGGATGGCAGGGTTGGCTATTCCAGTACTCAGGCTAACGGTCCCAGGAGGGAAGGAAAGGGCAGTGTAGCCCTATTTACCAACTACTGGGATGGTCAGTATAACCAGCCCTTCTACGGAAACTGCGAAGGGGAAGGCGAGGCAAGTCATGCCAGGGTTCAGGCAAAGGAACACCCAGACAATATGGTCATTTTTGTTGAGGCGCCCTACCAGAACTACGGAATTGGCCAGCTAGCAGCAGTAAGATACACTGCGCCTTTCCAGGAAAACTACTGTCAGATCACTAGTGGTAGCGGCTGGTACAGGAGTCCTTACTGCTTACCAGACGGAAGGATAGCAGTATCCTATGCCGAAAGGGGAGACTTTGGGCTATATTGGTTTGATTGTAAGAAGGGTGCCGCAGGCGAGCTCATCTACGATGACCCCAACTGGAACGATCATCAGCCCACACCAGTGTATCCAAGGTACAGGACTCGCTGGAAAAACACCTTCAACGCTGGTAAGAACTTTGGCGTAACAGTGGTGACCTATCAGCCCTTTGACCAGGTGAAGGTAGAAGGGTATCCTTCTTCATGGGGTACATGGTGCTGCTTTGATACCACCTACACTCCACCCAAGGGTTCTACTACCATCGGTGGCATAGAGGTAGGTCCATATCCCTGGCAGTTAGGGAAAGCCTTAAAGAAAGGGGATATAAAGGCCGTAAGGATTATAGAGGGTCTCAGATGTAACGAGCCAGATCCAAAGAGATTTGTTGTTGGCGCTGGTAGGCATCTGTTGGGCGGTGTCCGTTCTTCCAGCAACTCTGGAACCATGTTCCAGCAGAGGAGGATTATTGGCTACCAGTATGTAGAGGATGATGGCTCTATAGTTACTTCCAACCCCTCTGATGTATCCTGGTATCTACAGACTCTCGATGACAGGGGTATGGCAGTTTGCACCCAGCTTACCTGGGAATGGCAGAGGCCCTATGGTGGTGTAATATGTGGTGGTTGTCACGACGGTTCCTACAGAGGTAGGGCATGGAAGAATACACATTTCAAGGCCCTGTATAATTGGTGGTATGATGACAGGAGCCACTACGATTCTCCATTCCCCTTTGCCTTCTTAAAGCTGGACAGGGACGGCAAATATGCAGGGGTAAGACATGGTGAGGATGTGGTGGTACCTGCCGACGTGTACTATGGTGGGCCATCCGGTACTACCTCACAGCCAGTAGAAGCCCTGACGGCTGACAAGAGGAGGACGGTTGACTTTAGGCGTGATATTCAGTCCATCATAGATTCTAAGTGTGCCGGTTGCCATAACGGCAGCATACCACTTAACCTGAGTGGTGGTTCCAAGCCTGTCGAAGTGGACGGCATTGCCGCCTTCAGCCAGGCTTACAATGGTTTGCTGTCACCGGAGGTTGGGAAAGACCCAATTCTGGGTGGAAAGTATGTTAACCCATCCAGCGCCAGGAACAGTCTACTTATTTGGAGGCTATATGAAGAGCCGTTAAGCGATTTTGGTCCTGGACATGGCGTCTTCGCCGCCGAAGGAAGGGTTCTCCATAATAAGTTCCTTACCAACGATGAAAGGTATCTCTTAGTGGAGTGGGTAGATCTTGGATGCCAGTGGGATAATATCCCAGGGCCTGACTTCTATCCTGGAGTCAGATAATAAGAGTGTTGTTGTAAGTGGTTAAAAAAGGCTGGCTGGGTTTGTAAGACCAGCCAGCCTTTTTGTTTAGAGTGAAGTTCAACAAAATAATCTTGACAGTACTTATATTGTTGGTATAATTTTTTTCTCGTTTTAGTGGGAAAGACAGCTTGCAGAAACTAGGATAATCAGAAAGGGGGAAGATACGATTAACAATTCAAAAAAAGAAATATTGGTAACAGAATTTGGTCTTTGTCTTGAGGGTGAACTAACTTAGAAAGGAGAAGAAGGCTGCATGAACAGGTTTAAGGGTTCATTAGTTATTGTTCTGCTGGCCATGGCAGGGTTCTTTCTGCTAGAAAGCCATGCTGTCTTTGCAGACCCTGATCCTGCGACTTTCCAAGAAGTAGCCTCCCAGGTATTTGGTCAGGGTGTAGGAAAGTGTGATACGGGAGACCT
Source organism: Planctomycetota bacterium (assembly GCA_023261505.1). Taxonomy (GTDB): domain Bacteria; phylum Planctomycetota; class Brocadiia; order Brocadiales; family Bathyanammoxibiaceae; genus JAHFOV01. The sequence continues at coordinate 3,085 of JAHFOV010000008.1, forward strand.
TTACATCTTTGGACTTACCTCTAATTTCGTCCCCCCGGAGTATGTAGACGGTAGGGGGCCCTATAAATCGTTCTTTAAATTTCTACCTGTGGTAAGGTGGTACGACCCCGAGAACTATTTTGTGAACAAAAATAGTGTGGAAGGGGTTTACAAGGGTGAAGAGTGCGTGCTGTGCCATTCTGTCCAGACTCCTACCATAGTGAAGGACTGGAAGGCTAGCGGCCATGGCAATCCTAGGCCAACTGAGGAGGTAGCCAAGCAGTACTATCTAGGAGACCATAATGCCATTGCTCAGAAAACGGCGGAAGTCGAGAAGCGTATCGGCCAGGAGATAACTGTAGTAACATGCGATAAGTGTCATGGTAACGATCATCAGAAGCTTCGGATGCCTACCTGGCAGGTTTGCCAATCCTGTCATCCTGAGCAAACAACAGGACACAGGAGTGGTGGGTTAGGTTCTCACACCCATGCCTTCACTGTAAACGTGCTAGAGTTTTCATGGCACGTAGGTAAGCCTCCAGAAGAAGTGAATGGATGCCAGCAGTGCCATGCAATTGTAGAGAACCGTTGCGATGGCTGTCATACCAGGCACAAATTTAATACAGCAGAGTCCAGGAAGGGTGCTGCTTGCAGGTACTGTCACCTTGGTGTGGACCATAGAGAATGGGAGATGTACAACAGCTCTATGCATGGTATCCTCAACGAAGAGGAAGCCTCTATCCAAGACTGGACCAAGCCTGTGAAGAAGGGTAATCATAGGGTACCAGCCTGTGCCTATTGCCACATGCAGGATGGAGACCATAACGTGCAGAGATTCGGTACCCAGTATAGCGACATGGGCATGTTCGAGATGGACCGTGGTGCCCCCAAACATGCCGCAAAGAGGGAAGCATGGATAAAGAAGTGTATGGATTGCCACTCCCCCAACTTTGCTAAAGACCAGCTACGGGCTATGGACTATGGCGTAAGGCTGAGCTTTACCAAGTGGCGTGAGGCAGCGAACATCATTGTCGGCTGTTACCTGGAGGGGATATGCGATCCAATGCCCACTGACCTTGCTCCAGATTGGTACGGGCATTATACATTTAGCTTACTGCCCACTGGTGACCCAAGGTTCTACAACGTCTCCGAAATAGAGAGGTTAGGTTTGGAGTTCATCTGCTACCAGACCGCTCAGGTGTATAAGGCCCTTGCCCATATGGCCATTTATAATGCTACTTATGGTACAGGCGGTGCCTTTGAGCAGGACAGAATGCTGGTACAGATAAAGGCTGAAGCTAGCCGTTTGAAGAGGTTCAAAGCCATTGAACAGAAGATCGGAATTGATTACAAGCCACCGGAATTCTGGAAACATGGCGAATATACTGACCTCCTTATCGGCTGGAAGCGAAAAGAAGGGGACGTGGATCTAGCTTGGTTCAAGAGGACCGATATACCTCACAGGCATAACGCCGATTCTGGTCTAGAGGCTCACATCCCTGAAGTGCATGGTAGCGAAACGCATAAGTAAGTAAAAGAAGTTTCTGAAGGTTTAAACCAGGAGGGTAGCGCCTGCCTGAGGTGGGTTATCTGCTACCCTCCTTTGGTTTTAAACATTGAAGGAGGAACAATGAAGATTACTACTAAGCCATCGGTAAAGGCGATATTACCCGATGAACGGGGACGCTTTGGCAAATTTGGTGGAAGGTACGTCCCTGAAACCCTTATGCCTGCCCTGGACCAGTTAGAACAGGAATATCTGAAGGCTAAAAATGATAAGAGTTTTCAAGAAGAACTTAATTATTATCTTAAAGAGTACGTTGGTAGACCTTCACCCTTGTATCTTGCCGAGAGACTGACTCGGGAGCTGGGAGGGGCTAAAATATACCTTAAGAGAGAAGATTTAAATCATACCGGTGCGCACAAGATAAATAATACCATAGGACAGATATTATTAGCCAGGCGCATGGGTAAGAAGAGGATTATTGCGGAGACTGGGGCCGGGCAACATGGCGTGGCTACTGCCACGGCAGCCGCCATGTTTGGACTTCAGTGCGAGGTTTATATGGGCGAGGAGGACATGCACAGGCAGTCTCTAAATGTCTTCCGAATGAAACTCCTTGGTACTAAAGTTATACCAGTAAAGACTGGTTCTCGCACTCTGAAGGATGCTACCAATGAGGCCCTGAGAGATTGGATGGCTTCGGTCAAATATACTCATTACATTCTGGGCTCTGTGGTAGGACCACATCCCTATCCTATGATGGTCAGGGATTTTCAGTGTGTTATTGGCAGGGAGGCCAAAGAGCAGATACTGGAAAAAGAAGGCAGGCTTCCTGATTATCTTCTTGCCTGTGTAGGCGGGGGAAGTAACTCTATTGGTTTATTTCACCCATTTTTGGATGATACAGAAGTTAAGCTGATCGGCGTCGAGGCTGGGGGAGTAGGTATAGGAGTCGGGGAGCATGCCGCAACCCTTTCTTATGGCAAGGTAGGTATCCTTCACGGAAGCCTTAGCTACGTACTCCAGGATGAGGACGGTCAGACCTTGCCCGTGCACTCTATGTCTGCTGGTCTTGATTACCCTGGCGTTGGCCCTGAGCACAGCTACCTAAAGGAGACGGGAAGGGCTCAATATGTTTCTGCTACAGACCAGGAGGCCCTTGAGGCCTTCCAGAGGTGTGCTCGTTCTGAGGGTATCATTCCAGCCCTCGAGGCAGCCCATGCCCTCTATTATGCCATGAAATTCGCTCCTACCCTGAGTAAGGATACCCTTATGGTGATCTGCCTCTCCGGAACAGGGGATAAGGATGCCTTCCAGGTGGCGGACAAGTTAGGTGTGAAGATATGAGTATGTCCGCCTTGGGTGGATATGCCTAAGGTTCGCCAGAGGCGAATCTGTTCGCCACACAGATTGGCGAATCCGCCGATTATTTTGGAGGACCTAAGGCATGACATAAGATGAATAGGATTGACCAGAAGTTCCAGGAGCTAAGGCGTAGAAGAGAACCTGCCTTTATCCCCTTCATAACTGCTGGAGACCCGGATTTAGAGACCACAAGGGGCCTTATCCTTGAACTTGAGAGGTGCGGGGCAGATATTATAGAGCTGGGCATTCCCTTCTCAGACCCTATTGCTGACGGACCCGTTATCCAATCCTCCTATTACAGAGCCCTCTCTAGGGGTCTAAGGGTCTCTCAGGTATTCGAATGTGTTAAAGGTTTAAGAAGGGAGACTGAGATTCCTATTGTGGCAATGGTCTCCTACAGCCTTGTCTTTAAGGGAACACCTGAGAATTTTATCGCTAGGGCGCAGGAGGCCGGGTTTGATGGCGCTACCATTCCGGACCTTCCCATAGAGGAGAGCGAGGTGGTGCTAAGGTCAGCCACAGAGAAGGATTTCAGGATAGTCTGCTTTGTTGCCCCTACCACCACGCCTGAAAGGATGTCCAGGATAGTTCAGTGTACACAGGGGTTTCTTTACTATATCTCAGTAGTGGGTATAACGGGAGTAAGAGATGCCCTTCCTCCAGACATGAGAGAGAACATCCAGATGTTAAAGGGTATGACCGATAAGCCAATTGCCCTGGGCTTCGGGGTCTCTACCCCTGAGCAGGCCAGAGCTGTAGGGCAAGTGGCAGATGGCGTCATCGTAGGAAGTGCCATTATTAGAGAGTTGGAAAAGCACATGGATAAACCAGTTGCTGAGAGAATAAGGGTCGTAGGGAAGTTTGCTTCTAAACTAGTGGCAGGGGCTAAAGGAAGGTTGTAAGGCCAATTTTTGTAGCTTGCTCCTCATTCCATAGGTCTACCGGATCACACATCTAGAGAATCCAGGGATTCATAAAATGCTAAATGCTAACCAATAAGGCCTGACAAGTATCCTATTGTGTCTTTGCCTGTTTTTACGTTTTTTTGGATATAGAGGCGGTGACAGAGTTCAAGGGGACGTTTTTGACATGCTAGAAAATGCCGTAGAGATAACCCCAGGGGTATACTGGGTAGGGGCTATAGATAAGGAGAGGACTATCTTTGATAGTTTTATGAGCCTCCCTTATGGTACCACTTACAATGCCTATCTCATTCAGGGAAAAGAAAAGGTGGCGCTGGTGGATACAGTTCACCCTGAGTTTACCCATATCCTTTTGAAAAAAATTTCAGAGGTGGTGAATCCTGAGAGTTTGGATTTTGTGATAATGAACCACGCCGAGCCCGACCATGCTGGCTCGCTATCAGCAATTTTATCCGTAGCTAAGAAGGCTAAGCTCATAGCTACTAAAAAGGGGCTTGGCATGGCAAAGGTTTTTTACGATATCCTAGAGGAAAAGGGCGAGGCCGTGACTGATGGTAATACACTTGCGCTTGAGGGCAAAACCCTCAAGTTTATAGATGCCCCCTGGTTACACTGGCCTGAGACCATGCTTACCTATTGTGTGGAGAATAAAGCTTTGTTCAGTTGCGACTTTTTTGGTGCTCACGTGGCACCAGAAAGTCTCTATGAGGAAGAGGTAGGAGACATCGTTCTGGCCGAAGCCAAGAGGTATTATGCCGAGATAATGATGATTTTCTTAAATCCGGTGAGGAAGGCGCTGGGTAAGCTGGAGGGATTAGATATAAAATTAGTAGCCCCTAGCCACGGGCCGGTATGGCGTAAGCCCGATAGAATTCTTAATGCTTACAAAGGATGGGCTATTGGACCGTTGAGACCCAAGGTGGTAATAATCTATGTTTCTATGTACGGTAGTACCGCCGAATTGGAAAAGTCTATAGTAGAGGCGATAAGGGCGGAGGACGTGGAAGCAGTGGCCTACAACATGCTTAATGCCGATGTATCCCACGTAGTGCAGGAACTGGTGGATTCCAGTGCCATAGTCTTTGGCTCCCCATCTTTTTATGGGGGAGTACATCCCAGGCTAGCTTCTTCGGTTGAGCTAATAAGGACAATAAAGCCCAGGGGGAAATTGGTGGCCGTCTTTGGTTCTTATGGTTGGGGCGGGGGTGCAGCCAAAGAGATTAAGGCAAGACTCCAACCCGCTGGTTTTGAAGTAATAGACCCTCTAGAGATACAGGGCCCGCCAAGAATGGAAAGCTTACAAAAGGCAAGCTCCTTTGGCAAGACCATTGCAAAAAGGGTCAAGGAATCTCTGTCCGCCTAAAGCGAATTAGACCTCACGTACCTCTGCCACATCCTTTTCTACCAGGTTAAACTCTGAAAAGCAAAGAGGGCACATAAGGGCAGTAACCCTTTTGCCACAAAGGGCGCAACCGTGAGTTTTTTCCTCAGGAATTTCCTCTATCTCTAACTCTTCGAGGCAAACAGAGCATTTAACGGTAGTCATTTTTATCTCCTTTCTATTCTTTAATATACGATGCCATGCCTATGGCGTCAAAATCAGAAATGGCGTTCCTTTTTATCCGGTGGAGCTCGTAGGAGGAGGCTATTCATCTGTCAGCGCTTTTGTGGTATAGACATTTTATTCGCTCGGGGACAATTTATGGTGCTTTTTAACGGAATAATAAAAATGATGACGGAGTCATTTTTGAAGATCAAAAACCACCCTTGAATTTTAGGCACAAGAGATTTATCCTAATTGAGAGCCGCCTAAGTCGGGACTTAATAGTTGACGTGCCGCAAGATGGAAAAGGGTATAAAGGTAGGTTGCTGTGGGTTTCCTGTGTCCAGGACGAAGTACTACCAAACCTTCCCCGTGGTAGAACTCCAGCAGACCTTTTATCAACTTCCCATGCTCAAGACTGCCGAAAGATGGAGACAGGAGTCACCAGAGAGGTTTGAGTTTACCATGAAAGTCTCTCAGCTTATCACTCATGAAACTACTAGCCCCACATATAGGCGCTACAAAATTCCAATTCCCGAAGAAAAGAAAAAGAACTACGGCTCATTTAAACCCACTGCGGAGGTACTGGAGGCGTGGGAAAAGACGAAGGAGGTAGCACAAGCCTTGGAGGCGCGAGTGCTTGTTTTCCAATGTCCCCCCAGCTTTGCTCCTACCGCTGAAAATAAAGAAAACTTTAGACAGTTTTTCTCTTGTATAGAGAGGGAAAATTTTCTGATAGTTTGGGAGCCCAGGGGGGATTGGAACCCTGCGGAAATAAAAGAACTTTGCATGAAGCTCAATCTTGTACATGGAGTAGACCCTTTTAAGAATGGACCTCTTTATGGAAAAGCGAGATACTTCCGGCTACATGGCAAGACCAGCTATAGCTACTGCTTCACCAAAGAGGATTTACATTGGCTCAAAAAAAAGTGGGCAATGGGAACTGTTTACTGTATGTTTAATAATGTTGCTATGCTTGAAGACTCTCAGAGGTTTATGGCCCTTTTGAAAGATTAATTCTATGGCCGACATTCAGGTCTCACCTGGCTGGAAGGAGCTGGCTGATAGCATAAATAAGCAAAAAGGCGTAGTGGTAATCCTTGGGGCGCCAGATACAGGGAAGACCACTCTGGCCTTTTGTCTAGCCAGGGAACTTCAACTGAGAGGCTGCAAAGTTGCAATGATTTATGCTGACGTGGGGCAGTGTGCTTTTGGCCCTCCAGCCACATTGGGCCTATCCGTCCTAGGCAAACTAGAGACTGTTCCTACCATGCGCCATGATAGCCCAGGTCCAGTATTCCTTGAAGAAATAAAAATCCATTCTATGTACTTTGTTGGCTGCACTTCCCCTATGGGGCACCTTCTTCAGACTACCGTGGGGCTGAAAAAGCTGGTGGAGACGGCAGAGGGAGAAGGTGCAGAGATTGTGGTAATAGACACGTCAGGCTTCGTAGAGGGAGGGGCCGCCTGGGAATTAAAATTTCAGAAGATTGAACTTGTAAACGCCAGACATATAGTTGCACTACAAAGGAGACAGGAGTTAGAGGTCATACTGAGTGTACACGAGCACAGGACATGCCGGACCGTTCATCGTCTAAAGATATATGAGGCTATCAAACTAAAGTCCTACGAACAACGTAGAGCTTACCGTCGACAAAAATTCTTGGAATACTTTCAGAATGCGACTCTTAAGAACCTCCCGCTGAAAGAAGTTAGATTAATCAATCCCGTAAATATCCTTCCAATAGAGGGATACATCAACCTGTATAAAAGACTCCTTGTAGGACTAAATGACGATGAAAACTTTACACTCGGGCTGGGCATTATTGAAGATACTGGGCCAAAAGAGTTGCGTCTGCTGACTCCGGTAGAGGCCCTTCAAAAGGTAAAAATCGTTAGATTTGGTGCGATAAGATTGGACGAAAACTGGTACGACAGCCGTGTTAAGCTTCCCAGTATACATCTGCTTAAGTTACCACCGATAACATTGAGAAAGACATGAAGTGCTATTGCTGTGGGGAAGAGACCCTAGCCTCTAAAGCTATCGATTGTTGTACAGATTGTGTACGGGATAGATTTGAGGTATGGCTGAGATTGAAGGCGGTGCACAAAGAAAGCAGGAGGCGTTTTGGACTCAGATTGCCCGCTTCATTGCCTCCGTGAACCCAGATATCCATTACTCTCTATTGGCCTTTTATCCCCACTTTTATATGGGAGACCTTCCCAGTACCTCCAGGTCCCATGCATTTAGCTGCAAGGAGGCGGCTGAAAGAGGGGGATTAAATTCAATCCGCCTGGGCAACGTGCATTTATTGGGCCGAGACTATTAAAATTCTAGAGCCATTTGATCTGTTAATCGGGATTGCTTTGCTCTGCTCGCAATGGCATAAAAGAGGCTCGAAATAAAGGTCAATCGGTCATTGCGAGGGGCGTAGCCCCGAAGTAATCTCGTCTTTTTATTAGCCAGCGATACCGTCGCTTGATTCCATAAAAAGGCAGTTTTTTGGAGCTCTTGACTCATTATGAAGAAAAATCTCTTGATTACAGGTAAGCCAGGCGTAGGGAAAACCACTCTGGCCTTGAAGGTAGTGGAGGCCGCAGGGCTTAAGCCAAAGGGTTTTTATACAGAGGAAATAAGAGTGGGTAGGGATAGAAAGGGCTTTAAAATAAAGACCTTTGGGCGGAGGGAAGGTGTACTTGCCCATGTAGAGTACAAAGGCAAGCCCAGGGTGGGGAAATATGGGGTAGATGTGGGGTCCTTTGAGTCCGTTGCCCTTCCTGAAGTAGAGGCCGCATTGCAAGACAGTCAGATTATAGTAATAGACGAGATAGGTAAGATGGAACTCTTTTCCCAGAAGTTTAGGGAATTGGTAATCAATGCGTTGGATAGCCCTTATCCACTTCTTGGGGTTATCAAGGACTATGGGGATGGGTTTATTCAAAAAATAAAGGCCAGGCAGGACGTCTGGCTCTTTACTGTCACTATGGAAAATAGAAGTTCCCTTCTTCAAGAAATTCTTAATGCCCTTAAAGATATAATGGGCTAAGGTGAGCGGCTCACCGAAGAAAATCTATTCAACAGGGACAAGCACTCGCACGGAGGCAGAATTTCTTGATATCCTGAAGGCCTACCGTATTAAGACCGTGGTGGATGTAAGGCGATTTCCTACGAGTAAGTTTGAGCATTTCAGGCGCTAAAACCTGGAAGTATTTCTTAAACAAGAAGGAATAAATTATGTTTATCTTGGAAAGGAGCTTGGAGGTTATAGAAAAGGGGGTTACGAGGCCTATCTCCTCACTGAGGAGTTTGCAGAGGGGCTAAAGACGTTGGAGGGGATTGGGCTGCAAGGGCCCACGGTATTTGTTTGCGCCGAGAGGCTTCCCTTGCGATGCCACAGGCGGCTCATTGGAAATGCACTGAAGGGGAAAGGGTGGGAGGTGGTTCATATTATTGAAGTGAATAGGGTATGGCAGCCAAAGTAGCCGCAGGCTTTAGCCTGCGCTTAATTAAAATTACATATATTTGTGAGTTATTGAAACGATCTGGGTATGTCAACCGCAGTAGTTCAATTACTTCTCATTTTCAAGAGCCTGGCTGTGGGTAGCTGACATTTGAAACCTATTGCTTCTACTAAACGTTCAGCCAGCACTCCGGCCAGTTTATCTAACTCCTCTTTGAGGAGCTTGGCATTTTCGTCTGAATATTTTTCGTAATCAAAACCAAAAGTTCTTGTCTGCTGTGACAAGGTTTGTACCATCATTGTCTGCCATAACAGAGTACCATCCCTCACCCTTCTCATCGAGGCTTTTACTTTTAGTACGGCGTAAGGCTTAGAAAAAACCCCAGGGTCTTTCATTCCGTAGGAAAGGACAAAGAGTTCTATGACCGTATCAGCCCCGAGATGTTTGCCTAATTGCTCGTAATCCTCAGGGGCTTTTTGCTCCGAACCCTGAAGCTTGTGGGCGACCTTGCAGGCTTCTACCTCCTCAGGGGAGATAACGGAAAATGAAGCCGAGCGCTGCAGTTTTCTGTAAAGGTATTCTCTGATGACATGGCCGATGTGCATATCAAAGGTAAGGCTGTTGAAGAGGCGGCTATCGGTTTTCCTTGCGTCTATATATGACATAGCGGAAAAAAGTTGTGGTATCAGTGCAGGTGACAAAAAGAATAAAGGAATATGTTGATCCCCAGCTACGTTCATAAAGAGGTCAGGTCTATCATTGGGGCACAGGATTGCTACCTTTTTTATGTTTTTAAGTTCATTCTTTTGAAAAGGTATTTCCACAACCTGTTCTTTTGCACACCCCAGGTAAAAAAAAGCTATAAGTAAGAGAAATCTTTTCTTCATGGGGAGGATTTACTGGGGGGTAACTGGGTGGATATTTTTTCTGCTGAACCTGCAGAAGCTTCTTGTTTTTCAGGTGGTAAAAGGCTTGCTAATTCCTTTTCCACATTCTGAAGGCGGGCTAGGATTTGCTCCAGTTCCTTATCACTCACACGTTTTTTGCTGCATTTTTCATACAGGTTTGCGGCCTTGCCATAATTTTCCACTGCTAAAGGGGTCCTACCATTTTCAAGGCACAGCTTTGCCGTGTTCATATACGTGTCAGCTATCAGGAGTGCCACTTCTACTGAAATGGGATTGTAGTGCAGGGCATAAAATAAGTATCTTACTGCCTCATCGTATCTGGCTATCTTGGCCTCTAGTGGTCCACCTTGTTTGTTTTCTTCTAGCTTTGTCTTGCCCTTCTCCACATAATACTGAAAAAGAGATACTCCTCCTATTATTTCTCCTCGCTCAGGGGGAAGAGGGACTTTCTCCTTCCATTCTTTAAAAACATTGTCACTGTAGTTAGTCAATAGTACGTTCTCTAATTTGCTCTTTCTTATAACCAGAAGGTTGGACTCTATGTTTTTATCTTTCATGGCCTTAGACATATTAGCAAACTCTTCCAGGGTCTTCACCTTTTGTCCATCTACCTCCATGATTAGGTCCCCAACCCTTAACCCCGCTCTTTCCCCAGGGCATCCAGGATGGACTTCTACCACCTTAACTCCCTGTTCCCCCTGAGCCACTATCAGTCCAGAAAAAATGCTAAAGGCAAAGACATTTGTGCTTCTCGAGACAAACAATAGCCATAAAAATCCAATTAAAAGCAGTCTCCGGCTATACAATTCCTATCCTCCTTATGGCTATATCTATAAGAAAGAGGCCCATTGCAAGGGGTATAAGGAACTTTGATAGGTCTTCTCTCTTTTCTATCTCTCCGGTTCCTTGTCTTAAGTCTTCCGGCCCTGGATTGAGTTTGCCATGAGTAAGTTTAGTAACAGTTTCGAGCAATTCTCTGTTATTTCCTTGGGATAGACTCTCAACAGGAAGTGGGCGTGCCTGCGGCGGTAGTAATAGTCCTTTTGTTGCATGATCCACTAGCTTGTCTCCTTTGAAGGTAGAGATGTCCACTGTATAAGAACCCGGCGGGTAGCCCTCCAGGTTAGCAATAAATCTCCTAGGCGCTACCTGCCTCAGGTTAACTTCGTGAGCCTCAAGGCCAGGGGAGAGAAGGCGTAATTGGAGGCGATCAAATTCGTTTGAGGCGACCTCGGCACCGGCTTCTATCATCAAATAAGGTTTCCCTTCGCTTTCCTCTATCTCCAGTGCGTATTCTCCTCTTGGTATATCTCTCATGGCCCAGTGTATAGTCTGGGACCAAAATTTATTATACATATTCCAGTTTATCCATTGACTGGACCAGCGGGCCTCGGCATCAGAGGTATAAACTACTGCCTTGCCCAAGCCGTATCTCCAGTTTGCCAGTACAGGGTCTTCCACGCCTCTAATATCAGCCACAAGGGACACCTCAGCAGTGGGTTTAGGGATCGTAAGAGAATAGCCCTTCAAGGGTGGTATCTGTTCCTGGGATATACTTTTCAGTATCTCACTGTTGGGGTCGAGCCTGGGGATAAATTGCTCCTCATGGAAGTCTGCCTTTGTAAGGACCTTTGCGGTATCAGTGATTATTAATTTAGGTAGTTCCTTGTAGTTATCCAAGGTGTAAAATTCTCCTCTTGTTCGTCTGGCAATGTCTTTTAAGAGTCTGGTATTAACTAACCAACCCCCTATGGCTATAGTGGAGACAGAGATACTTGCCTGTTTAAACATTTCCATAAGGCTCTCATAGCTATAATAAACTGAACGGGTATTTCCATCTGAAAGAAGAACGACATGACTAACCTGCGCACCTGATTCAAGGAGCTTTTTGTAAGCCTCCTTCATGGCGGGGAAAATGTCCGTTCCTCCTCCTGCGTTAAGTCGTGTGAGTTTACTTACAATGGAGGAGCGTAAATCCTTAACTGGCAGTAGTTCTACTATATCATAAGGTATCACATCAAAGGCAATAACTCCCATCAAATCTTCCGACTTTAACTGCATCATCAACTCAATAGCGGCCTTCTTAGTGGCAAAAAGCTTTGTCCCTGACATACTTCCCGATTTATCTATAAGGAGGATGATAGCTACCCTCTTTGGTTTTTCTTCCCAAAAGGTGCTTCCTGCTGTTACCTTAACAGGGAGTATTTCTTCTACAACAGTATCGGCATAACCCCCCTGGGCAAGGCTGAGCTCCCCTCCCAGCATGACAAAACCCCCACCAAAATCTGCAACGTAAGTCTTCAGGAATTCCATCTGCTCTTGACTAAGGGCAGTAGCGGGCACGTTTGAAAATATAATGCACTCATAACCCAGGAGTTCCTGCAGGGTACGGGGCATATCCTCCGCATTTCTTATTTCTACCTCTACATCCTTTCCCTCAAGGGCGGTCACCAGGAAAGGCTTTCTGTTAAGATATGGATTGGACTGGACGTAAAGGATGCGTGGCTTGCCTCTGACATTGACAAAGGCCTCCTGAAGATTATTTTCAGGGTTAGTGTCAGATTCTGCTTCCAGAACCGCCCTAAACTGCAAAAACCCTCTTTTTGGGTTGTCGTAGGACAGGTCAAAGGTATTAAGGCCAGGAGAAAAGTTTGTCTCCCACTCTTTGATGAGTTTATCACCCTCATAAAGTTTAAGTGTTCCCTTGCTTGGGGCAACCCCTTTGTTCTCAACGGTGCTCCTTGCCCCGAAGGCCTCTCCCTGGGCAACTTCTTTTGGTACCATAAGGTTTTTTATGTAGACTTCTTTAACTTCAGGAGGCGGAGGTAGTTCCATGGCATACACTTCTATACCCTGTTTCTCAAGGATTTTGGCGGCCTGGAGGCCACTACCCATGTTCTCATTACCATCTGTAAAGAGCAGAAGTTTCTTTTTACTGTCTTTAGGGAAGATATTCATGCAACTCAGGAGTCCACTGGCGATATTTGTGCGTGAAGTATCTACCTCCCAATGCATATTCTCGGGTTTAAGCCTTTCCTCTACTGGGGCTATAACCTGAGCATCCTTACCAAAGACGACAAGCCCTCTCTTTACCTTTTCTCCTAGCTCCTTGTCAATCGTGGTAATAGAATTCATTACTAGGTTCTTATTTTCTGGATTTATGCTGTCTGAGACATCTACACAAAAAACTAACGAAGATTCCCCAGGGCGTTTTTCTACCCTGCTGAGCCCAGCAAGAGAAAGGATAAGCAATGCCAGTACCAACCCCCTGAAAAAATTAGAAGAAAAAATTCTCCAAAGTGGCAACCTCCCAATTGCCAGGGTTGATAACCCCCAGAATATGGGAATGATAAACAGTAGCGTCAATAAGGCTGGATGTTCAAAATTTATATCCATAATTATTGCCTTAAAGAGCCCTTGCCCTTACTCTTATATTATAAAGAATCCATTCGGCCAATAACAATAAGAGAACCGGGATAAGGAGATATTTACCTAAGTCTCGCTTTTCCTTAATAGAAGAAGGGGCGATTATTGGTTCTTCGAAGGCGATTTCTTTCTTACCGTGGGAGGAAGGCCTTATATCCGATTCTTCCCTGTCAAAAAGATTGGCTACGAAGCGCCTTTCAATCCCTGTTCCTTTTAGGGCGTACTCCCCTATATAGTTAATATCTTTTACAACCAGAGTTTCTCCGGTGGGGTTAAGCTTAATGGTCTTACCCTTTGGGTTGGTAAGAGTCAACTCCTTTGTGCCCGCTGAAATCTGGAAGGTTAAGCTCTCACCTGTTTTTACCTGTGTAGCAGAGGTGCCTTCAGGATCCAGCCACTGGAGTATATTGAGGAACATTATTAAAACGGGCATATCTCTGGATCTGGAGAAGCTAAATTCTGAAAGGTCGAATCCTAGAACCACAACCCTTTTACCCCCCATGGATCCAGCTATAACCAAAGGGAAGTGCTGACCATCTGTACTAGCCGTCACTACAGGCAATAAACCCTCAATATGCTTGAAGGCTAAGGCCTTGGTTACCCATACATCCTCCATATAGTCCAGATGCCACATTATGGGATGGGAACGCTCCCAATCAATAAATTGCGTGTCTCTGAACCAGCCTTCAACAGGAAAGAACTTATTATCTTGAGGTGGAAATATAAAGAGAGAGTCAATATCTGGCAGGGTTTCCGGTACGTATTTGTGAAAGAGGCATATAGAAAAATTATTCAGGGGTTGCTGACCGTAGGTCTTGGGGGATGCAAATACGAATTCTATTTCCTTGACGGCCTTGTTTAACTTGGCGAGTTCCTCCTCAAGAAGACCCCCGGGGGTCACTACCAGGGCTTTTATTGTTTTTTTGGGTTTTATCAAGGCAAAGGACTGATTGTCTAAAGTTAAGGCGTCCTCAGGGTATAATTCCACCTTCAAGAGCCCAGGTCCTGTGATGCCTTTTATACGTAAAGTGCGTTCTTCTGTAGGGTTGAGTTCCACTGTTTGTTCCATTAACGGCCTCTGCTCCAGGAAAGCCTTGAGAAGTACCGTCTTGCTATCGCTTCCCATATTTCTTACGGTTACATAGCCCTCCCTCTCGGAGTATTCTTTAAACATGTCCTGATAAACGTCAAGCCCCACGACGGCCACATTATCGGATGCTTTTCCAACCTGAACGAATCTTACCTTGTTAGCCTGGGGCAACTTTATTTCAGGGGGTACTCTGTCAGTAAAAACATACACCTCGCCTATATTACCCCCACTCAGTAAAGAAAGTGCTAAACTGAGGCCTTCTTCCAGATTTGTGCTGGTATCTGTAACCGCTAGATTTTGTATAATACGTTTTAACTTGCCCTTATCCCCGATTGGTTCCGAAACTATGAGCGGCGAGGACTGCATAGAGATTACCTGAGCCTTATCTGCTACACCCATTTTTTCTATAACCTTGAGGGCCTCGGCCTTTGCAAGCTCAAAACGGGTTGAGTCTTTCTCCAATGTTTGCATGCTGGCAGAGGTGTCTATGAGAAGGATTATATTTTTACCAATAAAACTCTGTTTAGTGGATGTAATGTAGGGTCTGGTCAAAGAAAGGGTCAAAAGGATTAGGATAACAATCTGTAGAAAGAATAAGATATCCATCAGAAAAGCCTTGCTGCGTATTTTGCTTTCTTTGAGGTCTCTCCATGGGATGAAACTAGATACTGGAATAACCTTTCTCTTCCTTCGGATTAGATATATCAGCACTATCAGGGCAATGGTAGCTAGATAGGCCAGGGCCAGAATATTCAAAATACCCATGTGATCTTTACCTCACAAAGCCCAGTTTGGGTAGTTCTTTGAGTATAAGAGACTCAAAGTCCATATCCGTCCGGGCAAGAATATAGAGGACCCTGATTGAATGGCAGTAACGTTTTAGTTCCTCATTATGGGCTTCCAGTTGTTGATAATATTTCTTTTTCAAAGCCGCTGTCACATTAACAACCTTCCTCTCCTTGGTCTCCACATCCACGATCTCCCCACTTTTAATATCTTTAAAAGGGTCTATTTCCCTTGGGCCAAGTACTTGAACAACTTTTATGTCGTAGTTCTTGAATCTTAATATATCCAGGGTCCTCTTGTAGGAATGGGGTGGAATCATGAAGTCAGAGATCAATACAATAGAACCCTTCCTGTCTCTGTTCTCAAAGGTGTAGCGGGAGATGAAGTTTACAAGGTCTACTTCCCCTGAAGGGTTAAGCTTCTCGACGAAGTCTCTCATGTAGAATATACCACCAGGTTTTTGGAAGAACGGGGTTTGATGGAATCCCGAGCGAATTTCTGGATGTGCGGAGGTAAGGGCTGCTACGCGCGTGCTATTCTGATTAGATAGGCCGATATAGCTTAATGCCAGGGCTATTTTCCTGGCAAAGTCAAATTTTCTGTCTCCCTCTGGAAACAGCATGGAGCGGCTTGTGTCCAGGAGAATATGAACCGAAAGTTCTATTTCCTCCTTAAAAGTTTTTACAAGTAGTCTGTCCAGTCGGCCATAGAGATTCCAATCAATGTAGCGGAAGTCGTCGCCAGGGTTATAGGCCTGATAGTCGGCAAATTCAATACTGGTACCCTTTTTATTTACGAATACATATCCCCCTTTTCTTGAAACCAGAGCAGCCTTTTTGCAAACAATGGATAGTGCCTCCAATCTGCGGAGAAAAATAGGTTTAAACAGGTCTCTGAACATACTCGGTCTCGGGCTTTAGTTCTTCTACAATTTGATTTAATATCTGGCCAGGAGTTACCTTATCAGCATCAGCCTCAAAGTTTAGCATAATCCTGTGGTTCAAAGCAGGCCCCACCACCTGATTCACATCTTCAAAGCTTACATTTATCCTTCCATCTAGCAGGGCGGCAGTTTTAGAGGCCAGTACCAGGGCCTGTCCTCCCCTAGGACTGGAACCATAGTTTATATATTTGTTTGTGTATTCCTTAAGATGACGCCATGGATTTTCTGAGTAAACTTTGCCATCCGGTTGGGTAGCCATGATTACCTTAACTATATAGTCCTGAACTTTAGAAGAAACCAGAACCTCTCGAACTAACCTACGCATCTCTAAGACCCTTGACAGGGCCTTGTTTTCTGGAAAGACCCTTTGCACCTGATAGCTCTGTGTAGAAGTCGTCTGATTTAAAATCGTCTTTAATTCCTCATAGCTGGGATAAGGAACGTTAAGTTTAAAGAAGAACCTATCCATCTGAGCCT
Organism: Planctomycetota bacterium; assembly: GCA_023261505.1. Taxonomy (GTDB): domain Bacteria; phylum Planctomycetota; class Brocadiia; order Brocadiales; family Bathyanammoxibiaceae; genus JAHFOV01. The sequence goes on from JAHFOV010000008.1 coordinate 19,491, forward strand.
CTGGTAGTGGATAAGTTCCTTCCATCTCTATAGGGTTCTGAGTGGCCATGACGAAGAAAGGCTCACTTAACACATAGGTCTTCCCAGCAACAGTAATCTGGCCCTCTCCCATAGCCTCCAGCAGGGCCGACTGGGTCTTGGGGGTGGCGCGGTTAATCTCATCGGCTAAGATGATATTTGCAAAGATAGGGCCCTTGGAAAATCTGAACTCCTTCCCGCCGCCTTCCCTTTCCCCTACTAATTGCGTTCCAATAATATCTGCAGGCATAAGGTCCGGGGTAAACTGTATCCTTTTAAATTCAAAGCCCAGGGCCTTGCTCAAGGACTTCACCAGCAGCGTCTTACCCAGTCCAGGAAGGCCCTCTATCAATACATGCCCCCCACAGAAAAAGGCAATAAGTATATCTCTCACGAGCTGGGTGTTACCTACGATTACACGGCTTATCTCTTCCATTATGGCGAGTAAATCCCTTCTAAAGGCCTCTACTTCATCAAACAGGACTTCTCCCTTTTCCCTCTTTTCTACTTCAGATGGATACATTTAGTTATTCCTCTTGTATATTTCTTTTATGATTTTTTCGTATTCCTCAGGAATATGAGCCTTTTTTATGGCCTCTTCTGCTTCCTGCTCACTTGAAAGCCTGGCATTAGGGTCTTCCTGCACAGTAGGGCTGTGTTGCTTAAACTGTGCGGCACCTTCAATCACCTCCTGGCCTGTGGAAAGGGTCTCCCGTTTGCCCTTGGTGGTCCCCTTATCAGCTTTTAACCTTAATTCAAAACTTTTTTCTCCAGGAGGACCCAAGTCTTCCTCTTTTTCGGAAAAGAGCTTGCCTCCGGGTTCGCTTCCAGCCCCCACACCTCCAATCTCTGAACCCGTCTCAGGAGAATAGCCCTTTTCACTTCCAGTTTTCTCTCCTTCCGCAGATGTCCCTTGTTCTAGCTGTCCCGCTCCTAATTCTTCTCCTTGCGGACTTGAAGATAATCCAGCTCCTTCTTCCGTTTTTTCAACCTGTCCTTCCTGTGTTTGCCCCTGACCGAGCTGCTGTCCCTGGCCAAGCTGCTGACCCTGGCCTGGCTGCTTCCCCTCACCTTGGGAAGCCTTCTGCTCATTTCTACTTGAAGAGGATGGGCCAGTTTGAGAGGGCGTGTTTTCATTTTGTCTAGCAGCCTTTAGTTGCTTCATGTCATAATCGATATCTTTTAAAGTCTTCTGGATGTTCTTTCGTAATTGGGCTATGTCTTTTGTACCGGTACCTGCACCTTCATCTCCTCGGGCCATTTTTTCACCTGATGTGGGTTCTTTACCCTCCTGGCCAGACATATTCCCCTGGCTCTTTTGTCCAACTTTATTGTTCTCAGTACCCTCTTCCTTACCAGGAGATTTACCTGAAGCTAATCCTTTTGTTGCAGAATCAGTGCCAGTAGATAACCCTCCTTTCTCTTCAATAGGAGCCTGGCCACTTGGAGAGGATTGTTTGCCAGTTCCCAGCTGTTTTCCTTCAGCAAGGGATGTACTGCTGCCGGCCATTCCTTTTTCACCGGATGTTCCTCCAGAACCGCTTTCCTGTCCTGTAGATCCTTTTTGCTCACCATAACCCTTTTCAGGTACGCCCCCACCTCCGCTGGAGGCATTCGAATCGGCTCCCCTCCCTGCAGGGCTACCGGGACTTGAGGCTGCACCTTCTGCGGCTCCTTTCCCCCCTCCGCTTGCACCAGAGGTCGGAGGTGCTTCTCCTGAGGCGGATTGCTTAGAAGACCCCTGGGATTTGCCTTTTTGACCTCCGGCCTTTTCAGGACTACTGCTGGCCCCTCCCTGCTGACCAGAGGTAGACTGGCTCTGGCTTGTCTGAGCGAGTTCTCTGCCCTGTCCGCCTGAGGCGGATTGACCAGTTTCCTGTTCACCTGATTGACTAGTTCCTTTTTCGCCTGAGGCCGACTGATCGGTTCCCTGTTCGCCTGAAGTGGACTGACCTGGTTGTTTTTGAGAAATATCTTGTTTCTGCCCCTGTCCTTTGCCACTTGCACCTTGGGCAGCAAATTTTTCTCTTTCAGATTGTTCTCCCTGGCCTTCGCCACCTTTACCAGTTCTCTCCTTTTCTGTTCCTTCGGACTGGGCAGGTACGCCTTTTTCGCTTCCCGTACTAGCGAGTTCTTGCGCATAATTACCAAGATCTTGAGCAAGTTTCTCTTGCTGACCATAGCCTCCTTGTGCCTCCTGACTATTGCCTGCCCTTCCCGTGGATGCCCCTTTCTGAGCACCTTGCTCTTGGCCCGCCTTTGATGAACTACCAGCCTGAGAAGTACCTCCTGCACCTGACTGCCCTTCTGAGGCAGACCGTTCTTTACTACTGGCCTGTAGGCCTGAGGTGGATTCTGATGAGCCCTGACCTTCGCTCTTTGTGCCTGCCTGTCCTTCCTGGCCTCCAGCTTTTTGAGAAGACGAAGAGCCAGAAGGTCCCGTTTGCCCTTGGTCTTGTCCTTGCGAACCTCCGCCAGAAGAACCCTGTGCCATTTGTTTCTGCTTGTTTATTTCGCCTGGGCCAGTCTTGCCGGGCTGCTGGCTACCTGCCGCTGACTGGCTTGATTTGCCGCCTTTCTGCATTCCACTTGATTGACCTTCGTTAGTGCCTCCAGTGCCAGCCATTTGCGGAGCGGAACTGCCTCCTCCTTGTCCGGAGGGCTGCGGAGAGGAACTTGCCTGAGATGAGGCAGACCCTCCAGAGGTTGAGGCAGCACTGGAAGTAGAGCTTCCTTTCCCACCCGAAGTAGGACTGGATTGGCCACCAGTCTGCATTCCACTTGAGGAGGACTGACCTTCATTAGTACCTCCAGCACCAGCCGTTTGCGGAGAGGGACTGCCTCCTCCTTGTCCGGAGGGCTGCGGAGAGGAACTTGCCTGAGATGAGGCAGACCCTCCAGAGGTTGAGGCAGCACTGGAAGTAGAGCTTCCTTTTTCACCTGAAGAAGGTTGAGAAGAATCTTTCCCACTTCCAGAGGAGGATGATTTTTGCTCACTTCCGCTCTGCCCTGAGTTACTAGCATTTCCGCCATCACTTCCACTTCCTCCTTGCCCACTACCACTCATTGAGGGTGGTTGTAACATTGGAGGTTGGGGCATTGGTGGCGTGGGCGGGCGGAGCATAGGAGGCATTAGTTTGGCCAGCAGAGACTGGATGGAGTTCATTTTCTTTTCTATGTTTTTTTGAGTCTCTTCTTGTTTTTGCTGTTGCTTCCTCTCCTGTTCCTTTTCTGCCAAACGACTAAGAGGTTCAGGGGTAGATTTGTTTTCTTTTTCTTTCGCATTCTGAGGTTGTTGCTCTTTGCCGGCTTTAGGCTGATTAGCTTCTTCTTTTTTCGATTCCTCCTGTTGCTTTTCAGTTTTAGAAGCTTGTGCGTTTGAAGCGGTTTGACCCTTTTCTTCTGCTAACTGGTCAAACCATGGAGTAGAAAATATCCATTGAGGGGGAGATTCTCTGTAGGCCAAGAAGGGGTTTTCCTGACGCAAGTTGGGCATTAAGAGGAGTAAGAGTGCCAGGAGTATAGCCAATGGTATCACGGCTGCCAGCGATTTTGGTACTCTACTAGGCAGTGCCTTTTGGATGTTTTTATCGTTAAGCTTATTAATGACGTCCTCTACCAGTGCGGAGGAAAATTTTGAGGGATTCGGCTCTTTTATACATTCCATTGCGGTGACGAGACGAGCTTTTAGATTTAAACGACGGTCTATATAAGTGGTAGCTTTAGATAGGCTTATCCAACGTCTCCGTAGCTCTGCAATTGCTATACCTAGATAAGCGAAAAAGGGGATGAAAAATAGCAGATAAAGAAGATCGTAGCCTCCGACGATTTTTCTTATCAGGATTGCAGCAACAGCCAGGGAAAGACCAACGAGAAAAACATTTATTATAGTCCTGAAAAGGGCTCGGTAGTTGAAACTGCGCTGGACCTTGGCTATCCCAAGTAATAGTCTTTTATAATTATTGTTATTGGACATAAGGTTTAATCACTCATAATGGTCCGGAAGCCAGACCTTTTCCTCAATTTCCTCCCAATAACCAGAAGGTACTAGACGTTCTTCAAAGTGACCTTCGGTCTTTTTTCCGTCCTCCAGGCGTTCTTCCACCCAAACACGTTCACTTCTTGAGGTGTCTATCCACCTCTTTTTTTGTATGTACTCATAGTGCCCTTGTATAAAGTTTTTTTGGGGCGCAGAGGCCGTTGGGTTAACTGTTTCTAGCTTTTCTTCTAGTTCTTTTTTCTCCTTTTCGGCTTGTTTTTTATCCAGATGGTCTTGTACTAAGGTTCCACCAATGGCGCCAAGTCCTAGACCTATGATAGCACCTAACGGTGTAGCACCCAGGGCTGCCCCAATGCCGGCTCCTGCAGCGGCACCCCCAGCCATGCCCACCGTGGTACCCTGAGTAGCCGCACAACCGGACTCCAAAAACAGGAGCGATAAGCTTAAGACCAGCAAAATCAATAACTTATAACTCCTCCTCTAAAAGTTTCATTGTATCACAATCTTCTTCGGAGTGTCAATCTTTTTATCTTCATACGCTAGTTATTACAGTTATTTATTTTATTTACGTGAATCTTCCTGTGTTAGTAGAAAGGCAGGCGGGAGGGTGCTTCTCTACGCTTCTTCCGCAACGGCTGAAGAGGGCATACAGTGCCACAGTATAGGTTGCCCGAGGGCTCTTAAACTAAGAAACAGCACAACGGCCGATCAATTTCCAAGATAAACTTTTAGTTGATTCTGGGCCTTTAAGGCCAGGAGCAGTTAGTAAATTGACCATACTTCTAGCACCCAAACGACAATATATTGCTAAGAATGTAACATTGTTTGACTGACGCAAAACACGGAAGTATAATTTCTCAACATTTAACTGGAGAAATCCATGGAAAAAAACATTTATGTAGTTATTATGGCAGGTGGCCATGGTACTAGATTATGGCCTTTGAGTAGGTCTTATAAACCCAAGCATTTCCTTCCCTTATTGAAAGGCAGGACATTGCTCCAGGAGACTGTAAACCTGGTAGAAGGCTTTGTGGATAAAAAAAACCTTCTTGTCGCCACAGTGCAGGGACAACTCAAGGAAATGGAGGTTCAGCTACCCGAATTTGATCAAGAAAACTTTATTGTAGAGCCCTTTGGTAGGAGCACTGCAGCATGCATAGGGTTGGCAGCCACCTTGATTTCCAGAAAATCCCCTGAGGGTGTCATGGTAGTACTTACAGCAGATCATGTAATAAGGACAAAAAAGAAGTTCTTAACTGCTATACGCAGGGCCACTAGCATTGCAAAAAAAGAAAGACTATTACTTACCTTCGGTGTTAAGCCACGTGAGGCTAGCACTTCATACGGTTATATTGAAATAGGGCAAGCTGCTAAAGATTACGGTAGCAAGGTATGGGAGGTAAAATCATTTAAAGAAAAGCCGAATGCAAGAAGCGCTAAGTCTTTTGCCAATTCTGGAAGATATTTTTGGAATAATGGAATAGTTGTCTGTAGGGTAGACGTCATCCTAGAGAAGCTAAAAACATTACTTCCACGTCTCTATAAGGCCTTATGTAAGGTTGGACCCTCTCTGGGGACCCCTACGGAGAATTATGCTCTTTTAAAGGAATATAGGCTTCTGCCTGCCATATCTATAGACCACGGAGTTCTGGAAAAGACGAAAGACGTTAAGATGATAGAGGCAGACTTTGAGTGGTGGGATGTTGGAAATTGGCTGGCCCTAAAGAAACTTTATGGAACCAATTCCCAAACCAATACTATTGTAGGTACACATTGTGGATTGGATACTTCTGAGTGTATAATCTTCGGAACAAACGACCACCTTGTGGCTACTATCGGGGTTAAAAATCTGGTGATTGTAAACACGGGAGATGCTACCATCGTTTGTGAAAAATCCAGGATAGAGGATATAAAAACCCTTGTTGATGTATTAAAGAAAAAAAATTTGCATCAGTATATATAAGGAGACCTCTAAAAAGTCACTTTCATACAGTATGTCATTCTGAGCGAAGCGAAGAATCTCATGTTTTAACCGAGCTTCTTCGGCGTCTTCTGCGCCTCAGAATGACATCTGGGAGTTTTTTCAGAGGTCTAATAAGGTAAATTCTCAGTTGCCAGTTATCAGTTCTCAGAAACTTATAACTGAAGACTATGAACTGATTACTGCAGCTCTGGATGCAAGTAAAAGAATTTTTTTATATTTTCTACCACATATTTTCTCTGCTCTTCGGTCATTGCTGGGTAAAGAGGTATAGCCAGGGTTTCTTTTGACGCCCTTTCAGCCTCAGGCATCCTGGTGTCTCTGTAATTTAGGTATCCAAAACATGCTTGCCTGTGCATAGGCAAAGGGTAGTATATTGCGGTGCCAATTCCTGCCTCTGTTAGGTAACTCTTTAGGGCGTCACGTTCCTTTGTACGAATGACATAGTGAGTGTAAACGTGGTCGTTTTGTTCAGAGACATTAGGGCAAATTACCGGGGTGTCTAGTAGGTCTTGGTCATAAAGGAGAGCTATTTCCTGTCGCCTTTGCTTCCAGACGTCAAGGTGTTTTAGTTTAACAAGCAGAATAGCGGCTTGGAGGGTATCCAGCCGGCTGTTTATGCCCACTACAGTATGATAATATTTGGTTTTGCTACCATGAACCCTTAGTATCGAGACCTTCTCTGCGAGTTCCTCATTATTGGTTAGCACCATGCCAGCATCTCCATAAGCCCCAAGATTTTTAGAAGGGTAAAAGGAAAGGATACCCAAATCCCCCATAGAGCCAGCCGCTAAACCGTTATAGGTGGCTCCGATGGCCTGGGCCGCATCTTCTATAATTGCGATATTATATTTTTTGGCAAGTTCCATGATTGTACCCATATCTGCCATCTGGCCGAATAGGTGTACTGGTATAATGGCCCTGGTTCTTGGGGTTATTTTTTCTTCTATCCTTATGTTATCTATATTGAAGGTTTTGGGGTCTATATCCACGAATACGGGGACAGCACCTAATCTTACGATAGACCCTACTGTGGCAAAAAAGGTATAGGGGGTGGTAATGACTTCGTCTCCCTGTTTAATATCTAGTGCCATCATAGAGAGTAAAAGGGCATCAGTTCCTGAGGCCACACCTATTGCCCTTTTTATCCCGCAGTAGTGAGCTATGTTGATTTCTAATTCCGCTACCTGCTTACCAAGGATAAAGTCTTGGGAGGCTAGCACTTCATTTATGGCCAGCTGTATCCCGTCTTTTATGGTAGCATACTGGGCCTGCAAATCAATGAAAGGCACTTTCATATATCGTTGCCCTTTTAGGAGTGACCTTAAAGACTATAAGATGCACAAGGCAGAAGTTACCTTGTCTGTTTTCTCATTCTTTTGAAAGGGCGTGTTACAGTTAAAAAGATGCGGGATGGAACCCTTTGAACTTCCACGGAGGCAAACACTATTCCATACCCTTCGGAATGGTGGCTATCTCTTCAGACCTCATTTCTTCTTCAAAAAGGTGGAGTTGTTCTACAGATGGGGCTTGAACAAGGCTGGAAAGACTGACACCAATAAGCCTGATAGCCCTATCTTTGAGCTCTACCTTTTCCCTGAGGAGCATGTCAGCATAGTGCCAAACAGCAGATAAAAGGTCCGTAGGAGTATCAATGGTTATACTGCGGGTAATAGTCCTAAAATTACTATATCTGACTTTTATGGTAATAGTTTTAGCCCTGAGGTTCATCTCTTTTAATTGTTTTACTACGTCTTCGGTAAGATCATAAAGCTGGCGTCTGATGACTCTGAGGTCCTTTATATCCCTCTCAAAGGTGCAAGAGCGTGCCACACTCTTGGGCTCCCACACCGTCACTACAGGGCTATTATCTATACCTCTGGAGAGATAGTATAGAACCCTGCCCAATTTTCCAAACCTTTCTACTAACTCTTCCTGGGGGATAGGCCATAACTGTCCAATAGTGGATATACCCATTGCATGGAGGGCCTTTTCCGTAACCTTACCTACCCCTAGAATTTCTGAGACTGGAAGGTCCTTAAGGATATTTTCTTTCTCCTCATCGGTTATTACCACGAAGCCGTCAGGTTTTTTTAATCCTGAGGCTAGTTTGGCTAAAAACTTGTTAGTAGCCACACCCACGGAGGCCGTTAGGCCTGTCTCCGCTTTTATCTTTTTCTTTACTTGTTTTCCAATCTCCACTGCTTCTGCAAAGTCCCTGGCTATATCAGTAACATCTAGAAATGCCTCGTCTACCGAGACAGGTTCTACCAGAGGTGTAAAATCTTTCAGAAGTCGCATAAGCTGGATTGAAATCTCTATATAACGTTCCATACGAACCTCCAGGAATATGCCGTGAGGACATAGCTTCCTAGCCCTGGAGATTGGCATTGCACTTTTGACCCCATATTTTCGGGCCTCATAGGATGCTGAGGATACAACCCCTCTCCCCTCGATTCCCCCACCCACAATTACTGCCTTACCTCGAACTTCTGGATTATCCAATTCCTCCACGGAGGCAAAGAAGGCGTCCATATCTACATGGATTATCTTGCGCATAGTCCCACCCCTTCCTGGCAAGGGCTCAGGTATTTTATTCCTTTAGGCTCATAGATTGATCACAACATGCAAGTGTACCAGCCCCGCCCTTTATAACCTGTACTTCGGCGCCACATATTTCGCAGTAATAAACCTCACCGGCTTCTGTCATAATTATACCTCCACTATTTAGATGTCGACTTCCTCAGCCTTGAAAGATGCTGAGCAAGGTCAGTAAGATGCCGTTTTTCCTCTTCAATCAGTGATTTAAACATTTTTTTGCCCTTTGTATTAGAGCAAAGCTTGGCAGCCTCTGTATAGAAAAGAATAGAGTCCTTTTCAGTCTGGATGCCTACTTTCAAGGCTTCTTCATCGGTAAGGTTCCTCTTTGATGCCTTCTCCTTTTTGGCTGGTCTAGTGAAAACACCCGTATCTATAAGCGTTTGGATGTAACGGTTTACCATTTCATCCTCATCACCCCATGGCTCGCCTCCCCTTTTGGGTAGTTTAGACCGCACTTCCTCAAAAAGTGCTAGGTGTTGTTTTTCTGCGGCTGCGAGGTCGTGGAACATCCTGCGGGTCTTGGGGTTTGAGGCCGTTTCTGCTGCACGGATGTAAAAATTGAAACCCTCTTTTTCAAGGCTGGTAGCAATCCTCAGCGCCTCATCGTCGTTCATAAGCTTAAGTATCATTTTTCCCTCTCCCAACGTGCTTAAACGTGGTCAGCGTTACTATAATTCAGACTGTTGCGGGTCAGGAGACCCGCAACTACCCTGTAGCCTGGGTAGCTTTGGGTCTCTTGACCCAAAGCCTTTAAATACCGTCTATGAGATGGCCCAACTTTTTCTTCTTAGTCTCAAGATAGCCGATATTTTCCTTTCTTGGTGTGACCGGAATTGGGACCCTTTCCACAATCTCTAGTCCATATCCCTCCAGTGCCTTAAATTTTTTGGGATTATTGGTTAGAAGTCTCATCTTGGCTATTCCAAGGTCTTTAAGAATCTGCGCACCTACACCGTAGTCTCTCTTATCCGGCAGGAAACCAAGCCGTTCGTTGGCTTCTACCGTGTCCAGGCCTTCCCTCTCTTGTAGGGCGTAAGCGTGGAGCTTGTTCTCCAATCCTATTCCTCTACCTTCTTGCCTCATGTACAGTACCACTCCCCTGCCCTCTTTCTGAATCATCTTGAGGGCGCTATGGAGCTGCTCTCCGCAATCGCAGCGTAAAGAGCAAAAAACATCTCCTGTAAGGCATTCGTCATGCACCCTTACCAATACAGGTTCCTGGTGCTGAGACGTGAGGGAACCATTTGTCTCCCCAAGGTTTCCATGGCATAAGGCTATATGGAGATAATCATCTACCTGAGAACGATAAAGATGTAGCTTAAAGTTGCCATAAGCAGTTGGAAGGTTTACTGAAACTTTCTTCTCAATTAGCCGTTCTTTTTCAAGACGATATTTTACAATATCAGCGATGGTGCATATCTTCAGGTTGTGTTTTTCGGCAAACTTTTTAAGCTCAGGCAGTTTGGCCATGGACCCATTTTCATTCATTATCTCACAAATGGCCGCCGCAGGTCTTAAACCTGCAAGTCTGGCCAGGTCCAGTGCTCCTTCAGTGTGGCCTGTCCTGACCAGCACTCCCCCGGCCCTGGCCTTCAAAGGGAAGATATGACCTGGGCGAACCAGGTCTTCGGGTTTGGCATCTTTTTTTATGGCAGTAAGGATGGTAATAGCCCTGTCTTCTGCAGACACCCCGGTGGTTATCCCGTTCTTTGCATCTATAGATACGGTAAAGGGGGTCTCAAACTTGGCATTGTTGTTCTGAACCATAGGGTAGAGGTTAAGGGCCTCAGCAATCCCTGGGGCTACGGCCAGGCAAAGTATGCCCCTGGCCTGAGAAAGCATAAAGTTAATGGCCTGTGGTGTAACCTTTTCCGCTGCAAGGGTGAGGTCTCCCTCATTTTCCCTGCTGTCATCGTCCACCACTATGACCATCTTCCCAGCTCTTACATCTTCCAGAATTTCTGGTATACTGCTAAAGCGCATCTTTATTTATTTCCTTCCAAGATAACTCGGTAGACTTCTTATCCTAGATAATAAATAAACTCTATAACCAATAAAATCGAACTTTATGGCATATTTGCAAAACACCCTTCAAGGTACTTCTTGGGCTCTTTGCCTCACACTCGGATTGAAGCGTTGACGCTTACTTAGAATATCAATACCAAGCCATATATAAGCTAACAGCGAAATAAGAGAAAAAAAGCCTGTACCCCACCAAAAAAAAGTTAGCACAAAGTTAGGCATGACATTTCCTACAATAACAACGCCATACATAACCTGCTGTGCGTTGTTATTTATTCGGCCCAGCAAACATGGCCATGGACTTGGCTGCACATTAGTTAAAAACATTGACAAAAAGCCAGTAATTATAAATAACTCTCTGCATAATATAAGACTGGCTAGCCAAAACGGCAGATGCGGTCCAGGCCAAAAGCGAGACGATAAAATTATACAAAGGCTTATCACAACAAACTTGTCTGCAGCAGGATCAAGAAATTGGCCTAGCACTGTAACTTCATTTCTCTTCTTGGCTATGTACCCATCAATAATATCACCAATTCCAACCAAAAATAGAATGCTTGCAGCTAGATATCTACACCATTCAGCATCTACAGCCTTTAAGGTGCATAGAATGAGAAATGGAGTGAGGAGAATCCGTAACAAAGTTACTTTATTGGCTAGTGTCATGTGAAATATCAAGAGTGCTTTAGAGCTTACGTTTAAAATATAAACTTAATCAATATTAGACATTAAAATAATACTCTCTGTCAAGGACGAATACCATCATGTATGAGGCGTTCTATCAAGAATCTCTTTACGTCGGCATTGTTACATCACTTTTTCGACTTAAGCTAACGTTATTTGGTGCCAAAATGTGGTCTTAAAATATACAATTCAAACAATGGTACAAAAGAGCAAGAAAGGTTACCGCCACTAAGGCTCTAACAAAGAAGGGTCCGTGAGTACAAGCATCACGTATCGTTCCTACAAGAGGTAGGGAATCGTAATCATAGGCGGATGAAAAATAATAAGATAGAGAAAGATAGGAGATAAATAACTCTTGGTTAAGACAAAGGTCGGTAAATGCCATCAAATGAGGCATTTGTCAAGAAATTTTAAAGCAGATTTTAACCCTTGACTTGCCTTAGAAGCTGTGATACCATTTTTTGTTTGAAGGTCTTATCAGATTAAACCATTGAAACTTGCAAACTTCGGTAGGAAGAAGTGCGTAGTGACATCGTAAAAAAGGGGTTAGAAAGGGCTGCGGCCAGGTCGCTCCTTTATGCTACCGGTCTCGATAAGGAGGACATGGCGAAACCGTTTATAGGGATAGCTAGTAGCTATACGGAGCTTATTCCTGGCCACGTCCATATGCGGCGGTTAGAGTCTGCAATAGAGAAGGGGATATACGCCGCGGGTGGGATTAGCTTTCTCTTCGGTGTGCCGGGCATTTGTGATGGTATAGCTATGGGCCACCCAGGGATGCGTTATTCCCTTGCCTCCAGAGAGATAATTGCTGATGCAATAGAATGTGTGGCCAACGCACACGCCCTGGACGGGCTTGTACTCCTTACCAACTGTGACAAGATTACCCCTGGTATGCTAATGGCCATTGCCAGGTTGGACATCCCAGGTATTGTAGTAACGGCTGGGCCTATGTTGTGTGGCCATTTTAAGGGGCGCAGGACGTCCCTGGTTGCCGATACCTTTGAGGCCGTTGGCAGGAGACGCAAGGGGGAGATTACCCAGGAGGAAATGGAGAAGCTAGAGATGGAGGCCTGTCCTGGGGCGGGTTCATGTCAGGGGCTTTATACGGCCAACACTATGGCCTGCCTTACCGAGGCAATGGGAATGTCCCTACCCGGGTGTGCTGCAAGTCTGGCTGTTTCTGCAGAGAAAGATAGGATAGCCTTTAAGAGTGGGCAGGCGGTAGTTAGATTGGTGAAGGAAGGTATTAATGCCAGGAAGATAATGACCAGGGAGGCATTTGAGAATGCAGTTATGATGGATATGGCCTTGGGTGGTTCTACTAACACGTGCCTTCACATACCAGCTATAGCGAAAGAGGCAGGTATAGAGTTGGGTTTAGAGGTATTTGACCGTATGAGCAGGAAGATACCTCACCTGGTAAACCTGGTACCAGGGGGTGAGTATTATCTTGAAGATTTATATTATGCTGGAGGTATTCCAGCGGTAATGAAGAGACTCGAAGAGGACCTCTTTAACTGCCTGACAGTAAGCGGAAAAAGGACTAAGGATATAATAAACGAGGCAGAGATATCGGACCCTGCGGTAATAAAGACCAAGGAGGAGGTCAAAGAGGAGGGGGGAATAGCTGTACTTTACGGTAACTTAGCCCCTCACGGGGCTGTGGTAAAGCAGAGTGCGGTGGCTAGAGAAGCCCTGCAATTCAGGGGCTCGGCCAGGGTATTTAACCATGAAGAAGAGGCCATGAAGGCCATAATGAATAAGGATATAAGGCCGGGTAGTGTAGTGGTAATACGATACGAGGGGCCTCGCGGGGGGCCTGGGATGAGGGAGATGCTTTCTCCAACTGCAGCACTGGTGGGTATGGGCCTGGATAAATCTGTGGCTTTAATTACTGATGGGCGTTTTTCTGGTGGTACTCGTGGCCCATGTGTAGGGCATATAAGCCCCGAGGCTTTGGTAGGTGGTCCTATAGCCTTGGTGGAAGAGGGGGATGAAATAGTAATAGACATCCCTGGTAGACGGATAGAGCTGAGTGTTTCTGAAAATATACTTAGGGAGCGTAAGAAAAGGTGGAAGCCCCTCAAGCCTGAAGTAAACGGGTATTTAGCAAGATATGCAAGATTAGTAGGTTCTGCCCACGAGGGAGCCGTGCTAACGGCAGATCATTACCCGGTGGTGTAATTGGTAACACTAGGGATTTTGGTTCCCTTATTGGAGGTTCGAGTCCTCCCCGGGTAGCCACTTAATCTATAGCGGGTCGATCATGATAAGATTCTGGAAAAAAATGACAATAAAGAAAAAGGTTAATAATGCCTCGCAAGCGTCAGAACTGGCAATGGGTTTTGTTAGAAAGATGGTACCCACCAGCAAGGCAAAAGAGGCACTGCTTGTTAGTGCTAAGAGGACGAATTCGCTTTGGGAAGTAAAAATTGGCGTCCTAGGAGACGAGCTACTTTTAAAAATTAACGACCAAGGAGAGATAGAAGAATATACTACGTCAAAAGGACCGTCTCCGATTTAGCCGTCCGGCATAATGTAAGGAAAAAGCTGTGAAAGGTTTTATGACGTGGAAAAACCAGGCTATGAACAAACGGCTGTAATATTAGCCGCTGGGAAGGGCACCCGTATGAATTCTCCTTACCCGAAGGTGCTCTTCAAACTGTGTGGACGTCCTCTTTTAGAATGGGTTGTAAAGGCTGTGCGCGAGGCAGGGGTGAAAAGGATAATAGTAGTGGTAGGTAGTTATAAAGAACAGGTGATAAAGACAGTGGAGAGACTCGGTGCTGAGTGGGTGGAGCAATCCCAACAACTTGGGACTGGTCATGCCTTAAAGGTCGCTAGCCCTCTGCTACACGGAAGTTATGGGGATGTATTTGTTCTCTGTGGCGATACGCCGTTGGTTAGGTCCAGAACATTAAGTATGTTATGCAAACATCATAGGGAGACTCAGGGCGATGTTACACTACTAACTACTTACCCAGAAGACCCTACTGGGTATGGAAGAGTAATTAGAGATGGAAATGGGCGGGTAAGAAGGATAGTGGAAGAATTAGACCTCACCGAGAAGGAAAGGCAGACAAAAGAGGTAAATGCAGGTATATATTGCTTTAAGGTTGGTTGCCTCTCAAAGGCACTGGAAGGGCTTACTCCCGAGAACAAAAAAGGGGAGTACTACTTAACTCAGGTGGTAGAACTCTTGAGCAATGGTGGTGGAAAAGTAGAGGCTATGCCTGTAAGGGATGCTAGAGAGCTTATTGGAATTAACTCTCAATACGATTTGGCCAGGCTTTCCCAAATAGCTAATGAGGCAACCCTGAAACGTCTTATGGATAATGGGGTTACTGTATTGGCTCCTGTCAACACCTTTGTAGAAGAAGGGGCTGAGATAGGAGAGGGTACGGTTTTATATCCCTTTATCTACATCAGCAAGGGAGTTATAGTAGGCAAGGGTTGCCGAATAGGGTCCTTTGTATATCTGAAAGACGGTACCAGGCTCGGGGATGGTACCGAAATAGGTCCAGATCTCTAAAATTTTACAGAGGGTGATTTATGGATTCCAAGATGCTTATAGAAGGACTAAACAATTTAAAGGTATTTACAGGGAATTCTAATCCTGCCCTAGCCCAGAAGATATGCGATTATTTAGACATACCGCTCGGGGATGCCTATGTCAGTCGTTTTCCAGATGGTGAGATAGACGTAAAAGTAAACGAGGATATAAGAGGCACGGACGTCTTCCTGGTTCAATCAGTTTGCCCCCCGGTAAATGAGAACCTAATGGAGTTGTTGATAATGATTGACTGTTTGAAAAGGGCCTCTGCGGCAAGGATTACGGCAGTTATTCCTTATTATGGATATGCCAGAAAAGATAGAAAGGATGAAGGAAGGGTGCCAATCACCGCCAAATTGGTGGCTAATCTTATTACAAAGGCGGGAGTAGATAGGGTGCTGGCCATGGATCTCCATGCCGCTCAGATCCAGGGCTTCTTTGACATCCCTGTAGATCACATTTATGCCTTCCCTGTATTATCTAATTACTACAGGGAATTAGATATCCCTGACGCTGTAGTAGTCTCCCCGGATGTGGGAGGTATAAAGATAGCAAAGGCTTATTCTAAGAAATTGAATATAAGGATGGCCGTGGTAGATAAGAGAAGGATAGGGCCGGAGGAGACGGAGATAGGTTTTGTTATTGGAGAAGTGGAGGGGAAGAATGTAATAATGATAGATGACATAATCGCAACAGGGGGCTCCATAGTCCAGGCGGCTAGAGTGCTTAAGGATAAAGGAGCCAAGGGTATTTATGTAGGTACGACACATGCAATCCTGTGCGGTTCTGCTGCGCAAAAGCTGGCTGAAGCCCCGATAAAGGAAATAGCTGTTACAGATACCATTCCCCTAAATGATAGGGCTAAAGCCCTAGTGAAAAAAATAAAGGTATTGTCCATAGCGGGACTCCTGGGCGAGGCCATCAAGAGGATTCATACTAACCAGTCTGTCAGTGCGCTTTTCGTTTAAAGGGAGAGAAGGATGGCAAAGAATGTTTTAGAGGCATTACCAAGAACCATTTTGGGCTCCAGGGCTTCAAGGAGGCTAAGGCGGGAGGAGAAGGTTCCTGCAGTCTTATATGGGTTGAATAGGGACAACATTCCTCTTTTTGTTGGGGAAAAAGCCCTTAAAGAAGTGCTCCGCTCAGGGTCAAAGATAATTAACCTTCATTGGGATAACCAGGAAGTGGTCTCTCTTATAAAAGATTTACAATACGATGCCATGGGTAGGGAGATACTTCATGCCGACTTTGTACGCATTGCTAGGGACAAGCTGATAGAGTTAAAAGTTCCCTTGGAGTTAAGGGGTACCCCTAAGGGTGTAGAAGAAGGTGGGGTTCTTGAACAGACTTTAAGAGAAGTACTTGTGGAGTGTCTTCCCGCTGCCATTCCAGATAAAATATCGGTAGACGTCTCTGGATTAACTTTAGAGACCGCCCTTACCCTAAAGGATATTTCCCTACCTACAGGTGTAAAGATTGCCCATGAAAACCTTGACATAGCTGTAGCCATAGTTAGGAAGCCTGTGGAAGAGGTAGCAAAACCTGTCTCCGAAGAGGAAATAGAAAAGGAACCAGAGGTAATTACCAGGAAACCTAAGGAAGAGGAGGTAGAAGATACTTAAGCCCTCATGAAGATAGTGGTGGGCCTGGGGAACCCAGGCCCTAAGTATATTAAAACCAGACACAATGTGGGTTTTATGGTCGTGGAGAGATTGGCAGAGAAGTTAGGAATAAAAGTAGAAAGTAAGCGTTTCCATGCCCTTGCGGGAGAAGAGGTGGTAAATGGTGAAAACCTTTTACTGGTAAAACCTCTTACCTACGTAAACGAAAGCGGCCGCACGGTTAAAGAACTCCAGAAAAACTACTCTTGCCCTTTGGACTCAATAATGGTAATCTGTGACGATTTGAACCTACCTTTGGGCAAGTTGAGGATAAGGAGAAAAGGTTCCAGTGGTGGTCATAATGGGTTAGAGTCTATTATTTCTCACCTAGAAAGTGAAGACTTCCCACGCCTAAGGATAGGTATTGGTCATCCCCCTCATGGGGAGGCTAGGGAGTATGTCCTCTCTCCATTTCTAAAGGGGGAAGGAGAGGTTCTGGAGGAGGGCTTAGAAAGGGCATGCGAGGCCCTGTTGGAATGGATGCGAGAGGGAATAGAGGTTTGTATGAAGAGGTTTAATTAGAAGGAGTAAATAACTTGAGAACCTATGAGGCGATGTTTCTCGTTGATAACACCGTGGCCACTAATGATTGGGATGGGGCCGTAAGACACGTACAGGAAATCCTTCAAAAAGGTGGGGCCAAGGTACTAAATGTGGAGAAATGGGCAGAGAGGAAGTTAGCCTATAAGGTAGGCCCTCACAAAAGAGGTACCTACATGCTTGTATATTTTGAGGCGCCAGTGGGGTCTATCGCTACGATACGAAGGGAGTGTCAACTCTCAGAGACTATTGTTAGGAGTCTTATACTCAAGGTGGAGAAGAAAACCGTACCGTCCGTCAAGGAACAACCCACCAGTCCTGCAACAGTAAGCACCTAAAGTCAAACATTTGGTGTTAAAGAGTTAAACAGGTATGGCAAGCCTTAACAAAGTATTCCTGATGGGTAGGCTTACTAGAGACCCTGAGCTACGGTACACCCCTCAAGGGACAGCGGTGGTCAGCTTTAGAATGGCCATCTCAAGGAATTGGACCACTCCTACTGGAGAATCTAAGGAGGATACATGTTTTGTGGATATTAACATGTTTGGCCGTAGGGCAGAGGTTATCAGCCAATATTTCTCTAAAGGCGACCCTATTTTTATAGAAGGTAGACTTCAGTACCGCCAGTGGGAGTCCAAAGAGGGGCAGAAAATGAGCGCCCACAGGGTTATAGCCGAAAATTTTGAGTTCGTCGGTACCACAAAGAAGCGGATTCCTGAGACAGGCGTGGAACCTGCTAACCCGCAAAAACCAGATATCAACGAGGAAGAGATTCCTTTTTAATGTACTTTTGAAAAGAAATTCATGATAAAAAGAAATAACAGATATAGTAAGATATGTCGTTTCTGCAAGATGGGTGTAAAAGAAGTAGATTATAAAGACCTAACCAATATTCAAAAGCTCATAGGGTCTCGAGGAAGGCTTTTTTCCAGAAAGCGTTCAGGAAATTGTGCCACGCATCAACGCTCTACCAAACAAGCCATAAAAAGGGCAAGGTTTATGGCCCTATTGCCCTTTACGGAACATAGATAAGGAGGAGATTCCTTTTTAATGAACTACGAAAAGAGAACCACGCTAAAAAGGCTTACCAGATATAGTAAAAAATGTCGTTTCTGTAAGATGAGCATAAAAGAAGTGGATTATAAGGACCTTGCTAATCTTCAAAAGCTTGCAGGTTCTCAAGGAAGGCTTTTTTCCAGAAAGCGTTCAGGAAATTGTGCCACGCATCAACGCTCAACCAAAAGGGCCTTAAAAAGGGCGAGATTTTTGGCCCTCTTACCCTTTAGCGATTAGAAAGGTGCTTCCAATGCAAGTCATCCTAATGAAGAACATAGATAAACTGGGCGATATAGGGGCCATAGTAAATGTTGCTGATGGTTATGCAAGAAACTATCTCTTGCCTAGGGGGTTTGCTGCTGCGGTCACCCAGGCAAAAATTCAAGAAGCACAGATTAGAAAGAAAAAAGAAGAAGTCGTAATGTCACAGGAGATAAAAGACTTCCAGACACTGGCCAAAGAGATTTCCGGTAAAGAATTCATCGTTAAGATAAAAGCCACGGAGGAAGGAAAACTTTTTGGTTCTATAAGCCCAGCCGTTATAAGCCAGGAACTTTCAAAACAAGGTTATTCTGTAGAAGAATCTGCTGTGGCCCTGGAAGAAAACATAAAGGAATGTGGCACTTATACCATTAGGATCAATCTTAAACACGGTGTTACGGCCCAGATAAAACTTTCCGTTGTAAAGGAGGAGTAGTTCTTTTTAGAAAGTCACACGTATCATGGCGATAGAACTAATAGAAAAATTGCCACCTCATAGTGTAGAGGCAGAGGCAAGCCTCCTCGGGGCAATGCTGTTAGACAATGGGGTAATAGACGTTATCCTGCAGTATGTGAATAAGGACAGCTTTTACAAGACTGCCCACAGGGAACTCTTCGAAACAATAATCGAACTCCATGAGAAAGGACAGGGTGTAGACCCGTTACTCCTTAAAGAAGAGCTAAAGCGCAAGGGGACACTGGAACAAGTAGGGGAACTGGAATATCTCATGGAGTTAGAGGAGTCCGTCCATGCGGTAGCTAATGCTGAGTACTATGCCCGCCTGGTGAGGGATATTTCAGTTAAGAGGGGTTTAATTGAGGCGGCAATAAAGATTAAAAAAGAGGCTTATAATAGCAAAGAAGATTTGGATGAAATCCTCGACAAATCCGAGAGACTCATCTTTGAACTGGCCCAGAAAAGGTTCAATAAGGAGACCTCACACATTGCTGACCTTATAAGCGAGACCTTTCATATACTGCAAAAAGGAGAGGAAGGGAAGCTTATTGGTCTCTCTACGGGCTTCAAAGACCTCAATGACCTTACCTGCGGTCTCCAACCTTCTCAGCTAATCGTGGTGGCAGGCAGGCCCAGCATGGGTAAAACCAGTTTTGTTCTGAATATTGTAGAGCATGTGGGGGTGATGGAGAAGGTGCCTGTAGTGTTTTTCTCTCTTGAGATGTCAGCCCAGCAGCTTGTACAAAACGTGCTCTGTTCCTCGGCTAAATTGAATGCCCATCATGTCCGTAAAAGATGCATCTCCAGAGACGAATGGACCAAGCTTACAGCAGCTGCCAGCTTCATTACAGATGCGCCTATCTTCATAGATGACAGTCCCGGGCTCACCATTATGGAGCTAAGGGCTAAGGCCCGAAGGCTGAAGGCTCAGAAAGGGATAAAACTGGTGGCGGTCGATTATTTACAGCTCTTGGACCCCCCCAGGGCTGAGAATCGCCAGCAAGAGGTCTCCATCATCTCCAGGGGATTGAAGGCCTTGGCCAGAGAGCTGGAGGTGCCTGTTATAGCAATTTCGCAGTTGAATAGGGCTGTAGAAGCCAGGGAGGATCACAGACCCAGGATGTCCGACCTCAGGGAATCAGGTTCTATTGAACAAGATGCAGACCTGGTTCTTCTTCTTCACAGGGAGGGCATGTACGACCCGGAGAAGAACCCCAGATTAACCGAAGTGATAATAGCCAAGCAGAGAAATGGCCCTACCGATACAGTAAAGCTCACTTTCCTTACTGAATGCATGCGTTTTGAGAGTGCCACTTGTGATGAGAATTTGTGAAGAAGGCATGGAATGGGTCACCCCAAAAGATGGCACCTTATCCTGCTTCTTCCGCTAGCCCTTTATCTTGTTGGAGGGGAATACGTGCTTGTTCAGGCGGCAGAAAAGGCTAAAATCATAAGAACAATAGACATAAAAGGAAACAAGCGTGTGGGGACAGCTGCCATAAAAGGGGCTGTAAAACTCAAAGAGGGAGATGTTTATAATACGGAGGCCGTATCGCAGGACGTTTCTAGCATATGGGCTATGGGCTATTTTGATAACGTAGAAGTCATCCTTGAAGATTACGAGGATGGTCTTAAATTAACCTTCTTGGTTACCGAGAGGCCCATTATAAAGGCAATTATTTTTGAAGGTAATAAGGAGTTGGGCAAGGGAAAACTGGAAGAGGCACTGGAGCTGAAAGAAGGAGATTACCTCAAATATTACCTGGTAAAACTAGGGCAGGAGAATATTAAAGAGCTTTACCTAAAGAAGGGTTTTCAGTTTGTTGATATAGACAGTGAAATAAGAAAGCTCGATGGGGAGGCAGAGGTGGTGTATAGGATAGTAGAAGGCCCTAAGGCCACCATCCAGGAGATAAAGTTTCTTGGTAACACTGCTTTCTCCTCCAGAAAACTCCGCAAGCAGATCAAGACTCGCAAGAGGCGTTTCCCGACACTGCTTTTCAAAGGTGTCTTTGATAGCGAAAAGTTTGAAGATGATAAAGAAAAACTACGCGACTTCTATGTAGATAGAGGCTGGCTGGATGTGAAGGTAGATGGAAAATTGACTTACAGCCCCGACAGGTCGGACATTTATGTAACTTTCGTCCTGGAGGAAGGGGAAAGATACTATGTTAATGAGATAACTGTGAAGGGCAACAAATTATTTACAACTCAGGAACTCCTGGAGATGATGAGGCTAAAGAAAGGCGAACCCTTTCTACCACCACGTCTAGAGCAAGATTCCAAGGAAGTCAGAACGCTGTATGGAGAGCAAGGTTTTATTAACGCTGTGGTGAGTGCGAAGCGTTCATACAATCCACTTGAAGCCACAGTAAATGTATCTTACGAGCTAACAGAAGGACAGAGGGTGTTCATTGAAGAGGTAAGGATAACAGGTAATGAGAGGACCAAGGATAATGTAATAAGGAGAGAGTTGAGTTTTTTGCCAGGGGAGAGATTTGACAGCGTAAAGATACGTGAAAGCAGCGAAAGACTGCAAGCCACAGGCTATTTTGATACACAATCCCCTGCACCTGTAAATATTTACCCTGAATCGGGAAGTAAGCCTGATTTGTCTAACGTCGCCGTGGAGGTGAAAGAAGGACGAAGTGGACTACTGAGATTGGGCGGGGGATTTGGTGTTAATTCTGGTCTCTTTGGAGACATCTCTTACACTGATAGAAACTTCAACATTTTTGACCCTCCTAAGAGTTTGCATGATTTCATTGCCGGTAATGCCTTCCGAGGAGCAGGACATGTATTAAACCTTAAATTCAGCCCAGGTCTACGAAGAACTGAAGCAATCCTTTCGTTAACAAATCCTTCTATCTTTGACTCCCCGTATTCCGCGGGCGGGTCCTTTTTCTTCTTTACCAGAGGAAGAGAAGATTTTACTGAGGAACGAAAGGGCGCGCGCTTCAGCATTGGGAGAATGATTACAAAGAATACCAATATCTCTCTTTCGCCAGGAATTGAAGACATCATTGTTAAAGATGTGGATGTTAGTGCCCCCAAGGAGATAAAAGACCTGGAGGGTAGCTTAACCAAGCTTGGTGCAGAGTTGAGAATAGCCAGAGACACCAGGGATAACCCCATGTTCCCCACGAGAGGTTCCCTTGTGGATACTTCCATAGAAGGGTCTGGCTTGGATGTTAGTATATGGAGGTTCGTGGTGTCAGGCACTAAGTTCAAGACTATCTTCGAATCCCCACGCTGGGGAAAACACGTGTTGGCTCTGAAAGGCAGCGTCGGAGTAGTAAGACCCCATTCAGGGGAAAAGGAAGTACCTATCTTTGAAAGATTCTTTGCAGGAGGCGCCGGTTCTATAAGAGGCTTTGATTTTAGGGGAGTGTCCCCGGTGGATACTGGCACTGGAGCACCTGTACAGGTCGGGGGAGAGGACATCATCCTAGCGGGAATTGAAGATGATTTCCCCATCGTCAAAAGGTTCCTCTACGGCGCATTTTTTCTGGATATAGGTAAGGCCGACAATAAGCTTGACTTTAGTAGGATGAGGGCCTCTATAGGACCAGGGGTAAGGGTTACCTTGCCCTTTTTTGGACGAATGTCTATAGGTTTAGACCTTGGTATTCCTATTATGAAAGAGCCCGAAGACCGCACCAAGTTAATAACTATTAACATTGGTGGTCCTGGATCTGGGGCTTATTAGGGATTTAAACAAAGTAATGAAGGAAAGGAAAAGAACTATGAGATTAATAAGCTTTTTTATCCCTTTTCTATTTTTAGTCGTTTCTTTGCCGGCAACCGGCCTAAGCAAAGACCTAAAAGTGGGGGTGGTGAACCTTAACAAGATTTTTGAGCAATACGATAAGAGAAAAGAGCTAGAAGAAGACTTCCGTAATATCAAATCCAAGGCAGAGGATACCCTTAAGTCCAAGCAAGAAGAGGCTGTATCCCTTAGAGACGAGATACAGCTACTGGAAGTAGGGAGTCCAGCCAGAAAGAAGAAGGAAGAGGATATGGAGAAATTACTCCTGTATCTTCAGGTAGAAGATGAGATGGCCAGAAAAAATTTGGCCAAGTCAGAAAAGGACTTTTATGAGGAACTCTTTCAGGACATAAATGTAGTTGTGGCAGATGTGGGGAAGAAAGAAGCCTTTGACCTCATCTTGAAAAAAGAGGATGTAGATCCTAAGAGTGCTGACCTTTTGGAGCTCAGGCTTAAGATAGGTATCGGAACAGTGCTTTATTTTTCTAATGCTCTGGACATAACTGATAAGGTAGTAGAGAGCCTCAACCGTAAGTACAAAAGAGGGTAGGCCTTTGTCTCAATGGCAAAGGACCATAAAGAAAGAGGTTGAGTATTACGGCCTGGGTCTCTTTAGGGGCAAGGAAGTCACTATTACACTAAAGCCCCAACCTCCTGACAGCGGAATAAGCTTCCAGAGGATAGACCTCAAAGGTTCTCAACCTATTCCTGCCCACGTAACCTGTCTTCGGAACGATTTAAAACGCATTACCCTGGGCAGAGGAGAGGCGGAGGTGGAAGGGATAGAACACCTTATGGCTGCCGCTGCCGGGCTTGGCATAACAAACCTTTTGGTGGAGTTAACAGATAATGAAATGCCGGCAGGGGATGGAAGCTCCAAGGTCTTCGTAGAGCTACTTAAAGAAGGGGAAGTGGTAGAACAACAGGTTACTAAAAACACTTTTAGCCTTTGTGAACCCCTGGTTGTGGAAGAGGACACCGCCAGCATCATAGCCTTACCTTTTAGTGAGGGATTAGTGCTTTCCCATAGGTTGGACTTCGGCAAGTTGTCTTCCCTTCGGCAATCCTTTAGCCTTTTCATTACTGAGGAAGGTAGTTTTAAGGAGCTTTTCGCAGCCAGAACCTTTTGCCTGACCAACCAGATCGAAGAGTTCCAGAGACTCGGGCTGGGTAAAGGGGTTACTGAGGAAAACAGTTTTCTAATAGATAAAGAGGGACTTGCAATCACTCCTATACAAAGAAAGCCGGCTGCGCTACGCTACGCTGATGAACCTGTTAGACATAAGGTATTGGACCTTCTGGGAGATCTTTACCTCACCGGAGTAGAATTAAAAGCCAAGGTCTTCGGTATCAAGTCCGGCCATTCTCTGAATGTATCCATGGCCAAGAGACTTTACGGCCTTATGAGTCGTGAACCCTCCTTAAAGAGACAGGAGCTAAAAGTGTGAAGATACATCCCACCGCACAGGTACACCCAAAAGCAGAATTGGGTAAAGAGGTAGAGATAGGAGCAAACTCCTTTATTGATAAGAAAGTAAAAATTGGGGAAGGTACTATTGTACGAAACAATGTTACAATTATGGGTAATACTGCCCTGGGGAGAGGGAATATAATCTTCCCGGGGGCTTGTCTTGGGGCAGAACCTCAAGACCTAAAGTACCATGGAGAAGAAACTCAGCTGATTATTGGAAATCGTAACGTAGTGAGAGAATGTGTTACTATTAACAGTGGCACAGAGGTGGGCGGTGGCGTTACTCGCATAGGAGATGAAAATTTCTTCATGGCCTGCTCGCACGTGGCTCATGATTGTATAATTGAGGATAACGTACTCCTGGCTAACGGGGTACTCCTGGGGGGGCATGTAAAAATAGAACGTAATGCCAAGCTCATGGGTTTAGTAGGGGTGCAGCCTTTTACTACAATTGGCCAGTATTCTTATGTAGGCGGGCTCACGAGGATAGTGCAAGATGTGCCCCCTTTCATGATGGTGGAAGGTAACCCAGCTAGGGTTAGGCATGTCAATGTGGTAGGCCTGGAAAGGGCGGGTTTCTCGCAGGATCGCATAGAAGCCCTTAAAGAGGCTTTTCATAGGCTCTTCCGCCCTGAGGAGCTGAAGCAGAACAAGGCCGTAGAGGAACTGGCCGAGCAAGATGGCCTAACGCCAGAGGTAAGGATACTTGTTAACTTCCTTAGAGACATCAGTAAAGGAAAATCTGGCAGATACAGGGAAATCCTAAGAAAACATGCTTTGCAATAAATGGAAA
This sequence comes from Planctomycetota bacterium, assembly GCA_023261505.1. GTDB lineage: Bacteria > Planctomycetota > Brocadiia > Brocadiales > Bathyanammoxibiaceae > JAHFOV01. The sequence continues at coordinate 44,361 of JAHFOV010000008.1, forward strand.
GTAGAAAAGTAAAGGTTGCTGTCATAGGTGTGGGACATCTGGGGAAGGAGCATGCCAGGATATATTCTCAGCTTCCCGATGTAGAACTTGTAGGGGTTGTAGATACAGACAGGGAGAGGGGGGAACAGGTTGCCCAACGGTTAAAAGTCCAATTTTTTCCTGAGGCAGAAGAAGTAGCAGATAAGGTCTCCGCAGTTAGTGTAGCAGTACCAACGAGTGCCCATTATCCTGTAGCTTCCTACTTCCTCAAGAAGGCGATACCTGTAATGCTGGAAAAACCTGTGGGATTAAATCTGAAGGAGGCTGAAGAACTGGTAGAATTAAGTGCAAGAAATAAGGTGATTCTACAAATAGGGCATGTAGAAAGGTTTAACCCTGCCCTCCAGGCCATAGAGCGCTACCCTATGATACCTAGATTTATTGAGTGCCATCGCCTTTCTGCATTTAACTTCCGCACAAAAGACATAGGCGTGGTACTAGACCTTATGATTCACGACATTGATATAATCCTTCATCTGGCTAGGTCAGAGGTGAAGAAGGTGGAGGCTGTGGGGACCCGCATTATCTCCAATAAAGAGGATATTGCCAATGCCAGGATAATCTTTGAAAACGGTTGCGTCGCCAACCTTACTGCTAGCCGTGTATCCTTCAGACCGATGCGGAAAATCCGCATCTTCTCCGAAAACACCTATATTTCGCTGGACTATGAGAAACAAGAAGCTATAATTTACAAAAAGTCCCCTAGACTTACCCTGGAATCAATTAACCCAGAAAAATTGGGAATAAAAAGCCTTACAGACCTGAAGAGTTTTGATTTTGGGGATCTCCTGGAGATTAAACACATCACCATGAATAACGAGGAACCATTGAAAAAAGAGCTGGAAAGCTTTATTGAGTGTGTCAGAGAAAACAGGAGGCCAGCAGTCTCTGGAGAAGAGGGGCTGAGGGCTTTAAGGGTGGCCACGGATGTCCTTAATGACATGGAACAAAGCCTTAAGTTAATGGGTGTCTAAAAATGGAAAGCTATGATTTCTTTCATGTAGAGGCAGGAATAGAAAAGGGCAAGATTGTGGGAAGGGCAGGGGGCTGTCTTGGAGAGGTTCTTAACCCATTCGTCCAACAATTCTTTGAAAAGCTTAACGCATTAAAGGTAATTGCGAAAGTAAATGGGGCGAATGTTTACAATATATATAATCCCCCACACCCCACCACGGCGGGCATGCGCTTCCTGACCAGAAAGGTAAAGATGATGGTCTATAAGATGGCCTTCCCTGTAACGGCCAACCTGGCCATTACCCACAAGTGCCAGTGTCAGTGCATACACTGCAGCGCTGACCCCTTTAAAGACCCCAGTCGTAAAGAACTTTCCGTGGATGAAATAAAGAAGGTGGTGGATGGCGCCCTCGATTTGGGGGCAAGCCTTGTAATTTATGTCGGTGGTGAGCCCATGCTGAGGGAAGACCTCTATGAACTTATACGCTACGTGGACAAAGATAAGGCCGTGCCAATGATATTTACCAATGGCCTCCTCCTCACCAGGGAAAATGTAAAAAGATTAAAAGAAGCTGGGTTATACTCTTTGAACATCTCCATTGACCACAGTGAGGCAGTATTGCACGACGAATTCCGCAAGGTGATAGGTTGCTATGAAAAGGCCTTTGAAGGGGCAAGACTGGCCAGAGAGGTAGGCATTCTCACCGGCATCTCTACCTATGCTACCCATGAGAATCTTAAGGAAGGCCATCTGGAGAGGTTAATCCAGATTGCAGTCAAGGAGGGATTCCACGAAGTAACTATATTTGACTGCATCCCCTCGGGTAAATATTTAAAGGACACTTCTAAGATTCTTAGTCCGCAGGAAAGGAAACAGGTAATTGCCCTTTCCAGAAAATATTATGAAAATACCCCTATAGGGGTAAATGCCATGGCCCTGATAAACTCACCCCTGGGGGTGGGCTGTTATGGTGCACATTCTCAGTTCTATATGACTGCCTATGGTGATATAAACCCATGCGATTTTAATCCAATAAACTTTGGTAATGTAAAGGATATGCCTATCCAGGCCATATGGAAAAAGATGGTAAGTCATCCAGACTTTAACAGACGTTTCCCAAGCTGCAGGATGCAGAGCAAGGCCTACAGAAGAAAATACATAGACCCCCTCCCCGCTAACCCAAAGCTTCCTATCCCTATAGAATCTATACCCCAAGACAACCCAGTCAATGTAGAGGAGGCCCTTTCCGTATATTGACATTTTTGATATTTATGCTAAATTCTCTGTTTAAGTCCTTTAACTACAGGAGGAGTAAGTGCCCATAGTAACATTAGAAGAACTTGTGAGAGCAGGGTTCCATTTTGGACATAGATGCAGTAGATGGAACCCAAAGATGAAACCTTATATCTTTGGTAAGCATAACCGGATTCACATAGTAAACCTGAAGGAAACTCTCAGGGGTCTCATCACAGCCTGCAAGTTTATGTCAAAGCTCTCCTCCACTGGTAAAGGAGTGCTTTATGTGGGTACTAAGTGGCAGGCAAGGGCCGCTGTGGAAAGAGAGGCACAGCGGGCGGGCATGCCCTTTGTAAACGAAAGATGGTTGGGAGGCACCTTAACTAACTTTGGCACTGTCCTAAGCAGGCTCAAACGACTCAAAGAACTAGAAAACCTACAATCTAGCGAAGAATTCAAAAATTATAGCAAAAAAATGGCCGCCGCAGTACAGCGTGAAGCGAAGAAGCTACAGAAAAACCTCCAGGGCCTCAGAAATATGACCGAACTCCCTGGCGCGCTCATTGTAGTAGACCCCAAAAGGGAGATTACTGCCGTAAAAGAGGCTAATAAGCTAGGTATACCCATTGTTGCCCTTACCGATACCGATTGCGACCCAGATTTGGTAGATATATGCGTGCCAGGTAATGACGATGCAATGAGAGCTATAGAAGTGTTCCTCTCCAAGCTAACAGATGCCCTCCTGGAAGGTAAAGCCTCTTTGGCCAAGGTAGCCTAGGTTTTACTTTATGACCTACTTGTTTTATAAAAAAATATAAGAACTTAAGGACAGCGAGAGATACATGCCAGTAGATATCGAAGGCATAAAAACACTACGAGAAAAAACAGGTGCAAGTATCCTGGATTGTAAAAGCGCCCTGGAAAAGACCGAGGGCGATATGGAAAAGGCCGCAGAAATCCTAAGAAAGAAGGGCTTTCAGATGGCCGAGAAAAAGGCCGCCCGAACCACTAAAGAGGGCCGCATTGGTTCTTACATCCATTTTAACGGTAACGTAGGGGTACTACTGGAATTGAACTGTGAAACAGATTTTGTGGCCAGAAATCAGCTAATAGAAGAACTGCTTAAGGATCTTTGTATGCAGGTAGCAGCTACACAGCCATTAGCAGCGAGTCGTGAAGATTTACCTCCAGAGTTGGTTGAGCAGCAGAAAGAGGCCTTTAGGAAGGCTGCCGCCGATAAGCCCCCTCATATCCAGGAGAAGATACTCCAGGGCAAACTGGAAAGCTTCTATAAAGAAAAATGCCTTCTGGAGCAACAATTTATAAAAGACGACACAAAGCTCGTAAAAGACATTGTTACTGCGTGCATTGCCAAATTAGGTGAGAATATAAGGATTAGAAGATTCGCCCGGTTCGAAGTAGGGCAGTAGAAGGTGGAAAAAGTGGCAGGGCCACTCCCGACGAAAAAGGGCTACAAGCGTGTAGTAGTAAAAATAAGCGGGGAGGGTTTTTCTTCAGAAAATAGAGTAATAGATAGAGACAGCGTAAAGTCCATAGCACTCGAGCTTAAGTTAGCCCATGACCAGGCGGTTGAATTGGCAGTAATGGTAGGGGGAGGGAACATCGTAAGGGGCAATGAGTTGAGCCGTTTGGGCACCAATAGGGCCCAGGCCGATTATATGGGTATGATCGCCACTGTGATAAATGCCCTAGTCCTTCAAGACGCCTTGGAGGCTCTTGGGTTAAAGGCATGTGTTCAGAGTGCAATAGAAATAGCCAATATGGTCGAACCATATAACCGCAAAAAGTGCCTGAGATATCTGGAAGAAAAAAAGATTGTACTACTGGCTGGTGGCCTAGGAAACCCTTACTTCACCACTGATACAGCGGCAGCCCTTAAGGCCATAGAATTAGGGGCAGAAGTGCTGCTTAAGGCAACTAAAGTGGAGGGTGTGTACTCGGAAGACCCAATGGTGAACCCCAAGGCCAAGTTCTTTAGCAGACTAACCTATTCTCAGGTGCTCAATGGTAAACTGAAGGCCATGGACAGCACTGCCATTACCCTCTGCATGGAGAACCATCTCCCTATAATAGTTTTTAATCTCAGAAAAGAAGAGAATATAAGGCGAGCGGTCCATAAAGAACCTGTAGGAACTTATATAGGGGAAGCAGAAAGTGAGTCGTGAGGATATAAAAAAAGAAGCTGAAAAAAAGATGGAAAAGGCCTTGGAAGTACTGCATGAAGAACTAAAAGGCATTCGCACAGGCAGAGCAAGCCCAGCTTTGGTAGAACATTTAAAAATACACTGCTATGGGACCATGACCCCACTTAAGCAGCTAGCCATCGTTACCGCCCCGGAACCTCAAACACTTAACATAAAACCTTTTGACCCCACTTTGCTTAAAGAGATTGAGAAAGCTATCTTGCAGTCAGACCTAGGCCTAAATCCACAGAGCGATGGCAAGCTCATCCGAATTGCTATACCCCCTCTTAGTGAAGAGAGTCGCAAGAAATTGGCCCATGAAGTAAAAGAGCTAGCCGAGGAGGTCAAGGTTGCCATAAGAAATGTTCGCAGGGAGTCTAATAAACATATAGATAAGGAAGAAGAGGAAGACATCCTTACTGAGGATGATACCAAGAGGGCAAGGGACGACATCCAGAAACTCACCCGGGACTACGAAAAGAAGGTGGACCAAATCACAGACAAAAAAACACAAGAAATACTGAAACTCTAAGTCTCAAAACTTCTCCTTGGCACATCCGTCTGATTTGACAGCCAGAACACTTATCTAAAACATCGATAAAATCCCCCCCTCTAATATTCCCTCGCAAAAAAACAAACGCGCTTAGGAAAACTATTTGAAAAGGTAACAGCTTTTTGAGATATTAAATGTTTGGGTCTATAGTGGACTAGTCATGCTTTAGGCAGTCCACCTCAGGCAGGGCTTGGTCAACATTATGTTGATTATGACCAGATAGCAAAGCAAGTTTTGCTGATACAAAATAAATATTTATCCATCCATGCAAGAACTCCTCTGGGCAATAAGATTCCTGACTGTTATCCCCCTGGGTAGGGAAAAGGAACTACCACCAGAGAGGATGGGAAGGGTAATGGTCTTTTACCCGGTGGCTGGTCTTTGTATCGGACTATGCCTTATGCTTGTTTACTATCTTTTGTCTGAGGGCCTGCCCTCAGCCCTCGCCGATGCCTTGATTATCCTTTTTTACATCTTCCTTACCGGAGCCCTGCATGTAGACGGTCTGGCAGACTCTTTGGACGGACTCCTGGGGGGATGGGACAGACAGAAAAGACTGGAAATTATGAAGGACAGCCACATAGGAAGCCTTGGCGCGATAGGAATTGTTGGCGACATGGGACTACGTTTTATATTCTTACAGAACTTGCCGGCTTTTTTGCCGGACGTCGTGCTGAGCGAAGCGAAGCATATCTCGTCCTTTTTGCCAAGTGTAGCAGAAACAACTATTGACTCGTTTTTACCATCGGCGGAAATATTAAAAAAGGGGGTTGCCTTACTTATCATGCCAGTTGTGGGCAGGTGGGCACAAACCTTGGCGGCGTCAATATCTCCTTACGCCAGGGGGGTGGGGACTGCTTCCGGATTAGTTGCCCATACTAGGCTTGAGCATTGCCTTCTGGCATCTTTTTTACCCCTGTTACTAGTGGTCACACTTTACGGAACAAGGGGCTTGATGATGTTTGCGCTGGTATGTACTGCCATTCTGCTCTTAACAGTTTATACTAGAAGTCGCATTGGAGGAGTTACCGGGGACACCCTTGGAATGACAAACGAGGTCTCAGAGTTG
>JAHFOV010000115.1 GCA_023261505.1 Planctomycetota bacterium
ATATAGATGAGAGCAGGATAGAGGCTAGCTATAAAGACGGCTTTCTACAGATAACCATTCCAAAAGCTGAAGAGACAAAAAAGGAACAGCAGGCGGTAGAAATAAAGATTACAGTTTAGAGTATTATCCACACATCTATCATTATTTTGGCCAGGTGGGTGCGGATTTAGGACAAGGAGGTAGCGCCTAAGGAGGATTTTCCAAAGGCCCATCTGTCTGCCTTAGACAGCAAAGAGACGAGAGGATAAGGTCCATGAAGACAGAAAAAAAATTCCTCAGGCAAAAGGGAAAACTTCCAGAAGATTTAATCCTCCAGGAAGGGCTGGAAATTCCAGAGGAATTGCCCGTGCTACCCCTTATAGATACAGTTGTTTTCCCCCAGATGGTCACAGCCCTTGGCGTATCCACTGAAAGGGAATTAAAACTTCTTGACTATGTCCTTTCTGGCAAACGCCTCCTGGCCCTAGCCCTTCAGAAAAATTCATCAAAGGAAAAGGAAGCTGGACCTGAAGACCTCCATGACTATGCCACTGCCGCAATAGTGTTACAGATGCTCAGGATGCCCGACAATACTGCCAGGATGCTTATCCAGGGGGCCGCACGCCTGAGACTCGTACAGTTTGTAAGAGAGGAACCTTACCTGGTAGCCAGAGTAGAACTCTTGCAAGACATCCTGGAAGAGGACATGGAGACTGAAGCCCTGGCTCGTAGTGTCAGCGACCAATTTATAAAGATAGTCTCCATGTCGACTGCCCTTCCAGAAGAACTAAAGATAGCCGTAGTTAATATAGACCATCCAGGAAGGCTCGCCGATATGATTGCCTCCCACCTATCCATTAATGTACATGAAAAAGAAGAAATCCTGGAGTCCATAAATGTAAAAGAACGCCTCAAAAAGGTTAACGGCTTTATAAGCAGAGAGATGGAGGTGCTGGAGCTTGCCAAGAAGATACAGGGGCAGGTAAGAAGCGAAATGGAAAAGGGCCAACGGGAGTACTACCTCCGGCAGCAACTCAAAGCCATTCAGGAGGAGTTGGGCGAAACAGACGAGCGAACCACGGAGACTCAAGAACTAAAGCAGAAGATCGCCCAGGCCAAAATGCCACCAGAAGCCCTCAAGGAGGCAGAAAGAGAACTCGCTCGCCTCCAGAAAATGCCTCCTCAGGCGGCAGAATATACCGTATCTCGTACCTACCTGGACTGGCTGCTAAGCCTGCCCTGGTCTGTAAGCACGCAGGACAACCTGGATATTAACCAGGCCCAAAAAGTGCTTGATGAAGACCACTACGATCTAAAGAGGGTAAAAGACAGAATACTTGAGTATCTGGCCGTCAGAAAGTTGAAATCGGACATGAAGGGCCCCATTCTGTGCTTTGTAGGCCCGCCTGGTACAGGAAAAACCTCATTAGGTAAATCTATTGCAAGAGCTCTTGGACGGAAGTTTATCCGGATGTCACTGGGCGGAATAAGGGACGAGGCAGAAATCCGTGGACATCGCCGCACCTACATTGGCGCCCTGCCTGGGAGAATCGTACAGGGCATTCGCAAAGCCGAGTCTAACAACCCAGTCTTCATGCTAGACGAAATAGATAAGCTTGGAATGGACTTTAGGGGAGACCCCTCAAGTGCACTTTTAGAGGTACTGGACCCAGAGCAAAACTTTTCATTCTCAGACCACTACCTCGAGGTGCCTTTCGACCTCTCGAAGGTAATGTTCATAACCACAGCAAATTACCTTGACCCTATACCACCAGCCCTTAGGGATAGGATGGAGGTTCTGGAATTGCCTGGCTACACAGAGGAAGAAAAGCTTAATATTGCTAAAACATTTCTTATTCCTAAACAAATCAAGGAACATGGTCTTAAGCCAGAGAATATCACATTTGAGGATGAAGCTATAAACTCTATCATTGCAGACTACACCAGGGAAGCTGGGTTAAGGAACTTAGAGAGGGCTATAGCCACTGTATGCCGAAAGGTGGCAAAAGAAGTAGCCGCAGGGAAAACTCAGTCTAAGGTTATAAAAGGGGAGAATCTGCTGGACTTCCTGGGACCTGTAGCGTTCTTCAAAGAAATTGCAGAGAGGACATCAGAACCAGGGGTTTCCACAGGGCTTGCCTGGACGCCCACAGGCGGTGATATCCTCTTCATTGAGTCTACTTATATGCTTGGTACAGGGAAGCTCACCCTCACTGGCCAACTTGGTGAGGTGATGAAAGAGTCGGCAGAGGCGGCCATGAGCTACGTCCGTTCCAGGAGTAAGGCGCTGGATATTCCTCTACAGGACTTTACGAAGTACGACTTCCATATCCATGTCCCTGCCGGCGCTATACCAAAGGATGGACCTTCCGCTGGAGTGACCATAGCCATGTCCCTACTATCCCTCCTTACAGGAAGACCAGTCAGACCGGAAGTAGCCATGACGGGAGAGATCACCTTAAGGGGAAGGGTGCTGCCAGTAGGCGGAATAAAGGAAAAGGTGTTAGCCGCTAGGAGGGCAGGTATTACTACCGTAGTTCTTCCCAAGAGGAACGAGAAAGACCTGATTGAAGTGCACGACGAGGTAAAGAAAAATATTGAGTTCCATTTTGTGGAGAAGGTAGATGAGATGCTCCCGATAGTCTTTGGCACCCTTGAACCTGAACGTAAAAAAGAAGAAGAGCTAGTCAAGGCACATTAAACCTTTTAATCCTAAACCTTTGAACTTTTAAACTTAAGCATATCCGGGGTGAAAATGGCAAGAATTGTCGATAGAAAAAAGGTAATGGACGAGATACTTGTAGGGCTTAGTTACGAGGAAGGGTACAAATTGGCAAATGTGTTAAAAAATTCCCAGGTAGAAAGACAGTTCTGCCTGGGTCTATTACCAGATATAGAGGCCATACTGCTAGACAACGAAATGAGGCAAAAAGGGGGTAAAGTGTAGCCGCAGGTCATGCCAGAGGCAGATTCGCCTATGGCGAACCTTAGCCTGCGAAAATAAACACCAAATAACTATGCTGAAAAAACCTATCTTGTTTACGCCTGGCCCAACTCCTATACCACCCGAGGTCTCCTTGGCAGAAGCCGCCCCCATGATTCACCATCGTACCCCCGAGTTCTCGCGTATCATCGCCGAACTCAAGAATGACCTCAAGTACCTCTTCCAGACCCAGGAAGGTGAGGTCTATACCTTTAGTTCCTCAGGCACAGGGGCCATGGAGGCCTGCATAGCAAATCTCTTAACCAAAAAGTCCAAGGCCTTGGTAATACTGGGCGGAAAGTTTGGTGAAAGATGGGCAGAGCTATGCGAGGCCTTCGGTGTCGAGACTGTTACTATAAACGTGGAATATGGTAAGGTCGTAAAGCCAGAGGCAGTAGAGGCAGCTCTAAAGAAAGACAGAGACATCAAGGTGGTCTTTGCCGCCCAGTGCGAAACCTCTACCGGCGTACTCCATGATATAGAAGCCATTGCAAGTATTACAAAAAGATATTCAATACTGCTTGCAGTAGATGCTATTACCGGGGTGGGCATTCACCCCCTCCTAATGGATACATGGGGGGTGGACGTGGCAGTAACGGGCTCCCAGAAGGGATGCATGATTCCCCCAGGGCTTGCCCTTGTAGCGGTAAGGCCTACAGCCTGGCAGGCCATTGAAAAGGCAGATTTACCCAGATTCTACTGGGACCTAAGAAAGATGCGGGATGCCCTCAAAAAGGATACCACACCCTTTACACCCGCCATCTCCCTTGTGAGGGCCTTGAAAGTGGCCGTTGATATGATAAAAAAGGAAGGGCTGGAGAACGTCTGGCAGAGGCACGCCCACATGGCCTACGCCACCAGAGAGGGTGTAAAGGCCCTGGGGCTTGAACTCTACGCCCAGAGTCCATGCAATATCCTCACCGCCGTAAAGGTGCCAAAGGGGCTGGACGGGGAGGCATTCATTAAGAGGTTGAAGAACGACTACGGCATCTGGTTCGCGGAAGGGCAAGAAGAGATGAAGGGTAAGATATTCCGCATCGCCCACGTGGGCTACATGAACGACTTTGACATCCTCACAGCTATCTCCGCCGTAGAACGGGGGTTGTACGAAGCAGGCTACCCCGTTGAAATCGGCAAAGGCGTCGCCACCGCCCAGAAATGCCTGTTAAAATCAGAAATTCCCAAAGAGGCAAAGAAAAAACCTGTTCCTGCGCCGCTTTAAGTTCGCTTTAACTTTGGATTTTGGCGATGATGAAGATTGGGTTAGCGTGCGTTACCTACCCGCATGCTTTTCCTCGTAGCTCAGTCACTTTTATTCTTACAGT
>JAHFOV010000009.1:0-2935 GCA_023261505.1 Planctomycetota bacterium
TGAGACATTCCTCTACACCTTTAGGGCTACCTGGGAGGTTGACAATAAGACACTGGCCTGCGATACCAGCGAGCGCCCTGGAGCCGATGGCCCTGGGGGTAATCTTGAAGCTCTCCATCCGCATTGCCTCCCCATAGCCAGGCAGTTCCTTTTCAATCACCTCGCGGGTTGCCTCCGGGGTAACATCCCTTGGGGCAACGCCAGTACCTCCAGTGGTAAGGATGAGGTCTACCCTATCCTTCCACTCCCTTAGTTTCTTTACAATGAGTTCTAGTTCATCGGGTACGATATCGTAAAGAGGATCTTCCACGTTTATCTCCTTCAGGATGTCTCTTATAACCTGCCCGCTTTTATCCTCACGCTCACCACGGGAACCCTTATCGCTTATGGTTAATATGGCCGCCTTTATCATTTAAGTAAAACCTGAAAAATCAAATTTGGAAATTCAAATGTTGTAGTTTATGTAAATTGTTATTTAAGTTTTGATGATTCTAGTTCTTTATATAGTTCCTTTCTTATCATTATAAAATGAGTGTCAGCGACATAAAAAAGTCCATTTAATGCATAAAAGTCACGCTCCATATCATTTGGGATTGGTGCTCCAAATTCTTGTTTATATGCCAAACAATGAGAAATTGAAGCCCAAGCATCCTGCGCTATAGTTCTTACTTGAATTTCAAAAGGGATGTCCTTGTAATGGGTTGATGTATCTTTTAATTTAACTTTAAATTGGGGCAGATAGTATTTGAAAATATCTGCGCCAGTATCACCAATAACGTTTTCCTCTTCGATAACTTCAAAACGGGTTTTTATAATATCAGCAATTTTTTGCAAATCATCGAGAAATAAGCAAACAACGCGTAGCCCTATAATATCTCTTATTTCTGTGAACGGGTCCTTAATTTCTTTGCCTTGTTTTTTTTCTAAGTCTTGTGCTTTTTTTAAAAAAGAATTGAAACTTTTTATTCTTGCCGGGATTGAATGAATTTTAATTTTTTTTCTCTTAATTTCTTCCGTTAGCACAAATTTTGCGACATCTCTCAGTCGTTCGAAAGTCTCAGCTTTACCTTCGTATTCTGTACGCAGTCTAGCAGTATCCATTGTCACAGGGCTTCTTTTTTATTACATACAAATCTTATTCTTATGCTCGGTCTATCTTTCAGTGCTGCCCATCCATTAATGGACGCTCCGGATACTGTACCCTCGAAAGTTAAAGAGAAGCGCTCGATATCACCGAACACCGAAACACTATTTTCGTCAAACCGTGTAACATCCATAGTTCCAGAGACAGTGTTATTATCGACCTTGAAATTGCCAGAATAATAGTATCCACTATCACCGCCTAAGAGTCTACTATCATTAACGAGTACTAGCACACCTTTGCCTACCATATTCAACGTAGATCTAAACTCAACAGTCCATAACCCATTTACCATATTAAGACTCCTCTGTTATTCATTTTTCTAGTTGTACACTATATTTTTGGCTAACCATTTCAAATTCTAGTTTCTAGCTCACGCCGTTATTTCTGTTTTTAATGATAAATAAATCAAGGTCAAATCCCATTTTAGGCCTCACATATTTAAGCTTTTTATTTGAAATCGGAAATTATCTCTATATTGTCTCCAACATGGATGGTACCGCCCCTGATTACCCTGGCAAAGATGCCCTCTCGGGGCATAATGCAATCGCCGGCCTGATAGTATATGGCGCAGCGGTCGTGACATTCCTTACCTATCTGGGTAATCTCCAGGAGCGCCTCCTTACCTATCCTTAACCTAGAACCCAGGCTCAAATCCTTAAGGTAGAGACCCTCCGTAACGATATTTTCGCCAAAGTCCCCGGAATCTATATCAAGCCCTTTGGCTCTCATAGTATCAGCACTCTCCAGGGCCAGCAGACTAACCTGACGATGGCCGGGCCCAGCATGGGCATCCTTTTCAATACCATAATCTTCTATAAGGTGGGCCTCTCCAATGTCCTTCTTCTGGGTGCCTTTCCTTTCACTTATACAAACCGCTACCACTTTACCAGACTTGAACATCTTATTTGCCTCGCTCAAAAATACTTAGACCATCTTATCATGAACCCCTGGGGGGGTCAAGTAATTCAGGGCATTGAAACAGTAGCCGCAGGTCATGCCAGAGGTCCGCCAAAAAGATAGGCGGATTCGCTTAATTCGGATTCGCCAATTTTCATGGCGAACAAATTCGCCTTTGGCGAACTTTAGCCTGCGTATTGATACAGTAAGAGAAAACTAGCCGCAGGCTTCAGCCTGCGTGTTCAGTAAAAATCGCTTGTTCAGGATATTTGCATTGCTATAATTCAGGGAACGTGCGCATCATTGGAGGTCTTGCAAAGGGTAGGCAAATACTCTGCCCAAGAGGCCTTGAGGTAAGGCCTGCACAAGATAAGATAAGAGAGGCCATCTTTAACATCCTGGCTGGGGTGGTTGAAGGAAGTATTGTGCTTGACCTTTTTGCCGGTACCGGGGCCCTGGGTATAGAGGGTTTGAGCCGTGGGGCCAGACAATGTGTGTTTGTAGAAAAGAATACTATAGCCGTACAGACAATTAAAAAAAATCTTGAGCTAACGGGATTCGCTGACCGTGGTATCGTTCTTAAAAGAGATGCCTTTAAATGCCTCCCAGAACTTCAGAAAAAGGGGATGCGGTTTTGGCTGATATTTATTGACCCTCCCTACCCCCTGTGGGAAAGGCCAGATAAAAGGGAAATGCTTTTTAACCTGGTACAAGCACTCGGTGAGGATACCATATTGGAATCCCATACTATCGTAATTATAAGACACAGAACACATAAGGTTGAAATGCCAGAGAGTTTGGGAAGTCTCCGCCTCTTTGATAAAAGGAGTTATGGAGACACTACATTAACTTTTTGGAGATTGCATGATTTTGAGGTCGCGGAACCTGGAGATT
>JAHFOV010000009.1:3035-49621 GCA_023261505.1 Planctomycetota bacterium
CATAAGGTTGAAATGCCAGAGAGTTTGGGAAGTCTCCGCCTCTTTGATAAAAGGAGTTATGGAGACACTACATTAACTTTTTGGAGATTGCATGATTTTGAGGTCGCGGAACCTGGAGATTGAGCGCAAGTAAGAGGTAGCCGCACCCTTCAGGTTGCTCTATTTTAATTACGCAGGCTAAAGCCTGCGGCTACAAGTTATCTATGAATAAAAGGCTAAAACTACAGGCACATGCTAAGATTAACCTCTTTCTAGAAGTCTTGGGCAAGAGGCAAGACGGTTATCACGAGATTGAAACCGTTATGCAGGAGATAGGTCTGGCAGATACGCTGGAGATAGAAGAAAGCGGTAGCACCGCAGGCGACAAAGGTATAGAACTCACTTGTACCGACCCGGACCTCCCTTCTAACGAAGGCAATCTGGTATGGAAGGCGGCGAAACTCTTCCAGGAAGAACTTAGAATCAACAGGGGTGTGAGGATAAACTTGAAAAAGAGTATCCCTGTAGGGGCAGGCTTGGGCGGGGGTAGTTCGGATGCGGCAACGGTATTAAAAGGATTGGACACTTTATGGCGGACAGGCATTGGGAACGAGAGGCTTATGGAGATGGCCTCAAGGCTTGGCTCTGATGTCCCTTTCTTCATTCTGGGCGGGACCGCCGTTTGCCGCGGAAGAGGAGAAAGGGTAAATCCACTAAAGGTGAGCAGTGGTTATCATGATTATTATTATACCCTCCTTTATCCAGGCATAAAGATTTCCACCGCTATCGTTTATAATAATCTTAAAATAGACTTGACAAAAAGTTGCAAAGATGTTAACCTTCTTTTTGCTGCCCTTGAGACAGGAAATGCTGCGTCTTTAGGGCAGTTGCTCTTTAATAGATTAGAGGCTGTGGCTTTCGGCCTGTATCCGGAGCTTCAAGAGATAAAAACCCTTCTTGAAAGTTATCGTCCCTGTGGAGTCTTGCTCTCAGGGAGCGGTTCTTGCATTTACGGTCTTTATGAAACAAGGAGGGAGGCTGAAGAGACTGGACTAGAGCTTAAAAGGAAAGGGTTTGACAAGGTATATATAACCCAACCCCTTTTGAGAGAGGAGGAATCTTGAGCAATTTTTAATCAGCTTGACTCTGAGTTAGGGAGGGGTGCCCCGTGGAGATTACAGAGGTAATGGTAAGGCTCACAGAATCCAGGGAAAATCGTTTACAGGCCTTTTGTGGTATTATCATTGACAATGAATTTGTAGTGAAGGATCTGAAGATTATCGAAGGGCATAATGGCGCATTTGTGGCCATGCCGAGCCGTAAAATCACCGATAGGTGTCCCAAATGCAGGGGAAAGAACCACCTTCGGTCTCACTATTGTAGTGATTGTGGAACAAAGCTGGATGAAAAACGCTACTTACGTGAGGGTACAAAGATACAAATTTACGCTGATACTGCGCATCCAATAAATGCTAAGTGTCGTGAGGTCATTCAACAGAAAGTTCTGGCTGCCTTTAAGGAAGAGTTAAAAAAATCTACACAATTAGGCTATAAGCCTACAGAAGTTGAACATTTAGAAGATATTGACAATGGAAAAGACCACCCTGAAGAAGAACGTTTTGGAGAAGGCATTCTACCTTAACTTATTACCCACCCCATTGTTCCTTGTAGTAGTAGCCTAGGGAGGCTTGTACGCCTCAGGCTCTGGACATAAGGGTTAGCTGTCAGCCTGAAGCGGTTATAAGTCTC
Source organism: Planctomycetota bacterium (assembly GCA_023261505.1). Classification (GTDB taxonomy): domain Bacteria; phylum Planctomycetota; class Brocadiia; order Brocadiales; family Bathyanammoxibiaceae; genus JAHFOV01. The sequence goes on from JAHFOV010000009.1 coordinate 4,764, forward strand.
CCCGAACTGTTGCCCTACAATTTGTTTTTTCCTTTAATATTTTTTAATATAATTTATATTATTTAATTTGTTCACATCTACTAAACTCTCTGAATAACTATGGCAAAAACAGGTGCACAAGTCCTTGTTGATATGTTAGTCAATAAAGGGGTGGAATACGCTTTTGGCATCCCAGGGGGAGCTGTGTTGCCCCTTTTTGATGTACTTTACGATTCTCCCATAAAATTAATCCTTACCAGGCACGAGCAGGGGGCAGGACACGCTGCCGATGGTTATGCCAGGGCAACAGGAAAGGTGGGTGTTTGCCTGGCCACCTCTGGTCCAGGGGCCACAAACCTTACCACTGCTATCGCCACCGCCTTCATGGACTCCATTCCTATGGTCGCCATCACGGGCCAGGTCAGACGCAAGTTCATTGGAAGCGATGCCTTCCAGGAGGCCGATATCACGGGCATCACCCGTCCTATTACTAAGCATAATTACCTTGTAAAAGATATTAGAGACATCCCCAGGGTGGTCAACGAGGCCTTTTATATCGCCAGTACAGGCAGGTGTGGCCCTGTGGTGATAGACTTGCCAGTTGATATTACTACAGAGAGTTGGGATGGCCCCTACCCTGAAGACAATGAGGTGCATCTTCCCGGTTATAAACCCCGTTACCAGGGTAACCCAAGGCAGATACGTATCGCTGCCGAGGCCATCAATAATGCCAAAAAACCAGTGGTTTATGCCGGTGGAGGTATAATTCATTCAGGCTGTCACAGAGAGCTTCTAGAGCTGGCAGAAAAGGGCAACCTTCCTGTTACCACCACACTTATGGGACTGGGAGGTTTCCCAGAAGACCACGAACTCTCCTTGCGTATGCTGGGTATGCACGGCACCTTATACGCTAACCATGCCGTCACGGAGTGTGACCTGCTTATAGCTATCGGCGCCCGCTTCGATGATAGAATCACAGGTAAGTTAGATGAGTTTGCACCTCATGCAAAGATTATCCATATAGACATAGACCCGGCATCCATTAGCAAAACTATAAAAGTCGACATACCTGTGGTAGGAGATGCCAAAAACATCCTTACAGAACTCCTCCCCTTAATACAACAGGTGGAAAGGAAAGAGTGGCATGAACAGATTAAAGAGTGGAAGAAAAAATATCGCCTTTCCTACGATAACAATGGAGTACTGCCGAAACCTCAATATATTATTGAGCAAATCTCTGAAATAACCAGGGGAAAGGCCGTCATTGCCACAGAGGTGGGGCAGAACCAGATGTGGACTGCCCAGTATTATACCTTTACCAGCCCGCGCACCCTTATATCCTCTGGCGGGCTAGGCACAATGGGCTTCGGTTTCCCTGCTGCTATAGGGGCACAATTGGGCTGTCCTGATAAAACTGTGATAGACATCGCAGGAGATGGGAGCTTCCAGATGAATATACAGGAACTGGCTACAGTGGTCCACTACAAGCTTCCCGTAAAAGTAGTCATTATGAATAACGGCTATCTGGGAATGGTGCGCCAGTGGCAGGAACTTTTTTACAAGAAGAGATACTCCGGTACTCATCTTGAGGACAACCCCGACTTTGTCAAGGTGGCAGAGGCCTACGGGGCTAAGGGTTTTCGGATAGAACGTAAAGAGGAGGTGAGGCCTACTCTGGAGAAGGCCCTCGCCATAAGGGAGCCTGTGGTAATAGATTGTAAGATCGGACAGGAAGAAAATGTATACCCCTTTATCCCCGCAGGCAAGACCGTCAGGGATGCTATCATAGAAGGAACTTTTGGAGGTATGGCATGAGCAAGGTAACAGGTAACAGTAGACAGGAAAAGAAAGGAGCCAAGTCAAGGGTGACATGGTACAGGGAAAATATAATTTTCCTGTTCCCTGTAACCTTTTAATTATGAGACATGTCATCACAGCACTGGTGGAAAATAAGGTGGGTGTCCTGGCCAGGATTGCAGGACTCTTCAGTAGCCGCGGCTTTAATATCGACAGCCTCAGCGTTGGGGAGACAGAAAGCCCTGAACTCTCCAGGCTCACTGTGGTTGTCAGGGGAGACGACTCCACCATCGAACAGGTCCGCAAACAATTAGGAAAAGTCATTGACGTCATCAAGGTCATAGACCTTACTGACACTCCCTATGTAGAGAGGGATTTGATGCTTGTAAAGGTCAACGTGCCCCCAGGAAGAAGGGGAGAGATACTGGAGATGGTGGATATCTTCCGCGGGAAGATAATAGATGTGGGACAGAAAGACATGATTATAGAATTATCGGGAACTGAGGACAAACTCGAGGCCATGATTAAACTACTCCACACTTATGGCATTAAGGAGATGGCCCGAACAGGTCAGATTGCAATGGCAAGGGGAACCAAATAAATCCTGTAGGGGTTGAAAATATTCAACCCCTACATCACGCCCGGCCTTGAGCCGAAGCGGAGCACCAGCTAACGGACATTAAAGGAGCAGCGAACGAATGGCAAAAATATACTACGATAAGGATGCAGACTTTAATTACTTGAAAGGTAAAAAGTTAGCAGTAATAGGCTACGGAAGCCAGGGTAAGGCTCAGGCTCAGAACGCAAGGGATAGCGGGGTGGAGGTCATCATCGGGCTGCGGCCTGAAGGGGCCAGTATTGAACAAGCACAGAAGGACGGCTTCAAAGTCTTCAATATTCCAACAGCCTCCCAGGAAGGAGATATTATTCACATGCTCCTTCCAGACGAGGTCCAACCCCCTATTTATAAAAATCAGATAATGCCTCACCTTAAAAAGGGAAAGACCCTGTGCTTCTCCCACGGTTTCAATATACACTACCATCAGGTTGTCCCTACCCCTGATATAGACGTCATCATGGTGGCCCCCAAAGGCCCTGGGAGATTGGTGAGGTCGGAATATCAAAAAGGCGGCGGTGTACCATGCCTCCTGGCCGTATATCAGGATGTTTCGGGTAAGGCAAAGGACGTGGCTCTGGCCTACGCTAAGGCCATTGGCGGCACAAGGGCAGGGGTGATTGAGACTACCTTTGCCGAGGAGACAGAAACTGACCTCTTCGGAGAACAGACAGTGCTATGCGGAGGAGTCAGCGCCCTGGTGAAGGCTGGCTTTGAGACCCTGGTGGAAGCGGGCTACCAGCCAGAACTGGCCTATTTTGAGTGCTTTCACGAACTCAAGCTCATTGTGGACCTCTTTTATGAAGGGGGACTTGCCCAGATGCGCAAATCCGTAAGTAACACTGCCGAATTTGGTGACCTGACCAGAGGGCCGAGAATAATCAATGAAGAGACCAAAAAGGAGATGAATAAAATCCTCAAGGAGATACAGAGCGGCCAGTTCGCAAAAGAATGGGTCCTCGAAAATCAGGCAGGCTCTCCCTCCTTTGAGGCCCTTAGGGCCAGAGAAAAAGACCTGCTAATTGAAAAGGTGGGCAGGGAGCTCCGACAGAAGATGGGCTGGATTCAGGCCAAGTAGGGGTTGAATATTTTCAACCCCTACATGCTGTGCCTAGTTTTTAAACCAGTCCATATCTTTGGGCAGAAGTTCGGACTTTATAGGAACAACGTTCCCTGTCATTCTGAGCGAAGCTTCGCCTTCGGCGAATCTGCCGAAGGCACTAGAAGAAATCCGCTGCCCCCTTCTCTAAAGAAACGTAAGGACAGGTTTTTAAACCTGTCCGATAAGAACCATCCCCGTTCATATCTCAGACTTGGACAGACCTGAAGGTCTGTCCCTACGTTATAATTTTGTGGCGTGTGAGTTCATCTCGCACGGCTGACCACCTGAGGCACCAATGAACGGTCAGGAAACTGCCGTCCTCCCTCCATTGGCAGGAAGGAATCATCTCCTCAGAGCACATTCCTTTTTAATGTGAATGAGGAGGTAGTTCTCAGCAAAGAGGACTCCTTCTGGTCATCGTCAGCATTATGAGAAAGATTCTTTTCATTTTGACACTGTCAAAAATAGACTTTTAAATTAGGGGTCGAAAGTGTTAAAATTGGCAAAATGTACGCAGTTCTACTGCTGGCTTCGGCGATTTTCATCCTGGAGTTTAGCGAACTAATGGCGGAGGATCAACCTCAGGCCCCAGCCGTGAGCCATTCCGCTCAGGCTCAACCCGGAGGCACAATCGAACCGGAAGCAAAGGATGGGGGGGTAGAGTCAACCCAGGCGGTAGAGGACGAATGTTGTGAAGATGCTGACATCCTTGAGGAAGAGCTTCCATTAGAAGAGAAAGAGGGGGAGGTTTTGGAAAGGAGAGGAGAAGAAAAAAAGGTTCGCCAAGTCGAATCAACAGAAGGCATTACAGGAGAGTATTACCATGGTGGAGGCAGGGAAGGCAATTAAGGCAAACATTCTGCTAATAGACTATGAGGAGACCCACCGCAGTATCTACACCAGTTTCCTGCGTTACGCTGGCTACACAGTAACGGCTGCTCCAGACGGAATTGAAGGACTAAGCCTTTTCAGAAAGGGTTCTTACGACCTGGTACTCTGTGCCCTGGAGATGCCCTATCTCTCGGGTGTAGATGTAGCAAGGGCTATAAGTTCTTTCTGTCTGGAAAAGGGGAGAAAAGTACCATTCATCATGATAGCCAGCAGATCCCGTGAAATCACCCAAGAGGAGATGAAAAAAACTGGAATTGATACTGTATTCTTTAAGCCACTCAGGTTAGATCGTCTCTCAGAGTCTATCAGCGGACTCATTCACTCCCGATAGATGATAGAAATTATAAGATACCGGAGGGCCTCTATTGAGGATATATCTCAAATAGAGGAGATGGAAGAGTTATATTTTCCAACGGAGGCCTTTGGCAGGAGGCAAATAAGATACCTCCTCCAATCCCCTAATGCCGTAACTCTGGTGGCCTGTTCCGACAGTAAGGTTCTGGGTTATGTTATCGGTGTGGGACGCAGGGGGTCTCCAACTGTAAGGATATACACCTTCTGCGTGAGGGAAGATTACAGGCAGAAAGGTATTGGCACCTCTCTGCTTCAGAGGCTGGAATGGGAGTGCCAGAAAATGGGGTTACATCACCTGATCCTTGAGGTAGGAGATTACAATCTTCCCGCCATAAAGTTTTATACAAAAAATGGATTCGTGGAGTTTTCAAGAATTCCAGAGTACTACAGAAACGGTACCACTGCCATAAGGATGAAAAAAACGATAACCCAGCCGTTAGGGGCCAACGATTCAGAGTTAACAGAAACCACAGAAAGATACAAGAAGCCTCGTTAAAAAACGTCAACCTCTCAAGGTAATACTTCTTGCACTCCTCATGCAAAAAACACTTGCGTCAAGAAAACTTTTTGCTAGTATTATGCGCTTTCAGGAGGCCCGGAGGTGAATTCCACCGAATTTGACTGGAAGAGGTACCCGGAGGCAGAAGCCTTTTTTCTGGAAGGCCTAGAGGCCTGCCTCGCAACCCACCAGTTAGCGGCACGCCTTGAGCAAAGGATGAGAGAACAAACCAGTACAAAGCTTATTGACTGGGTTGACCACATAGTGCTACCAGATTCTGAACCCACCAGGGAAAGACTCGCCGAAATGGGTTTCACCGTGGAACTACTTGGAGAGACACCCCCAGGCAGGACAGCCTTTTACCACCCGGGCGCCGTATTTCCTAAGGTAGTGCTGGAAGAAAGTAAGTCTCGAAGTAACTTCTTTGAGGTGGCCCTGAAGGTAGAATCTGTGGCAGATTTTGCAGCAAAACAGGAGATAAACCGGTCATTGGAAGGCGCACCCAAGAGCCGCTACAGGAAGGTTTTGGTGGCTGAAGAAGGGGGGCTTAGCCTACTGGCTGTGGAACGCAGGGCCTACAGGGGTTACCTCTGTGAAACCCCTCCAGCAGAGTATTACAGGGAATATCTCAGGGCAGAGGAACTCTGGCGTACCAGGCCTCGCCACTTTTTTGATGATCCTGCCGAGGGGTTCAGGAGGACGATGGAGATACTTGAAGACGGCTCGGCTAGGCTTGGTAAAGGGCTGGCAGCCCATATCTTCTTTGAAGAAGAGCGGAAATACTGGCAGGAGAGAAACAAGGCGGGCCGCCTCCAAAAGGAAAGACAAGATTATTTAGGGCTGGGTTGGGCCAATCACGACCATCACACCTTCCGCTGTTCCAGAAAGCACCTCCAAGATCTAGTGCGTTTTCTGGAGTGCATGGGCTTTCAGTGTAGAGAAAGATTTTACGCCGGGCAGGAGGCAGGGTGGGGGGCACAAGTTATGGAAAATCGCTTGCTCGGAATAACAGTCTTTGCCGATTTGGACCTCAGCCCGGAAGAAACGGTGGAAGACTTCGCACATCAGCCCCTATCCATGAAAAAAGATCTCGGTACAGTAGGTCTCTGGGTTGCCCTGCATGGGGAGAGCTTCCTTGAGGCGGGGATGCATCATCTCGCCATAAGGGCGGATTTTGATGCCCTACGCAGGGACATGGCAGAGGCAGGAATACAAACCATGAAGCCTTTTTCGGATTTTTCCTTCCTACGCCAGGCCTTCACTCAAGGAGAGCAGTGGAGGATAGAACCGAACCGAGCTAAAGAGCTCTTGAGCTTGGGTAGTATAAACCAGGAACAATATCAAAAATTTTCGACCCAGGGTGCCGTTGGTAGCCACCTTGAGAACATAGAACGTAAGGAGGGATTTAAGGGTTTCAACCAGCGCTCCGTCAGCGCTATAATTCAGGCCACTGACCCAAGGGCTTACAGCCAGGTCTCAGCGTGAAAAAATACAGGTCTTCGCTATTACAAAGGTGCCACATTAAGACTCTCAGGTTGTTATTCCTTGGCCTTATGCTTTTAGCGTCAGAACGGGCCTTTGGCCAGGTCCCAGGGGTCCTCAGCCTTCAAGAGATTCAACAATATCGAACCGAAAGATTGGAGAGGGAGACAAGGAAGGCCCTGGAATATCTGGGGAGGCCCAGTCAGAGGTTCCTATTTGATTACGGAGGATGGTACAGGTTCAGTTATCTTTCCTTCGACGATCTAAACAACGACCTTACCGCAAAGTTGAAAAGGGTCATGCGTATACACGACATCAGGCTCTGGGCCGCGCTGAACCTTGACAATGTCCAAACGTTTTATGTCCGGCAACGAACCGCCCTTAACGACTGGGACCATAACGACAATTTCAGAACAGGCGATACCGACCTGGACTTTGAGCTAGACCAGGCCTTTTACTCTGTCCAGATTGACAACGCCCTGCGTCGATACTTTGAGGTAAAACTTCCTTTGAGACTCCAGTTTACAGGAGGACAATTTTTCTCTGAGGTAGGCACTGGCCTCGTATATTCCAGGAGAGGGATAGGAGTGGAGCTAAAAGGATGGTCTCGTTTTGTGAACTTTACCACCTTTTGGTCCAGGACGCCTCCTCGGGAGAACAACATAGACTTCAGCGTGCCGGGCTTCCGAACTGAGGGCCAGGACCGTCATTTCACCGGCGTTGTGCTGTCCTATCCTGGCTTTAGCCACCATGAGCCTTATTTCTTCTGGGTACAGCAAAAAGACCATTCAGAACCGGTACCCCCGCATCCAATTCAAAGCAAATTTGACTACGACTCCTATTACTTCGGCCTGGGCTTAAGAGGCGAACTCTTCATAAAGAATCTTAACTATGAAATAGAGGGAATTAGAGAAATCGGTAGAAGCTACGGGGATCAGGTACGCTTTGGTGGCCCTCAGAGCCCAAATAGTATCAGTGCCTGGGCGGTTTCTACCAGACTTACAAAAATCTTTGATGTGTTAACCCGCCCGAGGCTAGATCTGCGGTATGCCCTTGCCACAGGGGATAAGGACAGGCTCAACCCCACTAATACTGTCGGTGGCAGTGCCCCCGGTACAACAGATCGAAATTTCCTACACTTTGGATATATAGAGACAGGCTACATGTTATCTCCCAGGTTATCTAACCTACAAATGTTAAGAATCGGTGGTTCTATAAAACCCCTGGACTTTGATTTAGATTTAAAAGATAATCTGGAGGTCGGGGTTTACTATTACCTTTACAAAAAAGATGTGGCAAAAGGAGGCATCAGTGATTTCAGGGCCAACAGACCCTTAAACTCGTTGGGACAGGAATTTGATGCCTACATCAACTATAAGGTCTTATCCGATGTATTCGTCAATTTTAACTATGGTAAATTCTGGCCCTCAGGCGCCTTTGGCGAAAAGACTGGCAGGGAGTACTTCCTTGCAAGCCTCACTTTCCAGTTCTAGATAAAGGGTCAAAAATGGTAAGTTCTTTTATTTTACCTCTTATCTTCGTACGGCTGAGAGACTACTTCTGTATATTAATTCTTTTGCTTGCAAGTGTACTTATGCTGCCTGACGTCGTATCGGCCCAGGCTAGTTTCCTTAGGGACCTCCCTGACAAAGGCGTTGCCACCTTTGAGGATGGATGCCGGGGCGTTGTTGCGCTGCTAAAGATTTCTCTCCCTGACCCTGCATTTGAAAAGGTAGCAAAAGAGCTGCTGGACAGAAAGATAATCCGTAAAGACTGGGCAGAAAAGCCAGCTACCCCTCTAGCCTGGGGCCGGATATCTTACATGGTTTGCAGGACGCTGAAGATTCGAGGAGGTCTGACTATGACCATCATTGGACCCACTGAGCGATATGCTTACAGGGAATGTATTGACAAAGGGCTTATGCCCGTGGGACACAAGGCCAAATACCTTACCGGAGCTGATCTAATGGCAATACTATATAAGGCCGAGATTTACATTAGGGAACATTGAATCCCCTTGACGGATGTTGGTTGTGCTTCATCCCCTTCTTAAAGCCTTCATAATAGGCATCATAAGTTCAGCCGTAATTATCCCTTTTACCTTTACCAAGTTCTACAAGTCCCTGGAACTTCGCTTCTATGACCAGCGATTAAAGCTGCGACCCCTCCGTAACGCTACAGACAAGGTTACCCTCATAGCCATAGATGATGAGAGTATAAAAACCCTGGGTAGGTGGCCCTGGAGCCGGGACAAACATGCCACACTCATTGACACCCTTACCTCCCTGGGTGCAAAAAATATAATAATGGACATAGAATTCCTGGAAGAAAGCCCGGCCACCCTACCAAAAGAGATGGTGGATGATACCCTAAAAGAGGTAAAAGAAAGACTGTATCGCCTGCAATCTTTGTCCAATCTACCAGGAATGCAGCATACGGAACCCAGCGGCCACCCCTCCTCCAGTCTCCTAGAGGAAACCGGGGCGATGGAGAAGACCCTGGAAGGGATGCTGAAAGATTATGACAAAGAACTGTCCGAGTCTATAGCCCTTTCTGAGCGTACCTACCTGGCTTTTCACCCCGTTGAACCTTTGCCTCGCCAAAGCTCCTTAAGACATTTTTATCCTACCCTCAAGAAAATTATTATCCAGGAGGATGCCATTAACACTGAGGAGTTGGCGGCAAGGTTATCTCTTAATAAGAAACAGCTTAAAGAATTGGGAGAGTATCTTCCGTCACTCAAGAAACATATACTGCTGGAACAGGTTGAGGAAGAGCTAAGGAAAAACACCGACATATCCCCTGAGGAACTAAAGCAACTCGTCGTCTGGAAAGATATGGATGAGCTGCAAGAGGCTTACAGGAAGGCCCGCCTCATGCAGTATGTAGAAGACAGGTTCGGCAAGGAAATTAAAGTCATAGTACCCTTCTCACAAATACAGCCCTGCCCTGCTCCCTACCTTGAGGTTCCCATATCTCCACTGCTTGAACACAGTAAGGAGATTGGTCACGTTGCCATCTTACCAGATGAGGAGGATGGTGTCGTTAGGAGCGTTCCCCTACTGATACAGAGGAACCACAAATATTTTCTACACCTTGCCCTGATGGCCGTCGGTGATTATCTGGGGGTAGGGAATGGAGGTTTGGTTTTTTATCCCGGCAAATCTCTATCATTATTTTCGGCCTCAGGAAAGGAGATAAAAATACCTGTAAACTCCTCAGGGCAGGCATTGATTGATTTTGCAGGCCGATCAGGGCATTTGGGATGGCAAGACTCTTTCACTATCATATCTTATCGCCTCCCACTTGAACTATCTTCCACGAGAAGAGACTTGACTCTCCTCCAGGAAGCACTGGATCAAAAGTACACCAGGGGTAGTATAAGCCGTCTGAGACAGACATTATCCACTGCTACATCGCCCGAAGAGAAAGATAAATTGGAAGAACAGATAATCACTAAAGAAAAGGAGCTAGAGGCCTTTATAAAACTTTCTATAGAAAAAACGCGGGCCTTACATCTAGTAGCCGAAGGAGAAAAGAAGGAGCAACTTGCCGCGACCCTAAAGGAAATGAAGCAAGAACTCTTTGCCCTGACCCGTTTAAAGGAAAGGGAAAAAGCCCCCTCCAGCTACTTGAGAGAAAGGGTAGAGGGTAAGATATGCCTGGTGGGAACTCTGTTTACGGGAGGAACAGACTTCTACCCAACCCCTTACGACCCCTCCAGCCCTAACATAATCCTTTACTGTAATCTCATCAATATGGTTCTCAATGAGAGTTTTATAAAGTACGACAAGCAAAAATACAACCTGCCCATCCTGGCGACGCTGGGCACTGGAACAGCCGTGATAACCATGGCTGTAGGTAGTCTCAGGGGCGGTGGGGCACTGGCTGGTCTCATCGGTCTATATCTAGGGATTTCTTTTTCCCTCCTGGCCTATTTCGGAATCTGGCTCCATGCGGCAGGGCCTTTAATCGCCATGATAACCAGCTATACAGCCGTTACCGTTTACAAACAATTAACTGAAGAAAGGATGCGAAGGCAGATAAAACACCTTTTCGAGCACTACCTCCACCCCACAGTGGTAAATGAGCTGATAAAAGACCCGAAAAAGCTCCGCCTCGGAGGGGAAAGAAAAGAACTGACCGTTTATTTTACAGACATCCAGGGTTTCACCCCGATGGCTGAATCCATGAGGCCTGAGGAACTTGAAAAGCTCCTCAATGCCTACCTATCCACAATTACAGACATAATCCTCCAGTACGGGGGCACGGTGGACAAGTTTGAAGGAGATGCCATAATGGCCTTTTTCGGTGCCCCTGTGGATCAGAAGGACCACGCCATAAGGGCCTGCAAGGCCGCCCTTGAATCCCTAAAAGCCTTAGAGCAACTAAAATCTCAGTTCATAAAAAGTGGCTGGCCCCCTATAAGGGCAAGGACGGGTATAAACACTGGCACTGTTGTTGTAGGTAATATGGGTACCAAAACGCGCTTTGATTACACCGTCATAGGAGACAGTGTTAACCTGGCAGCCCGCCTTGAGACTGCAAACAAGGCCCTCCAGTCTTCCATCCTTATTGGCCCAGAAACCTTTGAACAGGTAAAAAGTGAAGTCTTGTGCCTTTATCTTGGACTTATTCATGTGAAGGGAAAGACAAGGGCCATAGAGGTTTATGAACCCATCGCCACCATGCAGGAGGCCACCCCAAAAGAGGTAGAAATGGGACGCCTCATGTACGCAGGCATTAAGTATTACCAAAATGGGAACTGGAAGCTAGCGTCAGAGTATTTTTCCAGAGTGCTTGAAATAAGGCCCAATTATGGTCCTGCCTCTGTTTACTCAAAAAAGTGCCACGAAAACATGGAAAGGCCACCCCGCCCAGATTGGACGGGGGAGATAGTGATGGAAGAAAAGTGAGTGGCGCCCACGGGAAAATAGAGACATCTGTTTAAATCCCCCTAAATCCCCCTTTTCTAAAGGGGGATTAATGGAAACTGAAGGTGAATTACTTCTCCATCTCAGGTGTGAAGATGCCACTTTTTCATACGCTTCCAGGAAAAAGATTTGACAACTCATGCACAAAATGTTAGTTTTTCGCAAATATAAGGCGGGTGTAGGTTTCAAAGCGGGCTATATGCTACTATATCGCTTCATACCTTTTGTGTTGTTTTTATGCCTCCTCTCTGCATGGGCCTTCGCGCAGCCCCTGGAGGTTACGATAAAGGAGGTTGATGGGGATGTTGAGGTACGCTTCCCTGACAAGTTAGACTGGGAAAAGGCTGCAGTAGGGATGAGGCTCAAAGAGGGGGTAGAAGTGAGGACAGGGCCCTTCTCCCATGCTACCCTAGATTTTCAGAATCTTAGCACCTGCATAATAGACTCCTTTAGCTACCTCACTATTGATAAATTCCTCCTGACGCCTACAGCCGCTGTCACCCGCCTGAACCTTAAAGTAGGTGCAATTATCAGTAATGTCAAACCCGACGCAAAACTTCCTGCAGACTACAAGGTTATTACGCCTACACTGGTGGCCTCTGTGAGAGGAACCGAAATAAAAGAGATAAAAGCAGGTAGAATCTTTCCAGATGAAGTAAAAATGGGCCAACGGGGTAAACTAGAAGTTAGTGATAAGTTGGGGAATATCCGCTTCGTCTCTGCTAAGGAAAATACTGATACCAAGTTGACCCGCAGCGCAGACCTCTTTACGAGAGACAGCATTGTCCATTTTTCACCACTTGGAGTCACAAATACGGAAGCCCAGGGTGCCTTACATAACTTCGCCAGACTTTCCAGCTTAGATTCCGACCTCGCTCAGAATCTTGTCCTTCCAAATCCATCTAACCTGGCAGAGAACTTGGGGATACCCTTACTCGGGCAAGCACCACCTTCACCGCCCCTATTTTCTGATAATTTTTCTAATGGCCTCGGCAACTGGAACTCATCTAACGCCTTTGTAGCTAACAGCTTTGGCCCTCTCACAAGCCCTGACAATAGCCCTTTTGCTGTAATCCATACCGGTTTTGGAGGAGGAGAAGGAGGAAACAATGCTGGACTTTTGTCCAGAGGATTCAATCTATTAACACCTAGCGATCTTAACTTTGGTTTCCAATACAATTTCATCACCACTGAATTTCCTCAATATGTAGGGAGCCAATTTAATGACTTCTTCATCGCAGAAGTGCACACTCCCAATACTGGCTCGGCGGTGGGTCAAGGAATAATCCTTGCACATGAGACGGTGAATTCTTCAACCTTTACACCTGTAAGTGGTTTACCGAACGTGTTAGACCTTTCTACTGGTGGACAGACTGGATGGAAGACGGTCAACACACCATTAAGCATACCAAGCGGACCTTCTGAGCTTCACTATCACGTGCACAATGTGGGAGATAATAGTCATGATTCTGCAGTTCTTTTAGATAATGTAGAAGTAAGAAAATAAGATTTGCTATTGGTACGGGGGGTCTTTTTCTAACATTAACTACTAAACCTTCACTATCACTATTGGGCTACAATTAATCTGACCTTCGCTTTGGAGTCGTACCTTCCTATAAGTTCTGTTAGGAAACCTTTAAGGATTATAAAGATAAATAGGTCCATCTCTATTTGGGGGTTGGGCCCTTTTCCCTTGAAATATGGACTTTTATCCTTATAATTTGAGACTTCAAATCCCGTTTTTTTACCTTTCTTTAGGACGAATTAAAAGTGCCTGCACAGCTTATTAGTGGAGAGGTTATTGCTAGTAGGATTAAAGAAGAAGTAAAGAGGGAGGTAGAGTCCCTCAAGCAGGAGGGTAAGGAGGTGCACCTGGTAGCAATCCAGGTGGGGGAGAATCCGGCCTCCGAGGTATATCTACGCAGCCAGAGCCGCCTCTGCGAGGAGGCAGGCATAAAACACACTTTGCACACCCTCCCTGCAGATACCTCAGAGGAATCTCTTGTAGCTTACATAGAGGGATTAAATAAAGACTCAAAAGCTACTGGTATAATCCTTCAAATGCCCCTGCCCAAGGGAATAAATGCACAGAAGGTGCAGTCGTCTATCGCCCCTCATAAGGATGTAGAGGGAATGAATCTAGCCAATATGGGGCAATTGGTTTATGGGAAGGCCAGGCTTGCTCCATGTACTGCTGTAGCCTCTGTGGAATTGATAAAGAGTACCGTTCCAGCGGTAAGAGGCAAGGAGGTCGTTATATTAGGTAGAAGTGCTATAGTCGGGAAGCCTCTAGCCCTCCTTATGTTAGATCTTGATGCTACACCGACGATATGCCATACCAAGACAAGGGATTTAACCTTCCATACGAGAAGGGCCGATATCCTTGTAGTGGCCGCTGGCAAGCCAGGACTGATAAAGGCTGACATGATTAAACCAGGGGCTGTAGTAATAGACGTGGGTATAAATCGTGTACCCGAGTACGATGTCCAGGGAAATCCTGTATTGGATAAAAAGGGAAAGCAAAAGATGAAGACCGTAGGCGACGTGGACTTTGAAGGGGCAAAAGAGGTGGCCTCCTTCATAACCCCTGTACCTGGAGGCGTAGGCCCTGTTACAACGGTAATGCTCCTGAGAAACGCAGTGGAGTCAGCTAAGGGGGAGTAGGCAGTAGACAGTAGGAAGTAGGCAGTAAACGGTGAGCAAGGACAAGGAAAAGGTGGAAAATATTTTTCCCTGACTACTGTCTACTTTCAATTGCGGTTACTCTTATAAACATAAAGAATTTGACAAGGCAAGCCACATTAGAATATAAATCTAATTTATGGAATTTCCCATTTACCGCCCAAGAAGGCTACGGAAGCCAGAGAAACTCAGGAGTCTGGTAAGGGAGACCTCTCTTGAGGTGAACGACTTCATTATGCCCCTCTTTGTCAGACCTGGAAAGGGGATTAAGAAAGAGATAGTCTCCATGAAGGGAAATTACCAGATGTCTGTAGACGTGCTGGCAGAGGAGGTAAAGGAGCTAGAAGGGTTAGGGATTCCTGGCGTCATGCTCTTTGGTATACCTGAGGAGAAGGACCCCAAGGCCAGCGGGGCCTATGCGGAAGATGGCATAGTGCAGCAGGGAATCAGGGCGATAAAAGAGGTGGCTAAAGACATCCTGGTCATTACCGACGTCTGCCTGTGTGAGTACACTGACCACGGCCACTGTGGCCACATAAAGCATGACAGAAAGGGCCAGTGGGATGTGGATAATGATTCCACCCTGGAATTACTTGTTAAGACTGCGCTATCCCACGCCAGGGCAGGGGCGGATATTGTAGCACCCAGTGATATGATGGACGGGAGGGTAGGAGCCATAAGGAAGGCTCTGGACGAGGTAGACCTACAGGATGTACCCATAATTTCTTACGCCGCCAAGTACGCCTCAGCCTTTTATGGTCCATTCAGGGAGGCGGCTGAATCACCCCCAAAATTTGGCGACCGCCGCACCTATCAAATGGACCCTCCAAACGCACGTGAGGCACTGAGAGAGGTCGCCCTGGATATCCAAGAAGGGGCAGATATTGTCATGGTAAAACCTGCCCTGCCTTACCTGGATATAATAAAAATGGTAAAAGATGCGTTTGACTACCCCGTGGCGGCCTACAACGTTAGTGGAGAATACTCTATGGTGAAGGCCGCCGCGGAATTGGGTTGGCTGGACGAAAAAAAGATTGCAATTGAGGTCTTGACCTCTATAAAGAGGGCAGGGGCTGATATCATCCTTACCTATTGGGCCAAGCAGGCCGCCAGGTGGTTAAAGGAGGGTTTGATTTAATCTCTTTTTTTACTGAATATGTCAGTCAATTCTAACCTCCCCTTTATCCCCTCCTTACAAAGGAGGGGATAGGGGTGGCAGATTTAAAGGGGTTACATTTTTAAATTAATGCAATACGTTTATACTGCCCATGCCCTTGAACGAATACAATTAAGAAATGTTACTGAAGAAATGGTTATAAAGACCGTAGAATCACCTGAAAATACGGGCAAGGGTTATAAGAATCGGAACCTGGCTTTCAGAAGATTTCCTGAAGATATTCTCAAGGTGGTATTCAGCAGGGAAAAAGATAAAATTATTATAATAACAATTATTTGGGAAAGGAAACGCTAATGAGAATTACATATGACCCTAAGGCAGATGCCATGTATATAAAACTGAAAGAGGGCCCGTTTGCCAAGAATGAAGAGATTAAAGAAGGGATAATCCTCGATTTGGGTCCCGAAGGTGAACTTTTGGGAATAGAGATACTAGAAGTAAGCTCTCGCTATTCCCTGAAAGAAATCTCTCACTTGGATATTGAAATGCCTCTTATTGCTAAATAACATGTCAATTGGAAAGAGTCGCTACTGGACTCAGGCAAAAGATGCCAAAAGTAGTCAACGAAAGGCAAGTATTGAACGCCCTTTGTGAAGAAGCGGAGCGACTGGGGGCTACAGAGGCAAAGATTATAAATGTCTCCAGCGTTGTGATAGAGCCCTGGGTGCAACTCAAGTGCCGCTTCGGATGTCCTCAATATGGCAAGAGTAAAACCTGCCCACCTTTCGCCCCTACCTGTAAGGAAACTAAGAAGATACTGAAATGTTACACCCATGCCATTTTAGTAGAAGGCCAACCTCCTGGACGCGACTTCAAGGAAATGCTGCTCAGGCTCGAGAGGGAGGCCACCCTGGCAGGCTACCATAAGGCCTTTGTTATGGGTGCAGGGCCTTGCCCCCTGTGTGCCCGCTGTCCAGAAGACTCACCCTGTACTCTACCAGATAAGGCCCGTCCCGCTATGGAGGCCTGTGGGATAGATGTCTTTCAGACCGTCCGTAACAATGGATTTACGGTTAGCTTCCTGGAAAAGAAGGGGGCGTATGTGAAATACTTTGGCCTTTTGCTCCTGGAATAACTGGTTTAATCCGAAAAATAAAGATTAAAAATTAATACTCATTTAAACATACCCTCCACAATTTTTTCTGGCTGTTTCCTTGACTTTTTAGAATAATATGTTATAATTACGAATTTGAAGATAGCACACTACTGGACCGTGTATATACCAAAGGAAAAAGTTGAAGAGGTCCAAAGGCATACAGATATTGTAGCCATAGTTAGCCAGTATGTACCCCTCAAACGTCGAGGGGAGAATTACTTAGGTCTTTGTCCCTTCCATAACGAAAAAACCCCTAGCTTCACAGTAAGCCCGGCAAAACAGTTTTTCAAATGCTTTGGCTGTGGAGAGGGTGGTACTGTTTTTAACTTCTTGCTGAAAAAGGAAGGGCTATCCTTCTCTGAAGCGGTAAGGGCCCTTGCGAGGAAGGCAGGGGTGGATTTACCTCAGGGTAGGGATGTTTCCCATGCGAAGAAGGATTACCTCTACCAGGTAAACACTCTGGCGGTAGAGTTTTTTAAGAGATGTTTATTCTCGGAGGAAGGCAGGAAGGCTAGAAAGTATTTAAGCGATAGAGGTATAAACGAGGATTCTATAGAGAAATTCCATATAGGTTATGCTCCAGACCGTTGGGATGCCATCCTATCGGCGGGCCAAAGTAAAGGTTTTTCTCCTGATGTTCTATTGGAGGCAGGTCTGGTTGTAGCCAGGGAAGGGAAAAAGGGCTACTACGACAGGTTCCGAAATCGGCTAATGTTTCCCATCTCTGACCTGACCGGCAAGGTAATAGCCTTTGGGGGCAGGTCGTTAGACGGAACGGAACCTAAATACCTTAATTCCCCTGAAACTCCCCTCTTTCAAAAAGGTAAGTGTCTCTATGGAATAGACTTAGCCAGAGGAGCCATTTTTAAGGAAAAGAAGGTCTTGGTAATGGAAGGTTATACGGATGTGATTATGGCCCATCAATATCAGATACCCTGGGCGGTAGGTGTACTAGGAACCTCTCTCTCGGAGGAACATATAAGGCTCCTTCGTCCGTGGACAGAGGTGGTGATGTTGGTTATGGATGGTGACGCCCCTGGCCTGAAGTCTGCCGAGAGAAACATGGAAACTCTTATAAAAGAAGACGTTGAGACCAGGGTGGTAGAACTTCCTGAAGGGTACGACCCCTGTGACCTCCTCTTAAAAGAAGGAAGGAGCTCCTTCCTGGAAAAGGTAGCCGAGGCTCAGGAGTTTTTTAGCTTTAAGATAAGGAGGGCCTCGCAGAAATGGGATATCTCCACTCCAACGGGAAAGCTGGCCGTGGCTAGGGAACTCCTCTCTCTTATAGTCAAAATACCAGATGAACTAAAGAGGGAGCTTGCCATTAAACACCTGGCCGAGAAGCTATCAGTGGAGGAGAGGGTGCTACGGCGGCAGCTCTCACGGCAGAAATCATTTTCAGAGGAAGGGCAGGTCGCGGCTAGTGAGCCAACATATAAGGGTATAACTGAAAAAGAACTCTTAGGACTACTCCTGGCCCACAATGAATTAATAGAAGAATATCTATTAGAGGTTGGACACAATAAATTTACTAATCAGGCTGTAAACCAACTGGCAGAAAAGGCCTTTGAGCTATACCAACAAAAAGGGAAGGTAACAGAAAAAGACCTTGGCCCCCTTTTTGACCAGAGTGAAATGGCAAGGGTGCTGGCAGACATTGCTATGGCTGAAGAGAAGGGAGATTACCGCCATCGCTTTACAACCTATCTCCACTTCATAAAGAGGCAGGAAAATAAAGCAAAAATAGGTTATACTAAAGAAAGGTTAAAGGAATCAAAAGGCCAACATGACGAGGAAAGGCGCCTCCTTTTAGAGTTCCATGAAAGGAACAAAATAAGGGTGCGCCTCCTTGTACGTAAAAATAAAGGTGGAGGTTTTTAATTAATGGAGAAGCTGGGACAGAGAATTAAGACCCTCGTTCAAAAGGGGAAAGAAAAAGGCTATCTAACCTACGAGGAACTAAACGATCTCCTCCCCGAGGACGATGTCGTATCTCCTGAAAAAATAGATGACATCCTGATAATGCTGGACGAGATGGGGATAGACCTCGTTGATGAGTCGGAGGCAGAGAGCAGAGAGGATATTTTAGTTCCAGCGGGGGAAGCGGAGGTCTTTCCTGAAGAAGAGCTAGAAGAGGGTATTCCAGAGAAGATAGATGACCCCGTAAGGATGTACCTTACACAGATGGGGGAGATATCCCTTCTCACCAGAGATGAGGAAATCGCGTTAGCAAAAACAATAGAGCTAACCAGAAAACGTATTGTACGCAAGGTCTTTCAATCAGACCACGTTATAGAAGAATACATAAAGTCCCTGGAGTCCTTTAACAATCTCGGGTCACGTACAGAGCGTAACGAACGTAATCTCAAGATTGACCTTTCAGCGGAGGATGGCAAGGAAAAAATATTCCAGAAGCTACCCCACTATCTCAAGAGGCTTAAGGCCCTACTAAAAAAGAACACAGATGCATATGCGAAGGTTCGCTCCAGAAGCACCGCAGAGAATGAACGCCTAAGGCTTCTGAGAAAGATAAGGGCCAGGCGCAGAGAAGCCCTAGAAATCATCGAAAAGATCAACATAAAGACAAAGAAATATAACCCCTACGTCAAGCAACTACATGAAGTATACGATGAGATAAGCGCCTTAAAGACCCAGCTAGCCTCCCTTTCAGCTAAGGCTAGCACTAACGGTCGTGCAAAGGAACTTGAACTGCGCCTTACAGAACTGGAATCCAGAATGGCTGAATCTCCCGAAAGCCTTAAGAGGAGACTGGAAGTTCTCGACAAGCTCTGCGAGGAACACGAAAAGGCCAAGAGAAATCTTTCTAGTGCAAATCTCCGCCTGGTAGTAAGTATTGCCAAGAAGTACCGCAACAGAGGCCTGAGCTTCCTTGACCTCATCCAGGAGGGTAATACCGGCCTCATGAGGGCAGTGGATAAATACGAATACAAAAGGGGTTACAAATTCAGTACTTATGCGACATGGTGGATACGTCAGGCCATAACCCGCGCTATTGCAGACCAAGCCAGGACTATAAGGATACCTGTGCATGTAATAGAAACTATGAGTAAGATAAGGAACGTATCCAAAAGGTTGGTCCAGGAGGTGGGTAGGGAGCCAACCCTGGAAGAGATTGCCAGGGAGGTAAAAATCACCGTACCCGAGGCCAGGAGGATAATGAAGATCTCCCGGTATCAAATCTCCCTGGATAGGCCAGTAGGGGAAAGCGAAGACAGCGCCTTTGGAGATTTTATAGAAGACGAAAAGGCTGAATCTCCCGTTTCGGCCGCTACCCAGGAGATGCTTAAGGAAAAGATCAATGCTATCCTGAATACCCTTACCTATAGGGAGCGGGAGATTATAAAACTCCGCTACGGCATAGGTGATGGCTATACCTACACCCTGGAAGAGGTAGGAAAGAAATTCAATGTCACCAGAGAGAGGGTACGCCAGATAGAGGCTAAGGCCATCCGTAAGCTACAACATCCTATAAGAAGTAGAAAATTGGAGGGCTTTCTAGATGGCATTGGAAGTAACCAATAAAGGCACCCTTGCCGATAAGATTGGAGTCTTGAGGCACTTACAATCCGTTGACAGCAGGTTAATTGAGCTTACTAGAAAAAAGGAAAACCTTCGAGAAGCCCTTGAAAAAAAGAAGGCCCAGCTCCATCAAACAAAGGGACTGTTGAGTCAAAGACAAAAAGAGGCTAAAGACTTTCAAAAACTAATAGATAGCAAGGAGCTAGACCTCAAATGCCTCGAAGAGGAGATAAAAAAAACAAGGGGTAGACTTTTCCAAATCAAGAACAACAAAGAATACAGCGCCCTTTTATCAGAGATAGGAAGCAAAGAGGCAGATAAAAGCGTGCTAGAAGACGAAACCCTTTCCATGATGTCCAAATTCGAAGGACTCCATGCTGAGGAAAAACAGTTAGCACAAAAAGTCCAGGAAGAAGAAAAGGATCTCACGGTATACGCCAGTTCTGTAGAGACAGAACTGAAATCACTAGAAAAAGATATCCAGGCGGCAAAAAAACAGTGGGAAGAAAGTGCCGAACTCCTTAATAAAGAAGCCCTCGCCCTGTACCGCAGACTCATTGAAAAAGATGGCCTTGCCGTAGTGGATGTAAACGGCGATGTCTGTGGAGGATGCAACATGAGCCTGACACCACAGACTATAAATCTTTTACTTCGCCGCCAGGAAGTAATCCTTTGCAAGAGTTGCGGTAGAATCTTATGCCTGCCCGTGGAATAAGATGCAAATTATAGATTTAAAATTTGTAATTTGAAATTTATAATGTGATTTTTGGGAGGGGCCAGGTGGCCGCCCGTTCGTCTGGCTGCAGGCGGACGAGAGGAAAGTCCGAGCTCCACAGGGCAAGGTGGTGGGTAACACCCACCGGGACCCTCGTAATGGGGGTCCTAGGGAAAGTGCCACAGAAAACATACCGCCCGTGAACTAGGGGTTAGAGGTTAGGGATCAGGGATTGGTGATTAGAAAACAATTGTTTGCCCCTGGCCCCTAGTCCCTAGTTTATGGGTAAGGGTGAAAAGGCGGGGGGGCCAATTAAGGCCCCTTAATGTAAGAGCCCACCGCAGTACTGGTGACAGTACTGGTTCGCGAAAGCGAATCCGCCAATCTTCGCCATTGGCGAATATGCCTTTGGCATGACTTTTGGCGGACACGGCAAACCCCACCTGGAGAAAGGCTAAATAGGGAGGGAAAGAAGTGGCCCGCTTCAAGGTTGTTTATTGTAGGGTGCGTCTTGACGCACCGTAATACATAATACGACATCCCTCCGGGTAAGCCGCTACGCTGAACCTCATCGGTTCAGGGCGAGGTAGTGGGCAACCACTACCCTAGAGTAATGGCCACTCACGACAGGACTCGGCTTATCGGCCCCTCCCCTTACCTTCTTGATATTCAGAGTTATATCTGTTTAGCCTCTCTCCTACACGCTCCTTTGCCATCTACTAAAAGATTGACTAAAATCTATGGCTAAAAGAGTAAATCCAATATAAAATAATAGGAAATGTTTCATATTTAATACTATAAGAGGTAAAAACCATGGATAGGATAATTGCTGTTCTATTGCTTGTAGCGATGCTTGCCTTTATCAGCATCAAGTCCCAGGACTCTCCTGATATGGTGGTGGATAAATATCTTAAGGCAGTCAGGGCTAGTGACTACGAAAGGGCCTATACTTTTATCTCAAAAACCGATACCACGATTATTGATTGGCTGGAACTAATAAGGTACATAAAGCAGGTAGCTCCGCCTAAGTTGGCCACTCTCATTGACCTTGCCCACTGCGCAACACGGCAGGAGATAGTGAATACAACAGTGGAAGGTAACACTGCTGTTGTAGAAATCCGCTCCACAGTCCCTGACATGGAAGAAACCCTGAAGGTCACCCACAGGGTGGAGGAGATAAAGTCCCTCCTTGACCAGGGCAAACTGCCAATGAAGGAGAGAATAGGGGGCTGCGAACTTGTAGTGGAAGAAGGGGCGTGGAAGATATCCAAGGTCAGGGGCGTATCCGCTGGTCAGGCGGCAGAGATTGCCACTGACTTAGCGGAACAAATCCTGGGGAAAGATGAAGCCGAGAGGCTAGCCCAAAAGATTAAGGAATTTGGACAGAGACGGCCAGAAGGGGCATGAGATATTTGTGGCTGCGACGTAGCCGAGACCACTGAAAAATATCATTCTGAGTTGCTGAAGGCAAAGAAGAATCTCAGTTAAAAACTGAGATTCTTCTCCGCCTAAGGCGGGTCAGAATGACACTTACTGTTGATGAGACTTTTTCAAAGACCTCATAGACAGAAGCTTGGCGCATTTGGGTCAGCCAACATTTTTCTTCCACCGTAAATGC
The DNA here is from genome assembly GCA_023261505.1 of Planctomycetota bacterium. Lineage (GTDB taxonomy): Bacteria > Planctomycetota > Brocadiia > Brocadiales > Bathyanammoxibiaceae > JAHFOV01. The sequence goes on from JAHFOV010000009.1 coordinate 27,246, forward strand.
CTCGTTAAGCACATAATGCTTTAACTCTGCCCTTAACGTTGCCGTAGGAAAGAAATCGTTAACCCCTTTATCAAACTACCCTTACGGTCTCTGTTAGACTACTACTTATGGCAGAGAAGCAACTATTTGCCGGTTTTCATCCTCCGTGAAGGCGCGAAGTGTCTCTGTGCGAATGTTACCCAACGAACCGATGGCGAGTGCTGCTTTGGCCATTGTTTTATCGTCTGGCGCTCCTAGAATGCAGACCGCATCACACTGGCCCATTACCGAATATACCGTTTTCAGCTCCACACCCATGTCTCGAAAGGCTTTTTTTGGCCTTCTCTTCCCGAGAGGGACTTTCTTTGATGTTCTGTATACCTTGCTGAGTAAGATGTATCAGCATGATGCAAGTGGCCATTCTATTACCTCCTTTCTTTCAAAGGTTTCAAATGACCGTGGTAAAAATTGTGATATTATCCCCCCTTTTTTTTATTAAGCAGCAATAGGGTAAATCTTTTGCCTAGATTCGTCAATCTTTTGTTTAAAAAGTTAGCCATACGTTTACGGCTTATAGCTTGCATTCACCACGCAGGCTAAAGCCTGCGGCTACAGTTTATCCGGATCTAGGGGGTTATTGTGTCACTACTCCGACTGGCACGTTCGATGAGTTTGTTTGATGATAAGGTTGGATCGAGGACCTTCCGGGAACTGTCAATGCCAGCGACCGGCAGGGTCTTGTCATCAATTAGACCGAGCTGGACGAGAACGGAGGCCTGATCCCAGTAGATGTGCTCGTGGGCTATCTTGCCATTTTGAAACTGGATTACAACGACCAACGGCACTTCAACCCGCTTTCCAGTCGGAGGAATACCCGGCAACATCCACTCCATTTCAATCGTATGTGTGAACTTAAAGATTAATTCATCAACCAGCCGGTCGTTGCCGATGGTTCGCGATATCAGCGTAGTCTCCGTGTCTGGGGGTATCTGAGGAATGAAGCGTTTGGAGTAAAACTCACGCACTTCATCCCGGTCCACACCACCAGTTAACACTGGGATATGGTTAACATAAGGGTCGTCAACCATAGTATTGAGGGTATCGTCGACGCTCTTCATTTCAAACTCTGAGCGCATGTGCTTTTCCCATAGGTCGGCCATAGCCTGCTGGGAGGCCGTGAGGTTTGCGCTTTCTTGTTTCTTCATGATTTGCTCCTCCGTAAAAACTTCTCTATTTCCATTCTATTCCTTCGGTCGATAACTGCAAGGTATCCAGGTACGAACGGCAAGCATGTCAAAATTCTACAAGGCTTGACTTCATGGCAACACTGGATATACACTAAAAGTAGCTAGATGTAATATTTTTTGAGGTACTTAAAATGGAAAAAATCTTGGCGATACTGGAGAAATTTATAGAAATACTTGCACTTATCTTCACTGGCCGCTGGCGTCCTGTACCTCCAGCGTAAACTGTATTACTAAAAAGTAACTGTGAAAGATAAGAAAAGGGGAAATTATCTAAAAGGAATAAGCGAGTTTTATCCCCATTTCTGCCACGTTATTTAGGATTAGTTATTCTCCTATCCCATGTTTTGTAACTAATAATTATAAGCTATAAGACATTATGATACTCAGATTACTTATATTTTTACTTATATCTCTTGTCGGTTGTGCTACACCTCCCAGGGCAGTAACACTCTCAGAGGTTGCTAAAAATCCGCTATTGTATAAAAATACGCCTATTCAGTTCGCAGGGCTAATTAAGGAGAATCATTATAGTGAAAATTTTTTGGGCCGATGGGAGGTGTTAGTGACCGACGGTCAGACCGAGCTTTACTGCTTCAAAAAGGGCTACAACCTTGGCCTTCTGAGGCGCGGGGCCAAACTGGCTGATGAGGCAAAAGAGGAGGAGGGAACAGTATCGGTCACAGGGAGGTTAGTGACACTCCACACCATTAAAGAAACGCCTACCCTGGAGATCCAAAGGTTGAGCTACAAAGGCAAGAGTGTCAATGTTGAAACAGCAGATTATCCTGACTACTATTATGGCCGATACCCTTATTATCCTGGTTACTATTATTATCCCTTTTACCCCGGTTTCTCCCGTCCTTTTCCTCACCATCATCATGGACATCACGGGGGTCGTAGGTGCCGTTAAAAAGTAGAAAACGCCATCATCTTCTGATTTCGCAGGGTTCTTGTCTCTTCGCAAAGGTTCAAATTATGCAAAGCCTCTCGGTTACTGCTTTTTAAAATTCCAACTAGCCAAAGGAAAACAATCTTGTTCCAATAACGGCTGTTATTTTATCATTATCATATCATGTGTAGACATCTGCCTATGTTCTTGTTTTTTGCATTGCTTGTGCCTTTACCTCTATGCCTAGGCCAGGATATAGAATCCCGGGGTAAATCGCTGATTAGCAGATACCTTGAGAGCGCCGAGGCGCAGGATAGGGAGGAAATTCTCAAGGCTCTAGAAGTATTAGGTGCTGACCTTACCAAGATTAAAGAATGGGTGAGGGTGGGGGCAAACTACACGCCCCAGCCGTCGGGTTTACAGAGGAAATTGTTACTTATTGGAGAAAGAAGCTTTGAGTACTTTGTCTAGATCCCCCCTTCCTATACGCCTGATAAGTCGTGGCCTGTCGTACTGGCACTGCATGGAGTTGGAGGCAGCGGCTACGGAACAGTCATGGCATGGTTAAGGTTATCTGCACATACTAACTAATTTATCTTTATAGCACCTACATACAGCCCTGCAATATGGTGGGAGGAGGAGGCAGAAAGAGTCGTCCTTTCAACCTTTGATAAGGCTAAACAGGACTACAATGTAGACACAAATAGGGTCTATCTCACGGGGTTTTCGAGTGTGCCCACGGCGTGTGGTATATGGCCATTCGTTATCCCTGGCTGAATAAGTTGAATTATGCCAAAGCACTTCATGGAATAATAATTATCGTAGAGGCAGACCTGCGTGTCTGCCCATTATTTGTCAATTCAAATAATCCAATGAGTGAACAGTGAATAGCTAAGGGGCAACCACGTTGGTTTGCAAAAAAATGGGCGAACACACAGGTTCGCCCCTACCAAAAATTGTACAATGGTTTACAACAATGACCACGAATGAATATATTTGCGGCACTAGACAAGAGGTCTTATGAACAAAAGCTATTGAACTAATTATTTATTGAACTTATAATAAAAAGAAATAATAATTTAGTTGGAAAAACTGCACTATCTTTATTTATCACCCTTGGCAAAAACAAAAGTAAAGGATAATATTCAAACCCTCAAGACCGAGGTTGAAAAGGTCATCGTAGGGCAGCAGGAGCTTATAGAAGGGATACTGGTGGGGCTACTCTCCGATGGGCACATCCTCTTGGAGGGCTACCCTGGCCTGGGCAAGACAATGACTGTTAGAACCCTGGCCAGGGTCATAGATGCTGAATTTCACCGCATCCAGTTCACGCCAGACCTGGTCCCAGGCGATATCCTCGGCTTCGAGATGCTGGAGCCGGGTTCTATGAAGACTTCCGTGCACAAAGGGCCTATCTTCACTAACCTCCTCCTGGCCGACGAGATAAACCGTGCACCTGCCAAGGTACAGAGTGCCTTACTTGAGGCCATGCAGGAGCGGCAGGTGACCATCGGAAGGACAACCTACCCCCTTGAGAAACTCTTCCTGGTACTGGCCACTCAGAACCCTATTGAAGTAACCGGGACCTACCTACTCCCAGAGGCCGAGGTGGATAGGTTCATGCTCAAGTTAAAGATTACTTACCCCTCTTATACTGAGGAAAGGAGTATTACACAAAGACAGGTATTAGACGAGGAGCCGGTGCTAAAGAAGGTCTTCACACCGAAGGAAATCCTGGCCCTGAGGCACAGCATTGTAGAGAGCTATCCTCTCAATGAAGAGTCCCCCATATTGCGGTATTCTACACGCATAGTACGGGCTACCAGGCCTGAATCAGCCGATAACGGTTACATAAGAGGGCTGGTGGCCTTCGGCGCCTCTACCAGGGCCAGCATCGCCCTGGCCAAGGCCGCTAGGACTTATGCCTTCCTCCAGGGGGAGGATATAGTGATGCCTGAACACGTAAAAAGGATGGCCTATCCAGTCCTGCGTCACAGGATAATCCTCACCCATGAGGCTGAGGCTAGAGGGGTAGAGCCAGATGAGGTTATTAGCAACGTACTTGATACGGTACCTATATTAGATTGAAAGTAGACCGTAGACAGAAAACAGTAGACAGGGAAAAGAATTGTTCCTTTTATTATTTACTGTCTACTGTCTACTACCTACTGTCTACTGCCTGCTATAAATGGCGGATAGCCGAAAAAAGATAAGATTATACCTAAGGAGGCTTGTAAGCAACCTCTTTGAGGGTGTGTTTCCTAGCTCAGTTAGGGCCAACCGCGGGCTGGAACTGGAAGAGATAAGGGAATATCAGCCAGGTGACGACCTCCGTTCTATTGACTGGAAGACCTCTTTAAGGGTCGGTCAGCTTCACGTCAGGGTCAGACTGCCTGACCGAAGGACACCGGTAATCTTCCTAATCGATAAGAGCGGTTCTAAGAAATTTGGCTCTAGTGCCGTAAAAGAGGACGTACTCTTTGAAGTCCTGGACCTCCTGGCACTGGCTGTGGGAGAGACAGGAAACCCTATGGGTTTCATAACTTTTACTGACAGAGTAGAGCGATACATCCCGCCGGCCCTAGGTCAGCGCCTATCTTTTAAGGTAATAGAGCAACTAAAGACAGAACCTCCTACGAGCCCCCTCACCGACCTGGATAGTGCCTTTTCTTATCTCAGCGGGCTGAATCTTCCTCCTTCCCTTGTATTTATCTTATCGGACTTCCTGGCAGCAGAGAATTACGAGCCATCTATTACAGTCCTCTCTAAGAGGCATGAGTTAATTCCTATCCTAATAAGAGATGAGAGGGAGACCACCGTACCCCCTTTCAGAGGTTTTCTCACAGTAAGAGATTTAGAGAGCAAGGAACTAGCCTTTTTGGACCTGACCTCCCCTCTGCAAAGAGACCTCTTTCCTGTAGAAGTCTTTCTCAAGCTTGGGCTGGACTATTTAACTATAGGCGCCCAAGAGGGGGTGGAGTTATGGACAGAAAAACTTTCTAACTTTTTTGAGCAGAGGGCAATGCGCAGGAGGGCAAGGAGATGAGGCAGCAAATAGTAGGCAGTAGGCAGTATGCAGTAAGCACCAAAATCTACCACTTACTGCTCACTATTTTCCTGCCTACTGCCTACTTCTTACTCCTTACTGCTTACTCTACAGAGGGTTTCGGGCAATACGGCCAGGTACAGGGTTCGCTCCCAGCACCTGGCATGGAGAAACCCGTTACGGAGGTCCCCACCACTGAGAGGCCAGTAGAGATATGGGTCTTCCCCAGCACCCAAAGGTTAGTGACAGGCAAGGACTTGCTCCTCACCGTACAGGTCATATGGCGCCTGGGTATAAATGTGGTTATAGAAGAACTGGAAAAGGTGGATATGTCCCCATTTAAGATGGAGAAGGTTACTATTGGGGAGAGGCAGATATTTGAGAACGAGAGGGATTTCCGTATCGTTCAGTACATCCTATCCCTCCCTGAGCGTGCTAAAGAAGGGGAGTACATAATACCCTCATTCGCTATCTCCTATAGTGATGAGGTAGAAAAGAGGACAGGTAGGGCAAGCTCCTCACCTGTAGTGGTTAGAAAGGTTCCCATACTAGCTCAGGCCCATGTGGATAGGGATGTCATAGAAACGGGGGATATAATCCGCTACAGCCTGACCATCCTTCACGAGAAGGATACAGAGGTACTCCTGAAAAACATCGAAAGGCCCAACTTTGAACCCTTTACCCTACTAAGCATAAACCATCGGAAAGTCCAGACTCCGCATCTCCAGAAGACTATCATAGATTACGCCCTCTCCATATATGAGCTGGGAGGGGAAAAGAAATATGAAATACCGGAGCTTTCCATTTACTATTATAAAACAGGCCAAACCAAGAAGGGAGTAATAGAGACCAAGGAGATACGCACACCTGCGATACCAATAATAATCAACAAGCTCTTGAAGACAGTGGATGTCCCCCTTGAGGGCGTAAAGGGTCCCGTCACCTACAGAAGGGCAGCACTTTTCGCCCATAGTTACGTCCCTATATCCTTTGGAATTACCCTGCTTCTCCTCCTATTTGGCCAGGCGGGATTCAGGAGAATTAGAGAAAGCCTCTTCCCTCCTCAGGAAACGCCTGTAGAAACCCCAGAGCTGGCCCGAGCCCAGTTAAAGTCCCTTCTTTCTGCAATACAGTCTAGTGATAACCTGGAAGATATGAGACAGGACTTAGAGGGACTGGATAAGGCCCTCAGGTACTATCTGGGTTCTCTTGCCGGGCTTTCCAGGGAACGCTCCCTTTCCCTCTCTTCTGCCCAACTCCTTGAAATTCTACCTCCCGAACTGTCCTCGGGTGCCAAGGGGGTTCTTGGTAATCTGGACAGGATGATTTTTGGAGGCCGAGTTGAAAAGAAAAAGATAGAAGAAGTTTTTATTTGTATAGAAGAACTCTTAAAAAATTCAAAGCCAACCAAATGAAATCCAAAGCCCAAATGCCAACTCAATATCAAAGTCCTAATAGCAAAAAAGGGATTTTCTTTGGACTTTTGATTTTGACATTTGGATTTTTCAGAGAAGAGTATTGAAATGACACTTGGCGACCCCTGGTTATTATTGCTTATACCTCTTTTTTATCTACTACTAAAGGTCTTCAGTGGCAGGACTTACCTGGGTTATTCTAGAATAAGCGCCCTACCCCAGTTAACGCCCTTTAAAGCCCTGCTTGTATGGCTTCCTGGGTTCTTCTTGTTTGTGGCTGTCACCTTTACCGTACTGGGTTTGTGTCATCCCCAGTCTGACCTTCAGGAGACGACGCTTCACACTCAGGGGCTCGAGATGATACTAGCCATAGATACCTCCTTCAGTATGACAGGACACGCCCTCGAGGTAGTCAAGGGCGCTGTAAAGGACTTCATCAAGAGGCGACCCAACGACCTTACAGGCATAACCATATTCGGTACGGATGCCGCCCTGGTAGTGCTGCCAACCAGGGAGTATACCCTTCTGGAAAATTCCATTGATAGGATACAGGCCTCACAGGTGGGTTTTCAGACGGCCATCGGCGAGGGTCTTTTTACCTCCATCATGGCCCTGGTGGAAGGAGATATGGGCAAAGAGTTTTATATTAATACGGTTAGAGACAGCATAAATGCGCCACACTTAAAAGACTACGCCCTTAAACTTGCAAAGAAGGTGGGCCTTAAGAAGAACCGTGTAATAGTGCTTTTTACCGATGGCATATACAACGTGGGTATTGACCCAACTAGACCCCTGAGGCTGGCCAGCCGCCTGGGTATCAGGGTGTATGTATTGGCCGTAGAGCCCTCGGCCGAGACCGGCGTGGAACCAGAACAGGCCGCCAGGAGGATAGCTGAACTCCAGAGCGGGGTGGCCGCCACAGAAGGAAAATATTTGAAGGCTGAAGGAGTAGAAGCTTTAAAACAATCCGCCTCAGGCGGAGCAGAGTTGGATGCGAGGGCTATCTGGGCGAGCCTTTCTGCTGATGACATGTCTAGCGAGGTTGAGAGGCTATATAAGGAGGTAGATTCAATAGAGAGGGACAGGCTCTTCCTGGAAAAGACTACCAGAAGGGAAGACCTCTACTTTTATCCCGCCCTCCTGGGATTAATCTCTCTTTTAGGTATGGTGGTAGTAGAGAATATTTGGGTCAGGATACCTTAGAGGAATATTTATGGACATTACGAAAATTGTAAAAGGGATATTAGGGCTGCTGGCGATTGGCCTCGTAATATATGGATTTGGTTTCTATAGTCGCTACCTCCTAACAAAGGAGGCGGAAGAGGATATACAGATGGGGCGGTATAATTTAGCCTTTAAGAAGCTTGAGAAGGTAAGGAACTCAGTATTACCAAGGTCGGCCAGGGAGGTGGCCTTGCACGAGTATAATCTTGGCGTGGTTAATGTCTTCTTAGGAGAGAACAAGGTGGCACAGGAGAATTTCAAAAAGGCCTCCCAGACTGGTGATTTGCTGTTAACGGCCAGGGCGCTGTACAATGAGGCAAATATTCTTGCCCAGGAACTAGACTTTGCCAACGCCGCCCAGGGTTATGCAAGAGCCTTAGAAATAGACCCTAGCGACTTCCAGGCTAAAAAGAATCTGGAGAGGATGCGGCTGGGACAGCAGCAATTCTCAACCCTCTTCAGCCCTGAAAAAGAGGAGCGAGAGGAGAGGGTGCAGGCCCTTAAACTCATGCCATGGGGCAACAGATATAAGTACAGTGGTGAGCAAAAACTAAGGTGGTAATGGGGAGTAGGTAGTAGGCAGTACGAAGTAAGTAGCAAAATATTTAGTGCTTACTGCCTACTGCTTACTATTATAAAACGAGGTGTTAGGTGTTAGTCTTTCTCCATGAAGAGTATCTCTGGGCTGTTGGCCTTGTAAGTCTTGTAGTTTTTCTTCTTTACCTCTTCAATCTCTACAGGAAGCGGGCATGGATGATGGACTTCGGGAGGATGGAGCTCCTCCTGAAGGCGGGCAACTTTCCAGGGATTCTACGGAACGCTGTTAGAGGTCTCTTTATAAGTCTAGCAGTTGCAGGGCTGGCACTGGTACTCTTGGGACCTCAGTGGCTGACCCAGGAAGAACAATACGAGAGGGAGGGGTTGGAGATAGTCTTTGCACTGGACGTCTCGCTGAGCATGCTGGCTGAGGATGTGAAGCCAAATCGCTTGCAGAGGGCAAAGGCAGAGATCTCCAATCTTGTCAGTGAACTTAAAGATGACCGTGTAGGTATTGTGGTCTTTGCAGGGAAGGCCTTCTCTCTCTTGCCTTACCTCACACAGGACTACGAACGCATATTTCTGAGAACCCTTTCCCTTATAAACGAGCGTTATGCCAGGTTTGTTCCCTATGGGACTAACATTGGCAACGCATTGCTACTCTCACTTGAGGTCTACAGCGATAAACCCAACGAAAAGGTGCTAATACTCTTGACCGATGGGGAAGAGCAGATTGCTGTTAGGAGCCAGATGGCCGAGGCTGTAAAACTTCTTCTGGAGAAGAAACACATCTCCCTTTATATGGTAGGTATTGGAGACCCTTCCGTTTTCTCCCGTATTCCCCATAAAGACAGTAGTGGTCAAATTGTAGGTTTTGAAAAAGACATTGAGGGAAAAATTATCGAAACCTGCCCCAACCCCTCCTTCCTTAACGAAATTGCCCAGCTTACCGGGGGCAAATATACTCACGATGCCACAGGAGACGAGCTAAAGAACATCTTTCGCAAGGCCATCGAGGAACACAGAAAGGTGGTTGGCATAAAGACCCGGAAGATCCTAGTAGACCTTTCACGCCATTTTCTGGCTGGTGTTTTGACGTTATTATCCCTTGCTCTTTTGGTATAAAAGATAAAAGGGGAAAGATCATTTGGTTCATATTTAGGAAATCAGAAATTGATTAATCCTAATTACGAGGATTTAATATCATGAAAATGTTGGAACATCCTGTTACACTATTTGCAACAATAGAAGAATCGCAGCACGAAGCACTACGGTATATTGCGTACAAGGAAAAGAAATCTATTGCGGAGATAGTCCGCGAGGCGCTTGAAGACTATATAAAGAATGTCTCCAAGAAATATCCCATACATGCGGGAAAGGCGTAAATATTGTTTTAGCGACTATCTTTTAGAAATTTTTTGAAATTTTATTATGTTTTTCATAAAATTTTCTTGACTTTTTCTTAAAAACATATATGCTGTTTATGAAACAGTAAAAGTTGCTACGTTTAATTAAGGGACTTAGATAAAGGAAGCTCGTGGACGCAGGCGAAGAAAGCTCTAGTAATAATCAATCGGACGCTGTTCCGCTTAAGTGGTCTGATACATTTCACACATCTACGAAAAAGGTTTTACCTTTTTCTTTTTGCATACCTCTAATTAAGTTTTACAGAAGTCCTACCACCTTTCATCATAGAAACAAGAGCAGGCTTCCAACGAAAACTTCATCAAGCAAACACCTCGCTTGTTCAACGTCCATGGGGAGACTAATTAGAAAATTTAAAGGGGTATGCGCTTGTTAGTAAAGTGCAGAGGGCGGCAAATTCTGAGACATCGAAACACAAAAATAAGGAGGCAATAGCGATGAAGAAGGGCAAAGGTCCTAAGAAATAAGTGTACAGGCTCTAGCAAATTTTTATGAAACCTCTTTAGAAAGGAAGTAATTGAAATGAAGAAGTCGAAACCTTCTCCTAAGAAGAAGTAGTTGCTGTTATAAACTATTGAAATATAAATTTTGCAGAAGGAGGTGATTGCAGTGAAGAAGAGCAAACCCTCTCCTAAGAAGTAGCTTTACGTTCATGGAGCTAAGGAATAGAATCTTAGAATAGGAGGTGATCCAGTGAAGAAAGGCAAAGGATGTAGCCCTAAGAAATAGGGTTCACGAAATTCGTCTTTTGTTAGGGAAGGATGATTTAAATAGTTCACTAGCCATATTAGTTCTCCTAAAGATGCTAGTCGTGGCATAGAGATGTATTGTAAATCAAGTTTTAGTGCTCCTTCCCGAAGGATTTTCAAATCTAAAAGGGCATGCCTTAAATAGGCGTGCCCTTTTTCTTTCCCGACTGTAACTTTTGTATAAAATTTGACATGGCAGGAGTAAAATGTTAAACTTCCCGCATTCCATGAAGCTAGATTTACTTTACATTACCTTTATTATCTTTTCTTATACCCTTTGGAACTCTCAGGCTTACGGAATTCAGCTAAAGTTGGATGAACGCAGTATAAAGGAGGCCGTTCAATATGGGTTTGATAACAAAGATCTTACCCATCCAGAGCTATTAAAGGCCTGGAGGATAGACCTTGGTTATGGAGTGGGTTCAGCCACACTAGTCACCCCTTATGGCGGTCTAATTATACTTGGCAAGGAATCTGCCCTTAAGTTCCGTAAACCTACAGAAACTGAAATAGAAAAAGAATTAGAAGAAAAGGTGGGAAAGCTCAGCTTTGGCTGCGGGCTTTATGGGGAAGAAATAGATTTTGCCCCCGGTTGTAAGGCACTACTGGAGTACAAAGGTGAGAAGCGAGAGCCTATATATACAAACCTACCCGCTCCCGCCCGTTACACTAAAACTTACCCTACTCCACCCAAGTACTGGGCCCTGTGCTTTTTCAGCTTTCCAATGGCAGGGATTAGTACCAATGATACAGTCACTCTTATCATAACAGACCCAAAAGGAAAAGAACTGAGATTCACCTTCGACCTCTCTAAATTAAAATGAATTACAAAGATAAATTTAAGAAAAACCTAGAAGGCTGGCTGGCAAGACTCTTTCTCCGAGAGCTGTGCCGCTTTGGGCCTTACTTTGTAAGTAATAGTATCAGTAATGAGATAGAAAGCCTCAACTTCTTGTGGAAGGAAGGGTATAGGTTTTTTTACAAGGCCTATGCTAATGAGAACCGGGTGGTATGGACCAGCCTATTTGTACCCTCAGAGATACTTTTTGCCTTAGGACTCATACCTTTCAGCCTCGAGGTGGTGGCCGCCCTCTTTGCTGGTGTAGGCCAAAGTTCAAAGGGTATTAACAAAGCCGAGAGGGAGGGAATCCCAACTGATGTGTGTACTTTCCACCGTTCTGCCCTGGGTTTCGCTTTCAAAGGCTATTTACCCAGACCTATTATACATGCTACCACCAGTACACTATGTGACTCCAACATTAAAATGTCTAAAATAAGTGAGTTGTTCACAGGAAAAGAGACACTAGTGCTGGATGTACCCTATGACCTCACAAAGGAATCTATTCGTTATCTTGCTGGTCAACTGGAAGAATTTACCAAAAAGCTGGAAAAGGTATCAGGAAGGAAAATGGACCCTCTAAAGCTTAGGGAGGTTTTGGAAAGGGCCAATCGAACCAGGGAGAAGATGATAGAGGTAAATGAGATTAGAACAAGCCCCTTTTCTCCTATGCCCGGGGCAAGGGCCTTGGGTTTTATGTTCCCAAGCCAAGTCCTACATGGTTCTAACCACGCAGAGGAATTTTACACCAGACTCGCCGCAGAACTAAAGGAAAAGGTCGCCGCTAAAGAAAGAAGTAGCGCACATCCAGATGAAAGGATTAGACTATTTTGGCTGGAATTGAAACCCTATTACAAGTGTGAAATACCAGCAGAGATAGAGACAAATAGTTATATCAAGATAGCCTTTGAAGAGATTAACCACGTGTATTGGGAACCTTTGGACCCACAGAGACCCTACGAAAGCCTCGCTAGAAAACTCATTTCCAATCATTACAACGGTCCCTTAGACCGCAGATTAACGGTACTAAAAGACCTAATAAGGAAATACGATATAGATGGTATCGTTATCTTCTCCCACTGGGGCTGTCGCAGGAATAATGCGGCAGTACCTGCAATAAAAAGTGAGTTGAATAGGGTGGGCATCCCTGTCGTGAGTTTGGATGGGGATTGCGTGGATGACCATAACTTTTCCCACGGCCAGCTAAACACCCGCTTTGAAGGTTTTATAGAGATGCTGAGAAGCGGAAGGTTAGTATCCACTTCATGAGTAAAAGAAAGACTTCTAATAAGCCACGAACACAAGCCCCTACTTATAAGGAAAAACACCCTCGCTTAAAGAAGTAAGTTAACTACTTTTATCCCCCAACTTTCGGGGGTACTACTTTCCGCGGCATCTTTTCCAAGACGCTTTGTATAGTTGCCCACAATAAAAGGACCTCTTCCAAAGTTTCCTCTTTAACCTGAGGAGTTATATCAATGCCAGAATACTTCTTCAAAAGCAGGTTGGAATAAAAAGCGTTTAAAATGTGGCCGGCCATTAAGGGCCCAAGTAAAGTAACTTGGTCAATGTTTGCAGTAACATTTATTTCATCAGACATAAAAAAACCTCCCTATAAAATTGATTTTAGGCTACAAAAACACTTCCCGCAGCATCACCTTCAAGCCCTTCAACATAGGTGATTCTATTGTATCTTCCAGCCCATAAATCCCAATTGTCCTGTACCCCCCTTCCTCCAGCCACAAGTGCTCTATCTGCCTCTTCTGTGGGTCTACTATCCAGTACTCCTTCACCCCGTATTTCTGGTAAAGCTTCTTCTTGTGCACCTTGTCCCGGTAACGTAACGAAGGAGAGAGTATTTCAACAATTAGGTCAGGAGCACCCTGAATATTTTTCTCTTTTATTATCCCCAACCGCCCTTTTTCTATAAAAAAGATGTCAGGCTGAACTACATCCTCATTGGATAGCACAACATCGGTGGGGGCGCTAAACACCTTTCCTAATCCCCTTTTCTTAACAAACTCCCTTACAATGAAATCTAGATTTCCTGAGACCTCCTGATGATAGGTCAAAAGGGAAGGTACCATGAACAGTTCTCCTTCAATAAGCTCGTAGCGCCTGTCTTCGGGCAGGTGGAGATAATCCTGGTAGGTGAACTTAACGGTTGTCGTGGGCATCACTACGGCCTCTTCATCAAAAGTATTTTTAAAAATAACATATCACAAATTCTAAGTCCCCATAAGACTATCTGTCAAGATGCTTAATACAGTCTCCTACTTCAATAATGTAAGGTCATTGTCCTGCCTTAATTAATTCCTCGACCCTCTTTTTCAGCTTATTTGGCGTCTCTTTAGTGAAGCCCAGCTCCTTAAGTCCTATTTTACCTTCCTTATCCAGCAAATAGGTCACAGGAACATACTGAATGTCATAGGCCTCTATTATGTCATCACCACCAATAAATATAGGGTACTTTACGCCCATCATCTTCACAAAGGGTTTTACAACCTCTTCCCCTACACCTTCTACTGTGATGCCCAGGACTACAAGGCCTTTATCCTTATAACTTGCATAAAGTGTATCAAAGAAGGGCATGGCGTGGCGTGAGGCTGGAGAGGTAGTAGCCCAGAAGTCTATAAGGACTACCTTCCCCTTGGCCTCCCTAATCATCTCCCTTAACTCAGAAAGGGTGAGCTTTCTTACCTCAGGCTCTTGCCCTTCTACCTTTTTTAAAGAAAAAGGGATAACAAAAAAGGCCAGCAGGAAGAAAATCAGACCATTCTTACATAACTTGGCCCACATATGCCTGTGTAAAGAAGAAAGATTGAAATTAATGATTACCTCCCTGTAAAGTAAGGGACTAGGAAATTAGCGATTAGGGACTAATAAGTAAACTAACCCCTAGCCACTGTCCCCTATTCCCTAATTTAACCTTCTTCCTTTAGCAACTCTTTTACCCTTGTCTCAAACCCCGCCTTGCTTTCCTCAGAAAAACCCGTTTCCTCGTGCCTCTTCGTCCCCTTCCTGTCTATAAATATGTGATGGGGTATGTACTGTATTTTATACTCATCAAAAATGTCTGGCTCCGCCACAAAGATAGGATACTTTATCCCTGCCTTTTTTGAAAAGGCTGTAACCGCCTCAACGTCTCCCTCTGTGGAAAGGCCGATTAGCTCAAAACCCTGGTCTTTGTAAGTTTCATACATCTTATTCAGGAAGGGCACCGCCCTTCGGCAGTGGGGTCAGAAAGTGGTCCAGAAGTCCAGCACAACTACTTTTCCCTTATTAGCTGCCAGCAGGTCATTCAGCCCCTTAATATCAATCGTTCTAACTTCTTGACCTTCTGCCGGTATCAGAGATAGTGATAAAAAAAGGGGAACGCAAAGGGCAAAAATCAGGTTGCGCATTTGAATGTCTCCTCCACTCTTGAGTTTAAAGGAGCAACAAAAACTGTGGACAGGTCGTGCCAGAGGTCCGCCAAAAGAATCGGCGGATTCGCCAATCAGTGTGGCTAACAGACCCACTTCTGGCGGGCATTCAAGTCTGTCCATCTTGTACTTAGACCCGGCTCGGGCGGATAAAGCCCCACTCCCTCAGTTACACTCCAGCCACTACCGCAGGCTCAGCTCTAGTAAAAAGGATATTGCCGTCCCTAAGCTGGGCGATAATCTCAGAACCCTCTGGGAATCTTCCCTCTAGTATCTCTATGGCCAGGGGGTTTTCAATAAACTGCTGTATCGTGCGTTTCAGAGGCCTTGCACCATAGGTAGGGTCAAAGCCCTTCTCCACGAGCATCTCTTTTACTTCTTCATCAAGGGTAAGCTTGAGGTTGTGCTCGGCCAGACGTTTCCTCAAGGCCTGCAGTTGTATCTCCACTATCTGTTTAATCTCTTCCTTGCCAAGGCGGTTGAAGATAATTATCTCATCTATGCGGTTTAGAAACTCAGGGCGGAAAGACTTTCTCAGAGATTCCATGATGCGCGCCTTGAGCTCCTTTTTATCCCTATCACCAAGTTCCTCTACCCAATGGGTGCCGATATTGGAGGTCATCACTATGATAGTATTTTTGAAATCTACGGTGCGCCCATGACCATCTGTAAGCCTCCCATCATCCAACACCTGCAGCAGGATATTAAAGACATCTCTGTGGGCCTTTTCAATCTCATCAAAGAGGACTACAGAATAGGGCCTTCGCCTCACTGCCTCTGTGAGCCTGCCCCCTTCCTCATATCCAACATAGCCTGGGGGTGCCCCAATCAGCCTTGCCACCGAATGCTGTTCCATGTATTCAGACATATCAATCCTCACCATGGCATTCTCATCGTCGAATAGGAATTCTGCCAAAGCCCGACATAGTTCTGTCTTACCCACCCCGGTGGGTCCAAGGAATATGAAAGAACCAATGGGCCTCTTGGGGTCATGAAGCCCGGCCCTGGCACGCCTCACAGCATCCGCTACAGCCCTAACAGCTTCCTCCTGTCCTACAACCCTCTCTTTTAACTTGCTTTCAATCCGGAGAAGCTTCTGCTTCTCTCCCTCAAGGAGCCTGGACACCGGAATCCTTGTCCACCTGGATACCACCTCGGCTATATCATCAGCATCCACCTCCTCTTTTAGGAGACACCTGCCTTTCTGATACTCTGCCATCCGGGCCTGTTTCTGTTTCAATTGATTCTCGTACTCTCTCAGGCGGCCGTAACGGATTTCCGCCACCTTCTCCAGGTTGCTTCCCCTCAGAGCAGCTTGTTCCTCCAATCTGGCCTGGTCTATATTCGCCTTCAGGGTCTGAATTTCTTTTATTACGGACTTTTCCTTCTCCCACTGGGCCTTCAAAGAGCTGAATTCCTCCCTGTATTCGGCAAGCTGGCGCTCCAGTTTTTCCATCCTCTGCTGGGATTCAGGGTCTTTCTCCTTCTTCAAGGCCTCCCTTTCTATCTCCAGTTGCATAATCCTTCTCTGAACCTCATCCAGTCCTGAAGGCATGCTGTCAATCTCAATCCTGAGTTTGCTCGCCGCCTCATCTATAAGGTCTATGGCCTTATCGGGAAGGAAACGGTCGGTAATGTAGCGATTAGAAAGTGTAGCGGCCGCCACCAGCGCCGAGTCCTTTATCCTAACCCCATGGTGTACTTCGTAGCGTTCTTTAAGGCCCCTGAGGATAGCTATAGTGTCCTCCACAGTAGGCTGTGCAACATAAACGGGCTGGAATCGCCTTTCAAGGGCTGCATCCTTCTCTATGTACTTTCGGTATTCATCTAGGGTGGTAGCACCCACGCAGCGTAACTCACCCCTGGCCAGGGCAGGCTTAAGGAGGTTGGAAGCCGCAATGGCCCCTTCCGCCGCCCCTGCTCCTACTACAGTATGAAGCTCATCTATAAAAAGGATTATGCTCCCCTCCGCCTCTTCTATGTCCCTTAAGACTGCCTTAAGGCGTTCTTCAAACTCTCCCCTATACTTGGTACCTGCCAGTAACGCCCCCATGTCCAGGGCCATCACCCTTTTGTTCTTTAATCCTTCCGGAACGTCACCACTGACTATTCTCTGGGCCAGGCCTTCCACTATAGCAGTCTTTCCTACTCCAGGGTCACCTATGAGCACAGGGTTATTCTTTGTCCTCCTTGAGAGGACCTGAATGACCCTCCTAATTTCATCGTCCCTACCGATTACTGGGTCTAGCTTCCCCTTTCTGGCCAACTCTACAAGGTCCCTGCTGTAACGCTCCAGGGCCTGGTATTTATCCTCTGGGTTGGGGTCCGTTACCCTGCGGGTACCACGGATGCTCCGTAATGCTTGTAGTACCTCGTCCTTTTTTACCCCTTCCCCCCTAAGTATCTTGCCTGCGGAGCTATCCTCTTTTTCCATCATGGCAAGAAGGAGGTGTTCGGTACTAATGTATTCATCCTTTAATCTCAGGGCCTCATTCCATGCGACGCTAAGAAGGTCGCTGAGTTCGGGGCTAATATACATCTGCCCGAAGGCGGTAGCACCGCTGACCTTAGGCATCCTTTCTATAGCCTCCAGGCACTTAGCGTGGATGGCCTTGCTGTTCACGCCTTGCTTATCCAGTATTGGACCTACCACCCCTCCTTCCTGCTGAAGGAGGGCACAAAGGAGGTGTCCAGGCTCTATGTGCTGCTGACCGTTTTGTTGGGCCAGTTGCTGAGCCTCCTGAAGGGCCTCCTGGGCCTTGATTGTGAGCTTATCTAGACGCATGCTTTATATCCCGAAATGCAAGTTCCAATGACATTACATCACGAGTGTTTAGAAGTATTCCTTCTACTCCCTCTTTTTCAAGGTTCTTCCATGCCCCATTTTGGAAAATACAAATACGAGGCGATACAACGTATACATCTTTTTCAGAACTAGAGAGCAGATCGTAATCCGAAGGGATATACTTTATCTGGCCAGAATAGAGTACCCCGTTCTTTAATTTGATTACGGCGAAGGTCACCTTATCATCGGGGAAGCTGCGGGACCATAGGGGAAGAAAAGAACTAATTTCCTTCTTATTCCACTCGTAGTATTTTACCAGAAAAATCCGCCCATATAATTGTCCTGCTAACATGGCAAAAGCGCAGTAAATGAACACTACTAAAGGTAACAACCCTGCAATGCGCATAATTTCTATATATGGTTGTCTAGTCAAGAATAGCTCACTAGGAAAGCATGAGGCCAGTATAACTAATAAAAAAAAGGTGTGAATCCACACACTATAATAAATACTATAAACTGTTCTCTCAAAAGTAGTGGACCGTCTAAAGGGAAATTTCTTTCTTAATTCTTCTTCGGCCAGAAAGCCCGGAACAATGAATAATATAGTTAAAAGTAAATTTGGTAAGCTTACAAACGCCGGGAGATTGGGGAGGTCTGTATCCAAGATTCTAATCGCCTAAGTCCGAAGGGCTATATCATTTTTTCTTAGAATCCGACTTCCTAGAGTTATCTTTGTCGGTAAATGGGTTCTTTATTTTGCTATCTGTAGGCAACTCACGAGTAGTCTGTTGATGCCTTTTAATGTCCAACTCGCCCGGCTCCACCCCTTTGATAACTCTCTCAATTACTTCTTTTTGCTTTTCTGTCACGAGTCTTCCTCCAATTATCCTGTTTACGAAAGACAAATCCCTAGTCCTTCACCTCATAATCAGCATCAATAACCTCCCCCTCGCCCTTACCTTTTTTGGCCTTTTCGGTTTTTGGTTCGGTAGAGGGACCTGACTCAGTAGCCCTGGCCCTGGAGGCGGCCTCGTACATGGCCTGGGCCAGCTTATGAGAGGCAGCGGTGAGCTCCTCAAGGCCTTTTCTTAGTTCATTAAGATTGTCGCTATCCTTGAGGGATTTCAGCCTATCCAGGGCCCTGATGACGGCCTCCCTGTCGGACTGGCTAATCTTGTCCCCATACTCTTTAAGGGTCTTTTCTGTGGTATATATAAGCTGGTCCGCCTGGTTTCGGGCCTCGGCCAGTTCTCTCGTCTTCTTATCTTCCTCACTGAATCTCTCTGCTTCCTTCTGCATCTTCTCCACCTCATCTTTTGACAGACCAGAGGAGGAAGCGATAGTAATCCTTTGTTCCTTTCCCGTGCCAAGGTCCCTGGCATTGACGTTGAGGATGCCGTTAGCGTCTATATCAAAGGAGACTTCAATTTGAGGTATCCCTCTGGGGGCAGGTGGTATGCCCATTAGCTGGAAGCGACCCAGTGTGCGGTTATCCCTGGCCATCGGCCTTTCTCCCTGAAGGACGTGGATATCTACAGCCGTCTGGCTGTCAGCAGCTGTGGAGAAGGTCTCTTTTTTGCTGGTAGGTATAGTAGTATTCCTGGATATTAGCACTGTCATAACTCCACCCAGGGTCTCTACGCCCAATGACAGTGGCGTAACGTCCAGTAGCAGTATGTCCCTGACTTCTCCGCTCAAGACGGCGCCCTGGATGGCCGCCCCTACTGCCACCACCTCGTCAGGGTTAACCCCTTTATGGGGTTCTCTCTCAAAGAGTCCCTTTACTATCTCCTGCACCCTGGGCATGCGGGTCATTCCCCCCACCAGTACCACTTCATCTATATTGTCAGGGGTGAGTTTAGCGTCAGAAAGGGCCATCTTGCAGGGTTTAACACATCTCTGTACCAAAGGTTCTACCAGTTGTTCTAATTTGGCCCTGGTGATTGTCATACTGAGGTGCTTGGGCCCGGTTTGGTCGGCCGTGATAAAGGGGAGGTTTACATCTGTACTCATAGTATTAGAGAGTTCACACTTGGCCTTCTCTGCCGCCTCTCTTAGTCTCTGGTGGGCCATAGGGTCCTTCCTGAGGTCTATGCCGGTCTCTTTCTTGAATTCTTCGGCGATATAGTCCATCAGCACCTTATCAAAGTCGTCCCCACCCAGGTGGGTGTCCCCATTGGTAGAAAGTACCTGGAATACACCGTCCCCCACCTCAAGTATGGATATATCAAAGGTACCTCCTCCCAGGTCAAAAACCGCAATCTTTCCTGTCTTCGTTTTGTCCAGTCCATAGGCCAGGCAGGAGGCTGTAGGCTCATTTATTATCCTTACCACCTCCAGTCCTGCAATGGTGCCAGCATCCTTGGTAGCCTGGCGCTGGCTATCATTAAAATAGGCTGGTACAGTGACAACAGCCTTTTTGACAGGGTGTCCCAGGTAGTCCTCGGCAGACTTTTTCAAATCCTGTAATATCATAGCGGAGATTTCCGGCGGCGTAAGACGCTTGCCCCTTATTTCAACCTGTACGGCCTCCTCCGGCGCTCCTACTATCCCGTAGGGGACTAGTTTTTCCTCCTCAGCCACCTCGCTGTGGCGCCTGCCCATGAATCGTTTTATTGAGTATACAGTGTTCTTTGGGTTGATGATGGCCTGCCGCTTGGCCAGCTGCCCTACCAGGCGCTCCCCCTTATCGGTAAAGCCCACGCAGGAGGGGGTAAGCCTGCTACCCTGGGAATTCACAATGACAGTAGGCTGGTCCCCTTCCATTACAGCTACCACAGAGTTCGTAGTACCTAGGTCAATACCGATAATCTTTTCTTTTGCCGCCATACCGAAACTCTCCTTAAAGACTCAAACTCCTCTGTAAAAAGACTTTAATTTTTCTCCCAATTTCCAAATTATAACAGGAAGACCGATGTTTTCAAGAACAATCGAAGAGGGATATTATGTGTAGAGATGGTAGCACCTTATAAGGGGGAAGTCCTTCTTATATCAAGAATAGCAAAGATACAATTCGTTACCCATTTCTATACTCCACACTTAGAGGGAGATTACTTGCCGCATCTCATAGAGGCCGGGAGGTTTACCTACCAGGAATTTAGCCGCCCTTATTGCCCCCGAGGCGAAGGTGTCTCTACTATGAGCAGAATGGACTAGCTCTATAGTCTCCCCCAGCGTGCCAAAGATGACTTTGTGGCCACCTACTGTGTCTCCCACCCTAAGGGCGTGGAGACCTATCTGATTTCTAGGGCGCTCACCCGTCATACCCTGGCGGCCATATACGGCCACCTCGTTCAGTTCTCGGCCAGTGGCCTTACATATCTCCTGGGCAAGCTTCAAGGCGGTCCCACTGGGGGCGTCTTTTTTAAAACGGTGATGGACCTCTACAATCTCTATATCGTAGCCCTCTCCAAGGACCTTAGCCACCTGGGCCGCTATTTGAAATAGGAGGTTCACCCCCAGGCTCATGTTCGGGGATATAAGGCACGGGATGTATTTAGAGGATTCTTTTAGCCTGGAGAGCTGTTCCTCGGTATGGCCTGTTGTACCTACCACTAAGGCTATCCCCTGGGATGCGCATAGAGAGGCCTTCGCTACTGAGGAATCAGGCTCTGAGAAGTCTATAAGGACATCTGCCTTGACGTTGAGATTATCGGAAACCTTAACACCGAGTTCTCCCTCTCCGACCAGTGAACCCACGTCTTTACCAAGCAGTGGGTGGCCCTGCTTTTCAAGGGCAGCCACGAGCTTAAGGTCTTTGTCTTTAGATACGAGAGAGGCAACCCTTGAACCCATCCGGCCGCAGACCCCATTGACGGCCACCCTTATCATACCCTCTTCCCCATCCTCCACTTTCGGTACTTCTTGCTGGCCTTCTGAAGGAACTCCATTTCCTCCTCGGTGAGGTTCTCCAGGCCTACTCTATTCACCTTGTCAAGCAGTGCGTCTACCTTGCAGCGTATCTCCTCTCCCTCTCTAAGTTCCCTTTCCCGCTGTCTAGCCTGCCAAAGGGACACTAAACTCAGAACCTTTGGCTCATATTTGACAAACAGGAAGCCGTAGAGGAGACCTCCAAGGTGGGCATAGTAGGCCACGCCACCTCCTATAGGGAGAAGGCAGTTAAGGGCGGTAAGCCCAGCAAAGAGCATCACCAGGTGTCTAGCCTTTATTGGGAAGATGAACAGTATGATGGTAACATTGGGGAAGAACATGGCAAAGGCCACTTCCACCGCAAAGATAGAACCGGAAGCCCCAAGGATGGCAGTATGTGGCGTGATGAAAGCGCTAAGAACGGCCGCAAAGACCCCCGCAGTAAAGTACAGGGTGAGGAACTTCTTGGTGCCCATGACACGCTCTACATCCGCCCCAAACATCCAGAGGGCGAACATGTTTATTATCAGATGCCAGGGGTCATAAATGCTGTGGAGGAATGTATAACTGAAAAACTGCCAGAGCCAGAGATTGCCAATAGCATCCGGAGGATAAAACCAGAAAAGCCTTGTAAAGGGGTCTTGGGTCCAGATTTTACTACCTTCCCCAAGCCCAGTAACAACCCAGCGTGAATTTATGGTAAAGAATAGAAGTTCAAGTATAAAGACCCCAATATTGGCAATAACGAGGACCTTTATTACCCTTGTCCATTTGCTCCCGAAGGACATACCAAATTCTGGGGTATACCACTCGCTCATCTTATTCCCTCTAGACTTGTCCTGAGCGAAAGCGAAGGATTAGCTTCCTTGCCCCCTTCCACATCCCAAGCGTGTTCAGGGTCAGGACTCCGGCCTGCTTCAGTTTTTCACTGTTTGGCAGATTCGCCA
>JAHFOV010000116.1 GCA_023261505.1 Planctomycetota bacterium
CACTATAGTAAACTTGCCGAACTGCGTAGGATTATAATTTATGAACAAGAAATCAAAGCCAAGTTCAAACCATCTACCCCTGTTCACAAAGGAGTTAAGGTCGGCCTGAAAGGACGTAAACTTTTAACTGGCAAAATCTACAAGAGGCCTCTGGCCCACGGCGGCGTTTGAATCAGTGAAGAGGACATAACCCTGGAGATCTATGGGTTTTATTGGAAAGATTTCTTCTTCATTCATAATCCACCTTCTGACCCTCACTGTGTCAATAACATACCCATAGTCCCTTAAGTCTTGGCTCCCTGATTCAAAGGGTTGCTTGGCAAGGCTACCAGCAAATACATTGTTCCTGCGTGGGAGTATGGATGCTGAACCCCATGACCTTTCGTAACCCCATAAAAGTCCCCCAAAAGGCGTTTTTAATATGAGACGATTACCTACCCTGTCAGCCTTGACTTCCCTTGTTCTTTCTATTGTCCCATGAGCATAATCTATAAACCCCCACAGCCACCGATTCTTCATGTATTCATCCCATGTGGGAAGGAAAAACTTGTATTTCGTAATATCATATGTTTTATTGCTTGAAATCGCCGGCGCAACAGAAGTGGCTTCTTCCCCCGATAAGATAGTTGAGCTCATTAAAAATAGTAAGAAAATGAATGGTAGGAAAAGATTCTTTTTGACTTGGTAGGTGGTCTGGAGGTTTTCTGAACTATATTGCCCACTAGGTCTTCCCGTCATCGGAAGCATCTCCTTTTTCAAACTTCACGCCCCCCTTGGCTTTACTTGTAATACTAATTTATTGAAAAAGTCAAGCAAAAAAACTTTCGCAGATCAAACTTTTTCTGCACCTTTTAGACAAAGAACGAGTCTTGAGAGTGGAAAGCCCTGTTCAGTTCCTTTGAGGCTTATGTCCATTAGGAACTATATACAGGAACTTTAGCAACCTAGGTGCCAAAAGGGTAAAAAACTAGAAGGAATGAAAACAGATGATTTGAAAAGACTTATGACAAGGGCAAACAGTGCAGGCCGAATTGTTGTAAGTGTTCAAAAATATTACAAAATCGCAATAAAAGGAAGGGGAGTAACGTTAGATAAGGTATAAGTTTTTAGATATATGTCTTGTGTTATTGTAGACTTAGCAATAAGTTATGAGTCTACTAAAAAATTTACATAATAGAGTGTAAAGAATAATTACAATGAGCTATAGAACAGAAATTAACAGTAGTCGAAAGGAGTTTTGTTAAAGGTTACACCTGTGGGCGGTCTTCCCCCTGCCCTTTCTGATAACAAAGGGAGGGGGAAAAGGGGTTTTGTGAAACGGCGTGCCACGCCCTATTCAGAAATTACATATACATGTGCCTCGTACGCACCAAAGGTATCCGAAAAAGAGCTTCCGGAAGGCGTGATTGTGCGCGATTCATTATAAATTTCAATATTTGTAGGGGCTTGTCTCCAGGTAAAGGTTGCACCGGTTGGCGTATTGGTGTAATTGTAGGCAATCAGATACCCTTTGCCATTAGCATATTTGACCCTTGTGCGGATAGCAGAGGGGTTATTGTTGTCTACAAGATAATCGGGGCGGTCGATGCTGGTAAGTGCGGGATTAAGCCCATTAAGCTCATTCATTACGCTCTTAAGACGCCCAAAATAGTCCTCCTTTGTAGGGCACCAGGACGTGCTTGGGCTGCATGTAACGGCCAATGCGCTGTTCCCCAAACTCCAGTAGAATAATCCGTTTGCACCTTCCGCAATGGCCATATAACTCATGTTGCGTAACTCCGCCGTGGTTGGCCAGCGTGAATTGCTTGTGGATTGGAAAAATTGGATAACCGTGCAGAATGGACGGCTGGATTTCAATACATTGTTGCACTCTCTAGTCCAAGCGGCAACTTTATTAAGTGGATAGCCTTGTGATGGCTCTGCCCCATAAAGTGGATATGGGTCCGTTGAAAGGATGTCAACCACCTCTCGCCAATAGGGGAGTTCAAGGATTCTGCTTACGGCTGCGAAGGTTACTCCATCTGGGTCAAGGTTTTTAAGGCGTACGTAATCGTTAAATACCGCAGAGGCTAGTTGGGCATAAGCTTCGTCCATAGTGTAAACCCCTGCAAATCCCGTGTGCGAGGCCAGGGCCGTTGCGTAGCTGTCATCGGTGGTAATGAGAGCAGTAGAAAGTGTCCATTGGTGGGCCTGTCCAGACTGTAGATAGAGAACCCCGTACTTTTGCAACACATTCATCATAGAAGTCATTGCTGAAACTGGTGCTAGCGCATAAGAGTAATTGAGGTATAAATTGATAGGAAGGTCAAAGAGTCGTCTCCATGCACCAAATTGCTGCGTTTCCCACGTAGTTTCGCTAGTCGTATAACCCATGCCAAAATCATAAACCCCAAGAATAAACGTCGGGTTTCCACGCACGAGGAAACGATTGTTTTCGTCAAATGACATGGTCATTGAAGAACGATTAGTGCCGGAAAGTTTTGAAATCCTGAAGGATGGGTGTTCATAGATTATGGCCTGGTCTGAGCTGCTGACAAGATAAAAGCTTACCAGATAAGTGTTGTCATTCATGAAATCTGTGCAGTCAAGACTCATAACATTTTCAGGCTGTGAGGGATAGAATTCCGTCTGGGTGACTGCAATATTGGCCGTCTCATCTGTTGCAGTAATACGTATAGAATAATCTGAAACACCGGTTCCCGCAGGCGGGTTCGTTTTTATGTTAAAACGTGCAATCTGAGGTTGGTCGTCAAAGAGCATCCCACGATAGTTAGGGTAAAGGCAAAAGACCTCTATTGGTAGTGGGAGTTCTTCATGAAGTTCTACATCATCAAACCACATAGTCCCATCAGGATTCCCATGAGGGTCAATTCTGATGTCATATATATTATCCTCGTTCACTACGCAGTGCCTTCTCTCTATGTTAAACCAATCCTGAGTACCAGTGAAAAGTTGTGTATCACCCAGGGTACCTCCAGCAGTAGCACTGGAAGACTTCACCAAACTAATCCTTATTCCTGAATTAGGGACAGTCTGCCCCGCCCCCTCTAGTTTTATCCGGCACCCTATCCTATAACGCTGTCCTGTTTTAAGCAAAAAACTTTGCCGGGCCCGTTTGGTACTATAAGGATTGCCTGGGTCATCTCCATTATAAGTTACGTTACAATCAACCAACCTGAGACTTTTGGAGCCATCAAAGAAAACTGAAGTGTCAATTGCGAAATGGAGAGGGGAAAGAAAAGACCATCCACCAAAATCACTTTCAAATCCTGGATTAGCCAGAAGATTAGGGCCTAATTGAACCGATGCATAAGGATAGGCAATAAGCCCGCCTGGTTTAATCACAGTGGAGGGTGAAGGAGGAACTGGCGGCTGAGGCGATTCTTCGTGAAGTTCTACATCATCAAACCAGGCAGTTCCAGTTGGATTTCCGTAGGTCTCGAGTCTAAAGTAGGCCGTAGTATCTTGAGTAATAACAATATTCTGGACTTCAATATACTGCCAATCACTTGTTCCATTTATAATCCCTGTGATACCAGCACCGCCTACCTGGTTGTAAGTTGGGCGAAGGGCAAGTCTTACACCTTTACCAGAACCTCCGCCCACATTCTGTAATTTTACCCAGGCGCCTATACGATATGTGCCTGTCTTTAAGTTCACTGTTTGGGATGCGAGCTCGGTGGTACTCGTCAAGTTCGCATCCTTAACGCGATAGCTATTTGAGCCTGTATGAGCTACGATAGAGTCTGAGACAAACCCTTTGCTGTACCAAAGATAGGGGGTATTTTTTACTATGTCTACCGACTCAAAACTGTCATTATTTAACAGATTAGGCCCTAAATTAACTTGGGCGGAGGCCAGGGCAGGCACGCAGATAAGCCCAACAAAGAGAAAAAATAGAATGGAATACTCAACAATAACTACAACATTGTATTTTTTTGATTTTATGACCAAAGATTTTAGGTCTTGATA
Source organism: Planctomycetota bacterium (assembly GCA_023261505.1). Lineage (GTDB taxonomy): Bacteria > Planctomycetota > Brocadiia > Brocadiales > Bathyanammoxibiaceae > JAHFOV01. Next base: position 3,973 of record JAHFOV010000116.1, read on the forward strand.
TTGCTTCATTGGCTAACCACCAACTCTAGCAGTCTGCCACCATATTTAATAGAGAGGTACATACCTGTTTAGCTTCATTAGCTAAACCTTCACGGGCAAAGTGCTAATATAGATTAAGAATTTAATCCCGTTATGCCTTAAGTGGATGCCTTTACTCAGCAATTACATACACATGTGCCTCGTACGCACCAAAGGTATCCGAGAAAGAGCTTCCGGAAGGCGTGATTGTGCGCGATTCATTATAAACTTCAATATTTGTGGGGGTTTGTCTCCAGGTAAAGGTTGCACCGG
>JAHFOV010000068.1 GCA_023261505.1 Planctomycetota bacterium
TTCGCAGGTTCTCAACGGAGGACTGATTTACCACCTCAAAGCAGTCCTTCCTAATGTCCATTTCTTTTAAATTTTTTGTAGCAATTCGGCTTCTTAACCAGGATAGTATCATCTTTTGCATAGTTTTTTCCCCATTTTCAACGTAAGGGTTGAAAATATTCAACCCCTACAAGTCATTGCCAGCGTAAGAGAGATTAAAACTCTTGTTACAGACGGGAAAATCTGGAACGATGTTACCCAGCACCGCCTCAGAGAGTGCAGGCCAGTTGCAGAAGGAGGGGTCTTTTATCTTACAGCGATATAGTTTATCACCGTGGGCGGTCATTATCCAATACAGTATCGGCCCTCTCCAGCCCTCAACGCAACCCAGGGCATAACGGTGATGTGGTAACGTCTTTACCTCTGTCTGTAGGGGTTGAAAATTTTCAACCCCTACATTCTTCCTTAGCACCTGCTCTATTATATTTATAGACTCAAAAGCCTCGTCTATCCGCACGCATAGCCTTGAAAAAACGTCTCCCTCTTTAAATACAGGGACTTTAAATTCCACCTCCCTGTAGGCCTCATAAGGGGCATCCCTACGCACATCAGAGTCTATGCCGGAGGCCCTGGCGGCTGGCCCTGTTACCCCCAGATCCTCTGCGGTCTTTTTACTTAGAATTCCTGTAGTCTTTACTCTATCCAGAAAAGAGGTGGAGGAAAGGAGTATTGATACTAACTCTTTAAGCCCCTCACTGACCTCCCTCAGGGTGCTTGTGATCTTTTCCTTAGCTGGAAGAAGGTCTTTTGTTACCCCTCCTGGAATAATCAGTCCCCTGAGGAACCTGCTTCCTGTTAGTCCATCATTTAGCTGAACTACCTTTTCTCTAAGGACACCAGCACGGGCTGCCCCAAAAAGAAAGGCAACGTCCGTTGATATACCGCCGATATCCGCTATGTGATTATATAGCCTCTCCAGCTCTAACGCTATCATCCTATTATATTTTGCAAGTAACGGGGTTTCTATCCCTGCAATTTTCTCTACGGCCTGACAATAGGCTGTTACATGGCCTACTGTAGAATCCCCAGAAACCCTTTCAGCCACCTTGCGCCCTTCGTGAAAATCCAGTGTTTCCATCAACTTTTCTATACCCTTGTGTTTATAATGCAGCCTTATCTCCAGATTTATTATCGGTTCTCCGGCAACACTGAATCTGAAATGCCCTGGCTCAATAATTCCAGCATGCACAGGCCCCACAGGAATCTCAAAGACGCCCTCCCCCTCAATAGTATGAAACATATACTGGCCTTCGGCCTTATCCGGGATTGAATTGTAAGGAAAGTCCTTCCTGAGTGGATATATGCCCTCCGGGAAATTCTCATGGAGTACCATACGCCTTGTGTCAGGGTTACCCGCAGGTACAAAGCCGAACATATCTCTCATCTCCCTCTCAAAGAGGCTTCCTGAATACATTAGTGGCGTTATGGAAGGGAACTCTAGCTCAGTCTCATTCAGATGCACCTGGAGGATAATAAATATAGGTATTCTGGGAATCTGAAATACGGTGTATATCTTATAAGTCCCATCCAGTTGACGCTCATCCGTGCCAAACATGCTTAAGAGGGGTGTACTGTATCTAACCTCATGCAGAAAATTAGCTATACGTGGAAGTGACTCCTTGCGTATAGTAAGATACACCTCCCTTGGTGTAGAAATATCCTCAGAGAGTATATCCCCGGGGAATTCCCACCTTATTTCATCGATGTAAAGCCTTCTTTCGCCCATGAGACCTTTTCTCCAATGATGATACTAACGGACTGGTTAAGTACATTATCCAGAAAACCAGGGATACATATCCCAAGCAAAACGATAGGCACCAGGAGAAGGAAACAGGCCAGAATGGCCCAATTGCCCACCTCCCCACGTTCCAGCCCCTGCGGTGGGGGATTAAAAGCCATAACCATGGTGTGCCTAAGAATGCCTGCAAAAATAACTACCAGAGCGACAAGGAATATACAGCTTGCCAGTATATTACCGCTAGAGAAACCTGCAGCGAGAATAGCTATCTCGCTCATAAACATGTTAAATGGGGGTAGTCCCGTTAGGGCAAAACTTCCGAGCAGGAGTCCTGCCCCTGTAATAGGCATTATCCCTACCGCCCCCTTTATGTCTTCTATATTCTTTGTGTGATATTTGAGAGAAAGATTTCCGCCGACAAAGAACATAAGGGATTTTACCAGGGCGTGGTTCAAGATGTGAAAAAGAGCGCCGTATACCCCTAAGAGTCCACCAAAACCAATTCCCGTCGCTATAATGCCCACATTCTCCAGGCTGCTGTAGGCAAGAAGTCTCTTTATATCCTTTTGGATTAAGATAAAAAAAGTAGCAATAACCAGTGAGAAAATCCCGAATATTAAGAGCAGATTATTAAGATATGCCATACCAAGACATTTACTGGCGATTATATAGAAGCGTAATATCCCATAAATGGAACACTTTAATAAGACTCCAGATAACAAGGCGCTTACGGGGGTAGGCGCCTGGCTGTGGGCATCAGGAAGCCAGGTGTGCATGGGAGCAAAACCAGCCTTAGTACCGTAACCAACAAGTATAAAGATAAATGCAACCTTGGTGAGACTTGGGTCTAGTCTATCTGCAAAACGGGTTATCTCAAACCAGTTCAGGGTATTCCTCAGTTCAAAAGGGATATGCAAAGAGGCGTAGTATAAAAGCACCGTCCCAAAGAGGGCAAAAGTAATGCCCACTGTACACAATATTAAATATTTCCATGCAGCCTCAAGGGCGGTTTTCTCGTTATAATATCCCACAAGGAAAGCAGATACTAAGGTTGTGGCCTCTATAGAAATCCAGAGGACACCAAGGTTCCCAGTGGTTGCTACCATTGTCATGGTGAACATAAAAAGATTGAGTAGCAAGTAATATCGGCTCAGGTGCCTATCTATCTCAGCTTTTTCCACCGCCTGCCGCATGTAACTAATTGAGTAGATAGATACCACAAGGCTTATCAGCAGGACGAGACATAGGAAAAATCCACCCAATGTATCTACATAAATAAGACCCTCAAAATCGTATTTCGGCCCGCCTTTGGTAATGTCAGATAGCAAGAGGATAGAGATTATAAAACAAGAGCTGACACCCAGCAGATTGAGAAACTCTGCCACCCTGCCCTTCTTCATAAATAGGCAAAAGAGACAGAGAAGCGCCGTAATAAGTGGCAGGGCCAAAATTAGCTTCAGCATTGAAATCATCCCCTCAAGGAGTTTAATTTGCTGGTATCTAATGAGGCAAAGGTCTCTCGAATCCGGAAGACAAAGACACCCATAATCAATATACCTACGAGGACATCAAAGGATATCCCTAGTTCAACAATCATGGGCATTCCAGAAGTAAGCGTCATGGCGCTCAAAAAGACACCATTCTCCATAGTCAATAGCCCTACCATTTGGGTAATAGCCTTTTTCCTGCTTATCATTAAAAAGAAACCTATCAATATTAGGGCAATCGACGTTGCCAGGCAGTGAGTAAACACTTCGCCTTTATGAAGCTGTAATATATATCGCTCAGTATAGTATGCCAGGATTACCAAACCACTGGCCACAAGTACTGAAACGCGTGGCTCTACATAGGGCTCTACTTCTTTTTTTATGGTTAGTGTCGCAGTAATCTCTAGAAGTACAAGAGGAATAGCTACCACCTTTAATGCTACAATGAGAAAAACCATCCATATTAGATGATGGCTATTCAGACTAAAAGTGGCAATCAGCGCTGTAATCGCTAATAAAAGCGATTGAAAAGCATAGACATAAACTAAAGTTACAAGGCGGCTGCACATGACCATAATCATCGCCGCCCCCAGCATGCAGGTTGCTAGTTTATCTAATGTGGGAACCACCCCTGTTAGATTCTCCAAGTTACTTTACCTCACAAAGATAATGGACAATAAGGCCAGGAAGGAACAACACACAGACAAAAATAGTAGACCAGGCACCCTAAATAATCTCAATTTAGCATTGAGTGTTTCCACCCAGGCTGTGACGTAACCTGCGGCCAATAACTTTGCTAAGAACAGACCTGACGAGTGCAGAGAAAATGCCTCCTCTTTAAAGACTGGCAAGAAAAGGTTTACAAAGAGAGAAAGGAATATAAGTTGCTTTATAGCCTTGCTCCACTCAATAAGTGCAAGGGCCCTGCCAGAATATTCAAGAATCATGGCCTCATGAATCATGGTCAATTCAAGATGGGTAGCAGGGTTGTCCACCGGAATCCTACCCGTCTCAGCAATAGGCACCACGAAAAAGCCTGCGGCAAGAAGGATATTAAAAAGTGAGAAGTATCCAATACTGTCACGATAAGGCCACAAAACCATCTCATTGAGATTCAGGCTGTCGGCCTTTAGTCCAACAGTAAAGAGGGCCATAAAGAGGGCTGGCTCAACAAAGGAGGATATGGTCATCTCTCTACTGCTGCCCATACCTCCAAAGGCGCTACCGGTATCCAGGGCAGCAATAGCCTGCAGAAACCTTGCCATAGCAAATAAATAGACTACCAAAATGCAATCACCGGCATATGCCATTGGCGCCTGAGGGACATAAAGGGGCACAAAGAGGCCTGCCGTCAGGATGAACGAAAAGACCCCATAGGGAGCATAGCGGAAAACCCAAGAGGCATGTTCTGAGAGGACGCTGTCCTTCCTTAAGAGCTTCCAGAGGTCATAGTAAGGCTGTAAAAGGCTAGGGCCTTGCCTACCCTGGAGCCGTGCCTTCATCTTTTTTATAAACCCCTGCAGCAAAGGGGCACCGAGGAGCAGACAGGCCAGCTGAGTAAAAAAGTCAAGAGGTTCCATCGCTATTTAGCCCAGAATAGAAGGACTATAAGAGTTATAAAGATATAAAGGAGATAAAGGTGTATACTCCCTGGTTGGAGAATTTTCACCTTATTGGAAATGTTCATTACTGCCTGTATTAGCGGCTCATAAAGATATCTCTCGAAGATATGCCCTGCTGATTCCCTATGTCTCCTTATCCTGATAAAGTGGGGCTGGAGTGGGGCAGGAGAGGCTATCCTTTCCACGTCTTCAGTAGTCTTGTAAAGGTCCCTGAATATTATAATAAAGGGCTTAGAGAAGGCTGTAGCGGTATATTCCATTCGAGGAACCAATGCAGGTATTCCACATCCCCAAGTCTCTCCAAACAGGGCCTTTCTGTAAGGAATTCCCAGGGCAATAAAGAGACCTCCAGTAAAGGCCAGGACTATAAGGAACACCCCTAAGGGAGAAAAGCCAGAAAGTTTTAACTGAAGTGGAGCGAGGGTAAGCCAACCATAGCCACTTCCAAAAGAGACCTCAGTATGGAGGAGGGTAGAGACCACACCCCCTGTCAAGCTCAACATGTATTGAGGCATCACTCCCAGTAAGAAGCAGAGCGCCGCAAGGATACCCATGCTCAGGCGCATGGATAGGGGCACCTCTACGGCATGTCGGGCATGCTCGCTCCGTGGCAAGGCCAGGAAAGTCATCCCAAAGGCCTTTACAAAGCAACTCGCCGCCAGGGCGCTGGAAAAACCGAGGACAACCGCCACCACCGGAAGAAAAACCTTCACGCTGCCATCCAGATGTCCAAACCCCATGAGAAGTCCTTGAAAGGTAATCCACTCGCTGACGAAGCCATTAAAGGGAGGCAGACCACAGATGGATACTGCACCTACAAGAAAAAAAAGGGCAGTCCAGGGCATCTTTTTAACAAGTCCACCCAGTTCCTCTATATTTTTAATATGGGTACTATAGACCACAGAGCCAGCACCCAAAAACAATAGGCCCTTAAAAAGGGCGTGGTTAAGGGTGTGAAACAGACCAGCCACCAGGGCCACCCCCGCTGGCCCATGAGCTCCCACGGAGACAAAGACCATGGAAGCCCCTACACCCATCAGGATAATTCCAATGTTTTCTACACTGTGGTAGGCTAAAAGTCTCTTTAGGTCATGTTCCACCAGGGCGTAAAGCACCCCAAGGACTGCAGAAGCGGATGCAATAGCAAGGACTGTTACCCCCCACCAGAGGCTACCTCCCCCAAGGAGGTCCATCACCATCCTCACCAGCCCATAAATAGCAACCTTTATCATAACTCCTGACATGAGGGCAGAAACGCTGCTGGGGGCAGCAGGGTGGGCCCTGGGTAGCCATATATGAAGGGGCACTATCCCGGCCTTCATCCCAAAACCAAGGAGGAACAAGCCAAATAGAAGGTCCTTTAATCCCCCAGAAAGATTGCTTGCTGAGGTTCTAAAGACCGCAAAATCAAAAGACCCAGACCACCTGTAAAGAAATAAGAAGCCAGCTATGATGAAGGCCGTGCCTGCATGGGCCATGATTATGTAAATAAGCCCGGCCTTTACTGACTCTTCCTTCTCGCATTCGTAAACCACAAGAAGGTAGGAGAATAGGGTCATCATCTCCCAGAAGATGAGAAAAACCAGGGCATTATCGGCACTCACTACCCCTATCATGGAGAGAAGAAAAAGATTGATGCCAAGGCCCAGAAGGCCCACACCCCTTTTATAGAATTCGCTGTTATAGCCAATGGAGTAGATGGAAATAACCACTGCAAGAAGGGATATGACCAGTAGAAAGAAAGCGGCCAAACCGTCTAGAAAAAAGCTGAAGCTTATCCATGGAATAAGGTTGGGGAACTTTAAGGAAAGGCATTTACCAGTGCTTAGAATGTTAAAGGAAAGGAAAAGTCCGCATATCCCAGCAAGCAGCGTGAAAGCACTGGCGGTGTAACTACTCCTGCTGGGAGAACGCCTTAACAAGGGGCCTGCTAAGGCTCCCAAAAGGAGCAAAAGGTTAGTAAATATAAATAATTCTTTATTATCCATTGCTGGAGAAGAAAAAGGGTTCAGAAAAAATGCAGTAGTCTATCCCAAAGGAAGCAAAAAATCCCCGCAGGGATATTGGAATTGAAACCTACCCGTTAACCTAATTTCTGAGTAATGAACCTCAAAAAGGGTAGCTATTTAGAGGGGTTGCTCGGCTTCTAAAGCCCGCCTGGGCATCCAAAGAAGCCTGGGATAGAACGCAAAAAATGGGCATTTCAAGGGTGGGCCCTCAGCCCACCGCCCTTCCCTCTTTTCACGTCCTAACCTTAATCCATATAGGTTGACGCCTCCGTTTCCCAAATACGGCTTGTGCCCATCCGCCTAAGGCGGACCATTGAGGGTCAACGCCAAATTTTCTAAAAAAGCGAGCCGATACTAACAGATAAAAATTGGTTTGTCAAATGGACTTTGCACTGAACTTGGGCCTAACATAATATCGAGTCTGAACAATTTAAAGAGTTGCGCTGAACGGAAGCATGCCCTAAAAAAGGTTGACATTTTGCCTTAATTCTTTAGGCTTAATATAGGTCCTGGCATAGGAAACTTGTTATTGGAGCAAGAGGATGAAAGAATATTCTTACACAGTAATTTTTGAACCCCTGGGAGAAGGGGGATACCAGGTCATTGTTCCTGCCATTCCCGAGGTTGTTACCTATGGTCGTACCTTAGAGGAAGCAAAGGAGATGGCTCTTGATGCTATTAAATGCCATATTGAAGGGCTAGTTAAGGCTGGCGAACCTGTTCCAAAGGACATAGCTGTTGAGCCAGTTACAGAAAAGCTCAAAATAAGCCTTGCCTCTGGCGAATCTGTCTAAGGCATGACTTGAGTTAGTGTGAAAAGAGACTTACCCGCCCTTAAGCCAAGAGATGTACTTAAGGACCTTTCAGGGCGGGTTTTTATATCCATCATCAGACCGGTTCTCATCTGCAACTTAGACACTCTAGTAAAACCCACCTGAGAGTTACTGTCCCACGACACGATAGATTTGACTTACCTAAGCCAGTGTTGAAGAGTATTCTTAGACAAGCCAATCTAACAGTTGAGGAATTCCTCAACTTCTTATAAAAGAACTCATTCTGGCATGAAAATATATTGCCCCAAATGAGACCTCCGAAAAGGTCGTTCTAACGGTTTGCGTTGTTCTAACCCGCCTAAGGCGTGGAAAGACACCTCCCCTTTATCCCCTCCTTTTGAAGGAGGGGAAAGGGGTGGTAAAATTCAAAAATTTGTAATTTTGTAAAGAGTTTTTCAGAGCTCTCAGATGGGAATATTGCAGAGGCCTCTAAGTAAGAAACATCCAAGGCTAGCTCCCAAGTCCACACACCCCCATCCCCATCCCCTCTTTTAAGAGGGGAAAAAGGGGTGTGTAAAGAGGGCAGAAAGGGGTGTGACCCCTCTTAAATTAGTCTTCCAATCTTCAAAGGGGATCCTGGCTAACAATAACAACCATTTTCAGTAAAAATTTCCTTGACTTCTTACGGGGGGGGTAAAATTCCACAAAAGATGGGCTGGAGACAGGGGTAGGAGAACAGATGGAAAGGGGAAATCTCAATCTAAAAGTTGGGCGTGGAGAATTGGCCGCAATGCTAGTTTTAACCTGGCTTTGCTTGCCTGGCCTTGGTCAACTTATATTCCTTTGGAATGACAAAAAGCGCAAGGTCTACGCATGTATTGCGCTTGCGGTTTCTGGTACGTTCGGTTCCTCATTTCTTGTATGGGGTGAGTCAGCGGCTATTTTTTTTATATGGTTTTTTTTTGGCATGGCAATTTGGATGACAATTGATGCAATCAATGCTTATGAAATTTACAAACAAGATTAAATGAGTATTTGACCGTGTCAATGGATAAATCCCACTACCCCCCTTTACTAAAGCCCCCTTTTGCTAAAGGGGGCAGGGAAAAGCTGGTAGGGTGCGTTTAAACGAACCTTACATACTTATGTACGAAGTGCATTATTCATTAGGTATAGGACTCTATGCAAGGGAAGTTTCTCCTTACCGTCTCCTGCTAAAGCCGTTATCAGGCTTGCTTCTGTAGCGTGCGAGTTTATCTCGCACGTTTAACGTGCCAGGCTAGCTGGCACGCTACTTGACCATAAATTGTGAGGTCAGGGTGTGACCCTGACTTACCCACTTTACGGTTTGTAGGGGCACGGCGCGCCGTGCCCCTACTCTTCAAATTTTAGCTGAAGCATGCCTCTTAGCCCGAGGGCGTTCTTGACAGCAGACCCGACATGGCAGTTATTGAAGAAGACAAATGTGGTCTCAGTAAGACTTTCTACCTCTTTTATTGGAAAGAGGAATTCCTGTAGTTCTTCGTCTTTATAAAGATAATCATATCTTACCGATACGGGCACACGGAACCAGTTGGGATTTCTGCCATGAAAACGAAAATATCCAATAGAGGAGGTTGCCTTGGGGTTAAAAGGCATTAGACCGGGCAGACGAGGCTCATCCACAACGCAGTATCCCAACCCCTCCTTTTTAAGGAACTCTAACGTAGAATCCTTATGCCAGGCAAGATTTCTGAACTCGACAACTACCGGTAGGTCGCCAGTCCTTTCCTTAAAGGCTCTAAGATAATCAAAATTCTCCTTTTTGGGATAGAACCATGGGGGAAACTGGGCCAGGATACAGCACAGTCGCCCAGCTTCCCTAAGGGGTGTCATAGAGAAATTGAATTTCTCAAATACCCCTCTATTATCCAGAAGTTCTTTAGTATCTTTATCCCATATCTCGTGAGTCATACCCTTAAATGCCTTAACAGTGAACTCAAAATCCTCTGAGGTCTTTTTCACCATCCCCTCCATGCTCTTTGGGGAGGGCAGGGTATAATAAGTTGAATTTATCTCCAGGCATTTAAAGCCCAGCTCCTTCTCGTAGTAGGGGAGCATATCCTGTTTTTTTATTTTAAGGGGGTAGATTGGGCCCTTCCAGTCCTCAAAGGAAAAACCGCTGGTGCCCAGTTTTATCATTCTAGACCCTAGACTTTGGACTTTAGACTTTGTCTATAGTCTAATGTCCATAGTCTATAGTCCTCCTTAACCATGTTATCAACTCGGAATCGTAGGGGAGGTCCAGCCTCGGTCTTTCTCCCTCATGAATGCTAGGTACAGGTAGGGGTAGCCTCTTAATGGCCATATTATAGGCCCTTTCCACTACGGCCTTCAGGCCCACCACATCTTCCAGGTTGTATCGTATTAGTGTTTCCAGGGCAGTTCTATTACCCTTCAGATGTTCCTGCCACAGTCTTACGGCCATGTATCCATCCACTTCCCGCAAAGGGCCTTCCCTCCCTATGCTCAACACTCTCTCTATCTTCTTGAGTCCTCCAGATAGCCCTAGACTACTCATAAAGAACCTCAGGTCAAGATGTGCATCAGGCAGCTTAAGGCCCGGGAAATGTGCCTTTAAAAAAGGCACATCGAATTGTTTCCCATTATAGGTTATGAGAAGGGTATAATTCCCCACTGCAGCAGGGAAATCCCCCAGATTTTGCCCCTTCACAAAGACCTTAGGCCCCTGGGAATCATAAACGCCAATGATAGTAATATCGTTCCAAAACGAGGAAAGCCCTGTGGTCTCGATGTCTAGAAAAACAGCCCCGCCAGCAAAATCTGAGTACATCCTCCACTTTTCCCCAGAGGGTAGCCACTCCTCAAAAAAACCTGCCTCTCCTTGAGAAAGCGAACGATGAGAATCCTCCAGGTGAGATTCTACAACCTTCAATGCCCTTAGGGAAAGGGGAAGCTTTTCGGACCCTCCTAAAGCTGACAGGCATTCTTCCCAGCTTCTGACGCCGCATTCCCAAAGCCTCTTTTCTGTAACCTTCCCCACCCCTGGGATGTGAATAAAGGTGTGCCTCAACATCGCTTTATGATACTAAACATGCCTGCAGAAGACAAGTTTAAGCGGGTTACGACAAATTGAGAGCTCTGCAAAAGTACTCTAATTGGTCAATTTAAGGGTAGCCGCAGGTCGTGCCTAAGGTCCACCAAAAAGATAGGCGGATTCGCTTATTTCGGATTCGCCAATTTTTGTGGCGAACAGATTCGCCTCTGGCGAACTTTAGCCTGCGTTATACGCACCCATAAAGGGTGCGGCTACATTACACGTACGATTTTGCAGAGGTCTCCTTATAAATTTAATTCCTTAGCAATCCCATTACTGCACCCGGTACCTTCCAAAAACTATTTGAAATAAAGCCGATTAGGGCTAATATATCAAGGTTGATGCTGAAAACACCTGTCATTCTCAGTACAGCCAGGACACCCATCGGGAGCTTCAATGGCTCCTTGAGTCAAATCCCCGCAACCCAGCTAGGAGCCTTGGCTGCAAAAGAGGCCATCGGGAGGGCTGGTCTAAATACAGCCGAGGTGGAACAGGTCATAATGGGAAACGTCCTCACCGCCGGGCTGGGACAGGCCCCCGCCAGACAGGTGGCCTTTGGGTGCGGACTGCCCAACACCACTAGTGCACTGACAGTGAACAAGGTATGTGGTTCCGGGTTAAAGGCCGTTATGCTAGGAGCCCAGGCCATATTATGTGGCGATGCAGAGGTGGTACTATCTGGCGGAATGGAGAGTATGAGCTCTGCCCCTTATCTTCTGGAACAGGGACGGTGGGGCTACCGCATGGGCCATGGCTCTCTTGTTGATAGTATGATAAAAGATGGGTTGTGGGATGCTTACAATAACTTTCACATGGGTTACGCCGCAGAACTCATTGCAGAGAGATACGGTATAAGCCGTAAAGAGGCCGACGAACTTGCCCTCCAGAGCTATGAGAGGGCACTTCAAACTCAGAGGCTGGGGTTATTTAAGGAAGAGATTTTCCCTGTTGAGGCTGCCCACCTGGGTAGAAGAATTTTAGTGACGAAGGATGAATGCCCGAAGAGGCTAGACACAAAAAAGATGCCCACTCTGTCCCCTGCATTTAAGGAGGAAGGGGTTCTCACAGCGGCCAATTCCTCTGCCCTAAGCGATGGTGCGGCAGCATTGGTCCTAAGCTCTGAAGAGAGGGCAAAAAAATTAGGGGTTAAACCTATGGCCAGAATACTGGGCTACTCGGAGGCGGCGACAGCACCTGAACTTTTTTCTCTGGCACCTGTAGTGGCCATAAATAAACTCTTAAGAAAGTTGAACCTGGGTGTAAAGGATATTGATTTATTTGAGATAAACGAGGCCTTTGCCTCCACTTGTATTGCAATATACAAAGAACTGAAACTCAGCCTGGATAAAGTCAATGTTAGAGGAGGCGCAATTGCCCTCGGACATCCCATTGGGGCAAGCGGCGCCAGGATACTTACTACCCTCCTTTATGCACTAAAGGAGCGCCATGGGTCAACGGGAATTGCCAGTCTGTGCATTGGCGGCGGTGAGGCCGTTGCCCTGGCAGTGGAAATGATGTAGCCGCAGGCTTTAGCCTGCGTAATAAAGTTTAAATAGTAGGAGGACAATACATGACCATAAACCGATTAGGTATAGTAGGAGGCGGGCAGATGGGGCAGGGTATTGCCCAGCTTGCCGCTAGTGCCGGGCTGGAGGTCATGGTAGTAGAGGCCAATAAAGACCTCCTCCAGAAGGCACTGGAGGGTGTGGCCAAAAACCTGGACAAGTTAGTCCAGAGGGGCAGGCTCCCCCAGGAGAAGAAGGTGGAGGTACTCAAAAGGATAAAGGGTGTCCAGGGGCTGGAAGAACTGGCCGGGGCTGAAATAATTATTGAGGCGGTGTCAGAGATAGAATCCCTAAAACTAGAAATCTTCAAGAAACTTGATAGCATCATCCCAACGCAAACCATCCTTGCCTCCAACACCTCTTCTATACCCATTACCAGATTGGCCTCCGTTACCAAAAGGCCAGAAAGGGTAATAGGCATCCATTTCATGAACCCTGCACCGGTAATGGAACTGGTGGAAATAGTATGTGGTCTCAAGACCTCTCAGGAGACCCTTAAGAAGGCCCAGGAACTTTGCCACCTACTGGGCAAGACTATTGTGGAGGTAAAGGACTATCCTGGTTTTATCGTTAACCGTATCCTCATGCCCATGCTCAATGAGGCTGTGTACATGTTCATGGAGGGTACGGCTACCAGGGAGGCAATTGATACGGCCATGACGCTGGGCACCCATCACCCGATGGGTCCTCTGGCACTTGCAGATTTTATCGGCCTGGATACATGTCTCTCTATCCTTGAGACCCTCCACAGGGAGTTTGGCGACGCAAAGTACAAGCCGTGTCCACTTCTTAGAAGGTATGTGGAGGCAGGCTGGCTGGGAAAGAAGTCAGGTAAAGGGT
>JAHFOV010000069.1 GCA_023261505.1 Planctomycetota bacterium
GAGAAATCCTGCGAATGAGGCCCCTAAAGTATCCGAGACCCAGTCCGAAAATTCACAACACCTGCCGGGCACAAAGTATTGATGTATCTCGTCACTGGCTCCGTATAAAGAAGCGGCAATTATAGAAAAAAAGACTACTTTTTTGATGGGTTTTGTAGCCTCGCCGGGTCTGCCGGCGGACTGGGGCCAACAGAGGAGGAGGCATAATATAGCGTATTCAATGAAGTGGATTGGTTTATCTATGTAGGGGATAGGGATTTCTGGTATGGGCTGGGGGAGGGAGGAGGCCACGAAGATTAAGCCTGCGTAACTAATGGCAGGTAACCACCTTAACCACGAAGGAATACCCGAGGGTTTTTTCTCATTCATATTCTGAGATTCCATCTGAACCTTGTTTTTTATATGCATAGTTAATGCCCTGTAGGAACGTCAGAAGGTCTCATCAAAGTTATTGCACTCCGCTGTTAAATTCAACAAATCTTTCCCAGTTTACAGAACCATCTCCATTACAGAAATCCTTTATAAACTCTGCGGTAAAACGATTGATGGCACGTTCCCAAGCCTTTTTATAGATAACTCTGTGTTTAGAAGGTCCATCTTTCATTAATCTAACTAACTTCAAATAGAAATCGGGGTCACCCGTAATCTCTGTCCATAATGCCTGTCCTGACCTATCTCTGTAAATTTTTGTCTTGGATGGTTCAGTTTTCAGGCTATCTTTGCCTTTGCAGCAAAGCGTCTTCAATAACCTGCCAGCCAGCCTCAACCATTGCATCAATGATATGTCGTTCTTCTTGCGCAAGCACCTTTTTAGCATCATTTTTTGTTATGCGAATACCAAATTGCTTGCAATTCTCTACTACATCATCTGCTATCCAACAAACCTGCGCATAATTTTGCTTTTGCATATCAACCTCCGTTGCAAGGCATTACACCATAATCTCTAGTTGCCTTTCAAACTCTTTATAGCTCAATTTTCTCTTGTACAATTCGGCGATTTCATTCAAACTGAGGAATTTAATTCTTTCTTTAATCTCATGAAAAGTCCCGGCAAGCAACTCCTCATATTTTCTCCGTTCACTTATATCTGCAGTTAAAAAGATATGGCTGTTCCAAAGATCATATGCATGCTTTAACTTGGCAAGGGCGTGGTAAATATCGCCCCCTACTTGAACCTCAAATGCATAAGTTGGAACCGACCTCTCTACACGCCTCCAGACAACATCCAAACGGGTACTGTCAACAGGATATTCCATCTCCGCTAAGAAACCTTGTATCCGTCCAATCTCGACGATTTGTTGTTTTATAGATTCATGGTCTAACTGCGTATTCTGCCCTGAAACTGAAAAAGATTTTGTAGTAGGTATATATGTTTCATCAAATTCGGTTGAAAGTCCAAAATGTTTGCGCACAGTGCTAACAACTTTAGTAGGTATACATTGAAAAACCATTCTTGTAATAAGTTGTAAGTTCGTTTCGCGATAACACTTTGTCTCCCAAAGCAAGGGGCTCAAACAATACTCAACCCCAAATTCAAACCTCAATGGCCAAAGTACAGACCCCTTACGAACTTCATCAGGCCAAAGAGGGTTGGTTTGACGGAACTTAGTTGTGACTTTTCCAATACCAACTACACCCATCACTGGGTTTGAAAGGTAAAATAGTAGTTTGTCTCCCTCTTCTAGTAAATTCCAGAGCGATATCATCTCACGGAATTCCTTTAGCCCCCAAATGTTTCCATTCTCAAAAGCAAATTTCCAATTTCTAGGTGTACCAACCACTAACCAATATGGGCTCATGTTTCTCCCTTGTGCTTATCCATCCCTTACGAGGCGATGTTACAATTAGGTTTATGCAGTGGTCAGGAATTGTGGGTAAAATTTCTATCACATCTCCACAGAGTATTCTGTTAGTTAAAAATTCCATGGCTCTATTTTACTAAATAGATCGTCAAAGACAATACACCGGTAGGTCTCATCTTGATTATTATTTTCCCTCTCCTTCCAATCTCTCCTGGAAGTATTTTAGCCAGTATTTTACCTCGTGCTCCTGGAGTTCTTGAAACTTGCTGCTGGGCTCCCTGGTACTGGTAAATTTTTCTTTCTTAAGGGTGTGGGTAATCTTTTTGTAAAACTCCTCTGGGTGGCTTGTGTGACATCCCCGCCGCCTGGCAGCATTAAGAATGCCATTATCAGAAGTAACTATAGTGATTTCTTTAGGGTTGGGAAAGACCTGCATCAGAGAGATTATGTCTTCATCAGCTGTGACGTCCTTGGAAAATAACACCTTTACCCCCTGGAATTCACTTGAGGCTGGCAAGGACCCGGATTGGTACTCCTTCTGTCCCCTACCATCAAAGACTACGGTAAAGTCCTGCTTGCTAATAAGCTTATAACGTGACAGCAGGGATAGGAGTTCCTCCCTTGCCTTTTCCAGGCTAACGCTTTCAATTAGTGCTTCAAGCCTGGGGATTTTAAATATGAAGTTATAACCGTCAATAATATTTAGCATTTTGAGTATTACGTAAACGACAATCCACCAAGGATTTCACCAATACCGAATATTAACCCAAGGCGCTCTTCCAAAGGTAGAAATGGGGGCTAAAAACAGTGTATTTGCTTCTCCAAAAAAAATCAATAAAAAAGTATTAACCACGTGTGGAGTATATACAGGAGTAACACTTTTTCATATGCTTAGAGACTTCTGCAAAAGTACTCTAATTGGTCAATTTAAGGGTAGCTGCAGGTCGTGCCTAAGGCAGATTCGCCTCTGGCGAACTTTAGCCTGCGTTATACGCACCCATAAAGGGTGCGGCTACATTACACGTACGACTTTTCAGAGGTCTCGATTAATATAATTTTAAATTTTGTTTGCAAGGAAACGCCTCTTTCTTGATACTACCATTTTGGCTTAATTATTAGGTGTTTCTGCAAGTGTTATTGCCATATAGACTTAATAGGGGTTTTGTAACTTGACAAAAAGAACTTTTGATGGTATATTTTCATGTAGATTGGGTTTAGTGGGTTTCGTGTAGTATCACGTCTGTTAGGAGGTAAGTGCCATGCTACACACACTTAATATTTACGTCCATCTCATCAATTGGTATTTTGCTGTTCCCATCATAATCTTTCTAGCACTGCTCGGGTATCTGCTGAGATGGTGGTACCAGGTAAGCTACAAAATGTATTGTGCATCGGTAGTTACAGTAGCTTTCTTCTTTGGCGTTGGGTGCCTTGCAGTGATGAAGTATGGTTACAGCCCATATACAGTGGGTGTTATCTATGCTATCATCCTGGTCGGGTACCTAACGACCTGCAAGTACCACATCTCCTGGAAGGACTTAATGGGCAAATTCTTCGGTAGACTTTCCACCCCAAAAACCACTTAGTCCTTCCATTTAGCCCGCCTTATCGTTAAGCCCTCCTTTCTGGAGGGCTTTTTTTTGTGCAAAAAAGCACTGGGAAATATCGTTTTTCAGTGCTTTTATTTGCAAATTTGGGAATTTTTTGCCCAAATTTTGTGTTTTTAGACTGGCTATCTATTCCTGTAAGGGCCGGCTTCATGAAGGAGGTATTCCTGGATAATCTCCTTATGTTTCACGTAAAATGATTTTTTTCCGTCTGTTTCTATAATTATTGGGCTGGCAGTTATGACCTGCACTTTTCCAGTCTCAGGATGGGGTTGGGAAGATATAAAACCGTCCTGACCCCCAGTTTGATATATGTCGCTCCCTGTGGGCCTCCCTGAGGCAGGGTCTTTAAACCCTAGCAATTTTTCCACTGTTTCCCTGTGGGGCATGCCGTAACCCCTTCCGCAAGAAATGATTGAGACCTCGGGCATTAAGATTTCTATCAGCTCAAGCCTTGAAGCCCATACAGAACCGTGGTCGCTCACCTTGCAAACCTCTACCTCCTTTAGCCTATGCAGGAATCTTGACTCAATGTCCCTGAGAGTCTCCCTTTGATAGCCACTGATATCCCCTCCAAAGTACATATCAAACTTGTCATAATGGAGGACAAAGACTATTGAGAAATTGTGTTCATCGGCTTGCTGCTGCTCTTCCGGGTCTTTAAGGATTATGTCCCCCCTGCCCCTGTCAAACCGACTGTTAAAGGCTATCACATCTATTAATATCCCATCCCCCAGGTCAATTTGTGGTGGTTGTTCCCTGGAGCGAAATTCTATTGTTTCCCGGCGAATACCACTTGCCTTAACCCACTCCTGGTATTTCTGGCAAAGGGGGGAATCAGAGATTACCTCCAGTCCCCTATCAATAACCTTGCGTATGCTTATCCCCGCCTGGCGATGGAGATAAAAAAGCCCCGTTGGAAGAATCTCCCTTGGCCAGCCCATATGGTCTTCGTGATAATGAGTAATAAGGAGATAATCAATGACTTGCTTGTTTAATTCATTTACAAGGTAGTTGTAGAAGACTGCGGCCTCGTTGCCTGGACGTCTGGTGTCTTCGCCCACGTCCACAACCAGGAGCTTCCCACCGGGAGACTCTATAATAATGCAGTCAGCCTGCCCTACATCTAAGACATGGACACGTAGTGGCTTGCCCGCAGCAACGGCATTAAAAGCGAAGAAAAACAAGACTATAGCTACAAGGCAAGAGGTCTTGCAAGGCATTTTAACTTGTTACCGTTTTTTTACTTACCAATTGACCTAAGGAACAGAAGGAGGAGCAGGCGCTGGCGCAACGCGCTCTAACCTCTTACTGAGCTGGTCAATACTCTTCTGAAAATTTAGTAGTCCTGCAGTCAATTTGCCTAGCTTGTCCTTGAGGTCGTTTACCTTCTCGTTGAGGTCTACGACTTCTTTCTCAACATCCTGTCGCACCCCCGTCGCTTCGGCCTTGTAGCCCTGGGTTACATCACTGAGGCTTTTTGATAAATCATCAAGTTTTTTCTGAAGGGTGTCGAGCGAGGCACCAATTTTGGCCATGTCTTTCTTAAGGGCTTCCCCCTGGGTTTTGTTTTCTGCTAGACTCTGTTCGAGTGGCTGAAGCCTCTCTCTGAACTCCGTTTTCACCGATACATTCTCCCTGCCAACGTAATCCTTAACCCACTGTTGGGTTGCGCCACATCCCAAAGTAAGACATATCCCAAAAAGACCTGCAAAGAGCATCTTATTTGTCATTCCTATCTCCCTTTTTTAGCACTTTGGTTTCTTCTGTTGAGGTTTCTGGCTCTGTTATTGTCTCAGCCAGAGTGGATTCCTGCTTTTTACTAATAGCCTCCATACCAGTTTGAATCTGGTTTAAATCCAGATGGAGTTTTTTGAGGTCTCCCGTCAAGTCTTCCACCTTTTCCTGCAAACTTGTTAATTCCTTATTAAGCTCAGCGACTTTCTTCCCCATCTCCTCCGATTTTAAACTACCCCCCTGTATGGTCTCCTTGAGACCCCGCAGTCCATCCTTAATGTTTTTTAGTTCCACACTTAGGGTGGCCATCTGAGTTTTAATATCTAATATGGCCTTCTCGGTGGGGTAAACCTCTTCTGCCACCATATCTTTTACCCCGGCCATTTCATGCTGTACGTAACCCCGTACCCATTGCTCAGAAACGAAAACGCAACCTGGTATAAAAAAACAAAAAAGAAATCCAGGGATCAAAATCCAAATGGAAAGCAAAACCCTTACATTCGTTTTTGAGTTATGACATTTGGGCTTTGGCATTTCAGCTTTAACCTCAAGACCTCAAAAGGATTCAGAAAGTCTCTTAGTGACAAGGGCTACAATGAAATAGGCCATCACGGCTACAGAAAGGGCCTTCCACATCTCCCACCTGGGTAAAAGGAAGATCGCCATAACAACATAACATAACCATGCCGGCAAGAATAGGATGAGTCCCTTGCCGTAGGCTATGGCCGCTCCGACCCCGCCCTCCTTGTATATAAGGATAAAGGTTGCAAGACTCAGACAGGGCAACGTTGCAATGAAAGATGATAATAAGGTTCGCTTTGTGGCCCCAAAATAGGACACAAGAGTGACTATACATCCTCCCAACAAAAAGTAAAGAAAATATTTAAGTGCCAACTCATCCTCCTCACGTTTTGTAGCCGCAGGCTTTAGCCTGCGCTGCATAAAACAACGCAACCTAAAGGTTGCGGCTACAATATCTCTCCTTCTATAAGCACGTCCTCTGCAAACCTTGTTATCTGAATTTCTTTTAGCCTCACCGACTCCTTTACGCTCGCCACTCCCTTACCCCCTACGGGGGATTTGGCCTCCTCGCCCCCTATAATCTTTGGAGAGATGAATACCATTACCCTATCCACCAAACCCTTCTCGAAGAAAGAGGCTGTAAGGGCACCGCCCCCTTCAAGGAGTACATTGGTGTACTGCCTTTGACCCAGAACTTTGAGAACCTCTGCAGGGTCCACTCCCCTTTCGTCGCCCTTTAGGATTAACACCTCACCACCTGCTTTTTTAAGAGCCTCAACCTTTTCCTCAGGTGCAGAGGTTGTTGTAGCTATTATGACTTCTGACTCTTCCAGGCTCTTAAGCAATTTACAATCCATAGGAAGCCGCGCCTGCGAGTCTAACACTATCCTCTTCGTCCGCCTCAGGCGGATGCCTCCCGCAATCCTGGAGGTTAAAAGGGGGTCGTCTCTCAGGACGGTATTAATTCCCACCACCACCGCATCCACCTGAGACCTGACTTTATGGACGTACTCCCTGGACTCTTTGGAGGAGACCCAGCGAGAATCCCCTGTGTGTGTAGCGGTTTTGCCGTCCAGGCTCATGGCCCATTTGGCGATTACGTAAGGCATGCCAGTTGTCATTAGCTTAAAGAAAGGGGCATTAAGTTTCTTTGACTCCTCTCTTAGTACCCCTTCCACCACCTCAATCCCCGCCTCCAGTAAGCCTTGTCTCCCCTTGCCCGATGTCAAAGGATTGGGGTCAATAAGGGGGAAAACGACCTTTCTTATACCAGAACTGATAATCTTTTCAACACAAGGGGGTGTCTTACCAAAATGGGCGCATGGCTCGAGGGTCACGTAAAGGGTTGCCCCTTTTGCCTGTCCGCCTGAGGCGGATGTCCTATCAAGGGCTATAACTTCTGCGTGGGGGCCGCCGAAACGTTCATGCCAGCCCTCTGCCAGAACATTCCCATCCTTCACCACCAAGGCCCCCACCATAGGGTTGGGTTCCACCATTCCACGGCCCCTCTCTGCCAGCTCCAGGGCCCTAAGCATATAACGTTCGTCCTCAGTCATAATTCAGAATTCACTAATCAATATGTAGCCGCAGGCTTTAGCCTGCGTAAAACAACGCAACCTAAAGGTTGCGGCTACTTATGCAGGCTGTCTCAGTCTCTCAAGCTCCTCAAAATATCCTGGGAAGGTCTTGGCCACGCAGGCAGGGTCTTTTATCACTATCCCAGGAACCCTTAGCCCTACTAGGGCGAAGCTCATGGCCATCCTGTGGTCACCATAGGTCTCTATCCTGGCGGCCCTGGGTTTGCCAGGTTCAATCTCAAAACCGTCCTCGTACTCCCTGGCCTTTACCCCTAACCTTTCCAGTTCTGTAACTACTGCATGGATACGGTCAGTCTCCTTTATCCTCAAGTTGGCCACATTTCTTATCCTTGTCCTTCCCTCGGCGAATAAGGCCACCACGGCAAGGGTCTGGGCTAAGTCCGGGCACTCCCCCAAATCTACTTCTATTCCCTTAAGTGAATTTCCTTCTAGCTCCACCCAGCCCTCTCCCCATTCTACCCTTGCGCCCATTTCTTCAAGGATGTCTACGAATCTAATATCCCCCTGGAGCGAGTCCCTCGAAATTCCATGCACCCGCACTTTGCCTGATGTAATAGCCGCCCCGGCCAGGAAATAGGAGGCGCTGGTAACATCCCCTTCCACCTCGTACTGTAAGGGAGAGTACCTCTGGCCTGCCTTCACGAAAAGGTTTTCATAGCCCTGATTTTCCACTGATACCCCAAACCTTTTCATTAGTCCTATGGTCATTACGGTATATGGCCTGGACACTAGCTCCCCGATAACTTTAATTTCTACATCCTTTCGGGCGTAAGGGGCACTGAGAAGGACGGCAGTAAAATATTGACTGCTCAGGTTGCCTTTCATCCTGGCCTGCCCTCCTTCGAGTCCACTGGCTTTTATTATTACGGGGGGACAGCCGTTGTTAAATTTGCTCCTAACATCAGCACCTAACTGATTTAAACAATCTAGAAGGTCTTGTATGGGACGCTGTCTCATCCTCTCTACACCATCAATCTCATATTCGCCTTCGTAGGGAGTGGCCCTGCCACCTCCCAGGGTGAGCATGGCAGTAAGGAAGCGCATGGCGGTACCGGCGTTGCCTACAAACAATTTGGCCTTTTTGGATGGGATAATGCCCCCAAGCCCCTTTACCTTGAATTGTTTCTCCTTTTTATTTTCTTCTACAGAGAACCCCAGGGCTTTCAGCGCAGAGGCCATATAGTCTGTGTCTTCGCTGAAGAGGGCATTGCTTATGATGGATTCCCCGTCGCCAGCGGTGCTACCGCCGAGGGCTGAAATGAGAAGGGACCTGTTGGTTAAGCTCTTGGAGCCTGGAAGATAAACCTCTCCCACCAACCGGCCTGGCCGTATCTCCAGTTCATTAATCCCCCTTAGTCCCCCTTTAGTAAAGGGGGATTCAGAGGGATTACCACTGTGGGCGGTGACTCTGTCATTCAATGTATTAGCTCCCGATAATAACTTGCCGTGGATTCAGGATGGCCCTGGCATAGGTATATGCCTAACTGCTCATAACCCCCCATTTCCTGGGTCCAGGGGAGGATTTCTACGTGCACACCTCCAATATCCCCCTCATATATTATCCAGTTATAGGCCAGTTCCCTTCCCAGCCTGGGCATAAGAATTTTTAGAGCGTCCGTAACGTCGTGCAGGGCCTCCCCCAGGGAGTAAAGCTCCTCTTCGCTGAGGTGATGAAGGTAATCCTTAGAACTGCCTCTGAACAGAATCATAGCTTCAAGGGGCCTCTTCATAAAGTGAGGTATAAGTAGTACTGTCCCACCCTTGTATTCCTTCACGAAATACTCTTTTGGATTACACTCCAGGAGGTATTGAGAGAAACCCATTCCTCCGCCTAAGGCGGATTCTTTAAAGCGCTGATAGTCCATTATTTTACGTGGTTTTATATTGGTATGGACAATCTGATGATGCCCATGCACGATGGATCCACCCACCAATCTGCCCATATTTTTAATCACGCCGATGTAACCGTAGTGATTTCCATCCTTATGCCTGTAGCTTAAAGGCATCCCGGAGACAGCGGAATGGAGGAGATTTTTTTCCAGAACGCACAGCCTCTTTAGCACAATAAAGGTATCCTCCAGGGGCATGTTGTCTAAATCCCTATCGTGACGGTTGCTAGGCCACTGGAGGAAGTGTGTCCCTATGGCGCATTGGCCTGTCCTGCTGAAAGGGTCACTGCCTTTAGGCTCCTCCTCAAATGGGTACGTGATAGGAAAGAGGTTCTTGTTTATAAAAGTGAAACCCTCAGAGGTGGAAGCCATGTCCACTATAGCGGTAGTTTTACCCTCGCAAACCACGCAACTGCCAGAGGCGGTAGGCTGCGTTCCTTCTAATGATAATTTGTTTGTATCGTGCGGCCTTCTGGCCCTGGCGATTGAGTATACTACCCTATCCCCGTTTCTAGGGTCTATCTGAAAATACTGCAGTGGTTTGTTATTAGCGATTGAGGGATCGGAACTTACACTCTTCAGCAGTTCCTTAAAACTCACTTTACCTGCATCATCAAATTCTACAAAGGCAATATCTTTCTTGAGTTGGGGCATGTTGCACTCTAATAGAAATATGGAATTGTATTTTTCCCTAACATAAGGTATTTTTAAATTATATAAAAATTAGTTTTTATTATATAGTGCATTAAAAGTAGAGAGGGGTTTAAGTAGATTGAAGTCAAAAGTTATCATAGGTTCAAGGGGTAGCAAGCTGGCCTTAGCTCAGACTAACTGGGTCAAGGCCCAGTTGGAAAAGTTAAATCCCCACCTTGAATTTTCTATAGAAATAATACATACCAGGGGTGACAAGATTACCGATGTGGCCCTATCGCGCATCGGCGGAAAGGGGCTTTTCACAAAGGAACTAGAGGTAGCCCTCCAGGAGGGCAGAATTGACCTGGCCGTTCATAGCCTTAAGGATTTGCCTACCGAGCTTCCTACCGACTTGACTTTGGGAGCAATCCCCGAAAGGGAAAACCCCCATGACCTTCTCATAAGTAATGGTATACAAAATCTTCGTCAGTTACCAATAGGGGCAAAGATAGGTACCAGCAGCCTGCGCCGCAAGGCCCAGCTTCTTGCCCTCAGGCCCGATTTTGAGGTATTGGACCTCAGGGGCAATCTGGATACAAGGCTAACTAAACTGAAGACCACGGGACTTAACGCCATCGTAGTAGCCAGGGCCGGGGTAAACCGTTTAGGTACACCTCTGGACTCAGCCTATGAGATACCTTTTGAAGAAATGCTCCCCGCTGTAGGCCAGGGCGCCCTTGCCATAGAGATACGCAAAGGAGATAAGGATATAGAGCCCATTGTCTCCCCAATAGACCATTTACCTACTCGCCAGGCGGTAGAGGCCGAGCGGGCGTTAATGCTGGAGCTAGAGGGGGGGTGTCAGGTACCCATTGGGGCTAACGCTCAGGTCAGGAAAGAAACATTAGAACTTCAGGCCGTTATTTGCTCACTGGATGGCAAGAAAATAATAAGAGACTCCAATAGTGGTCCCGTTACCAGGGCAAAGGAAATTGGGGTAGAGCTGGCCCAAAAACTGTTCAAATCGGGTGGCGAAGAAATACTTGAAGAAGTAAGGCAGATAACGCCAACAGAGGCAGGGGCAAACGGCCCATAGGAGTTTAGACGAGATATGGGGGGTCCTTCAAGGGTCACTTTTATTGCCGTTGTCGGAAGAAAAAAGATTGGTAAGACCAGCCTGATAGAGAGGCTTCTTCCACTGCTAAAAAAAGAGGGTTACAGGGTTGGTACCCTTAAGTACAATGTGCGGGAGTTCGAGATAGACTATCCTGGTAAAGACACCTACAAATATTATCAGGCAGGGGCTGACAGCGTCCTTATTTCTTCCCCTAAGAAACTTGCATTCATTTCAGGATTAAACTCTACGCCTCCCTTAAAAAGGCTTATAACCAAATACTTCTCAAATACAGACCTTGTACTTATAGAGGGCTACAAGGGACACGATTGCCCTGAAATACACATACTGGAGCCTTCTGAAGCGGCCTCATGTAGCGAGCGACCTCGTGCCGCACGCAAGGCCGGGGCAAACGTGCGAGACAAGCTCGCACGCTACCAACTAGTAATCAAGAAAGAGGCCGCAGCTGAGATTTCCCCAAAAGAGGTGAAAAAAGCACTAAATTTTATCAAAAAATTGCTAAAAAGTTAAAATTTGCAACCATTTTTAGGCTTTTTTGTTAACGGAGAGTTTTGCAAATACTCGTTCCCTTAAAAAGAGAATTGAGACCTCTGTGAAAGTCGCTACAACACTGCGTGTCATTCTGAGAGAGCCGAAGCCCTGAGCGTAGCGAAGGGGAAGCGAAGAGAGATTCTTTCCACCTTAGGCGGATTTCACTCCCTCAGACGCCGTCCTGACCCGCCTCAGGCGGAGAAGGAACGACAATTGTGCGGAGTTTCTCAGAGGTCTCAAATTACATATACGAAATTTGTAATAATGTGCCCCAATTTGTGGCCTGCCTGCCTTTTTTATATTTTCAAGATGCCCCTTAAGGAAAAGTGTTGAATACACGTATTTCCTGATATATACTGTGACCAAACTGATATACTATGGTCAAAATTGAAGGGGGTAGGTGTGGGGAAATGTTATCCCCTCTTCCCTCTAGGGTAGTGTACAAATGAAATATTTCATGTATGCCAATTTGGGAGCATAACCAAATATTTCAGATATAAATAGTTAGACGAAATCTTGCCTGGCAGAGAAAGGGAGGTGACATTGGGAAAATAATGTAAATTAAAAAGAGGAGAAGAGGGTAAGTTCCTTTACGTTTGGTGGCTATTCTTACCGCAACAAAAAGGTATTCTTAATCTAAAAATAAAAAGGGATAATATGGCGCTACGGATTACGATAGATATTTTTAGCGGTAGGGAAAATCCTGTCCTTGAGCTAACCGGAAAGGAAGCCCAAGAAGCAATAAAGCGTTTGCAACCTACACGGAGGATTGGAAAAGGGGAAAGGGGACTTCCTCCAGAGCCATCATTAGGATATAGGGGGCTAATCATAGAACAAGTTGGTGAACCTGTTAAGGGGCTTCCCAGGGTATTTCGATTGGCCCATGGTGATATGTTTGGTCCCCGCCTTGCCCATCGTGCAGCAGATGAGGCTTTCGAGGATTTTGTCTGTGGAAGCACAGGCCCCATCCGAAGGCTTAAACTTGGAGAAGAGTTCCCAGGACTTTTGAAGAAGGAAATTGAGCACTTTCATGAGGTAAGGTTGGGGTGGCCGTGGGAGGGGAAACCAGTTTGGCCATTGAAACAACCCTGCAAGTGTGCCCCCCTCTATGAGCCCGCCTGGTGGAACGTCCCTCAGAGGCAGCCGAAGAACAACTGTTACAACTATGCCACTAACTACAGGACCGACACGTTTGCCCAACCGGGCCTTGCGGCAGGGGCAAAGTACATGGCATTTAAGTGTGCCTCTGTCAAGCCTGCAGCCGTGAAGGATGAACTAATTGATAGTCCTACCGCAGATAATAAGTGCCCAAATGAAGGTCATTTGGTAGCGTTGGTCATATGGCCTGGAGGAGACTTCCACTGGTACAGAAAAGGCCGCAATGGATGCTGGTCTCATAAGCCAGGGGGTACTGCTGTAACTAACCTTGACAACAACGGAGTCACAATTTCAGACCC